>NZ_CP009516.1:313662-627325 GCF_000970285.1 Methanosarcina horonobensis HB-1 = JCM 15518 | reverse complement strand
TTAAACAGATTCTGGGCCTGGTTCCTCAGGACTCCGGTTTTTATGACGAACGGACCGCCTTAAGCCACATGGTCTATTACGGCAGATTAAAAGGCCTGAGCAAAAAAGAGAGCCTGGAACAATCCAGGATTTTATTGGACAAGGTTGGGCTTGGCAATGAAATGTTCAAAAGAGTGGGCTATTTTTCCCATGGTATGAAAACACGGCTAGGGATTGCGCAGGCTCTTTTGAATAATCCAAAAGTACTGATTCTTGACGAGCCTACAAATGGCCTTGACCCTGTTGGAATCCGGCAAATCCGGCAAATTCTTCGTGAGTGCAATAACAAGGGAATCACGATATTTCTTTCATCCCATAACCTTCTGGAAATACAGGAGATTTGTACTCATGTCGGAATTCTGGATAGAGGCAAACTTATTGCCGAAAGCACAATTGAAAAAATCCGTCACCTTGAGTCAAACGGGGTTATTACGATTGGAGTCTACAATCTCTCCTCTGAGATGATTTCTTTAATCGAGAATCTGGAGTTTGTCATAAAAACCGAATTGAAAGCCGAACATACTCTTGAAATTCTCGTAAACTCCAGGACAGATGTAAAACCGGAAATCAACAGGTTAATTGTTGAAAGTGGAGGCCATGTTTTCAAACTTATAGAAAACTCTCTCTCATTGGAAGATGCATTTTTTAATGCCACCGGAATAAACCTTTAACTTTCAGGTGGAGAGATCATATTTTAACCTCTAAAAGATGCAGGTTCCAAATCATAAATGTAAAGATTGAATCACATAATGAGCTGATCCCAAAATCAAATTGAGATCCCAAATTTTCGAATCTCAAATGATCAACCAAATTTCGGATTAATGAACAACGGTTCAAAAATTCACACAATAGAGAATACGAAGATTTAAACGGGGACTAAATTCCGATAGCGGTTTAGAGGTAGAAATACCTTATAAAGAATAGCCTCAATGCTATTAACAGATCAGAGTTACATGAAAGTTGGAATTAATTGGTATACAATTAATTGAGCCTTGGCGAATAAAAAGGTCAGCCATTTTTTATTTGGTGATAACATGGAAAGAAAACAGACATTAAGGGTTTTAATTCCAGTTTTTACGGTTATTGCTATGACCGTACTTGCGCAAGTTACATCCCAAAAACTTGGAGTAGCTGTAACTAAAAATGGAGTACACGACTATCCATTAATAACAATATCACTAATTGGATTCTTTCTTTTTGGGTTTCTTGCCTACTGGACTTTAGTAAAGTTAGGAATTGATTAAAGAGAAGTTAAAGAGGACTTGCTAAACCTCTGTTTTTAGCCGGTTGAGATAATGAGTTTATATCTCGGTCTGCAGGAATCCTAAACTAAGAATTTCTACAGAGCCAGCTTCAAAGGTACTATGAAGATGCCAAAAACGAACCTGTTGTTCTGTAATGAGTTGTAAGATTTTTTTTGAATATAAATGAACGGTTTATATCTTTCTAAAAAATAACATCTTTCATTTTTCGAGTCGAAGAAAACACTTACGTTGAGCATGAACAAATAAGTTTTATGGCCAAACCATCAAACAATTCGTCCTATTATGTAATGTTTCTAAAAAAAGAAATCATAAATCCAACGTATTTTGTGATTGTTTGATGGAATGGACAGAAAACTTATAAAGAGTTAGGTAAAAAGGAATTTGTGGAGCTAAAATGCGCTTTCAGAAAAAATCTGATACAAAAATGTTGTTTTTGGCGATATTACTTATATGCTCAGTGTTTGTGCCAGCTGTAAGTGCACAAGAAAATTTGGAAACAAATGAAAATATTTCCGAATTTGAGCAAGGTCTAATAGATGCTCTAAACTCTAACACCGAAAACTTGTCCACAGACGATGTTATTGAAAATTATTGTAAAGCAAACAAAGATAAAATTTCAATGCAAAAGAACGATACTGATTCAGATGAGAATAATTCAAGGACATATCGACTGAAAGATGGATCAAATATAACTTTCACAGATCAAGGTTATTTTTTAATTGATAACTTGAAAGAAGAAGTAAACAATAGTACAATCCAATCAACTAATGAAAAAAGTGAAGTGAATTCACGGTCTTTGGAGAACCCGGACTATACTCCTATTCTTACACATTCCGTAAGTGAGTATAATTTCCTTGGTTGGAAATTGTTTACAGTCACCACAAAAGGATATTTTGGGTATGACCACAAATCTGTACAGCCTTATCATATAGATTCATGGTACGTACATAATATGCCTTTTAATCTCTGGCAGATTTCTAACTGGAAAGAAGGTGAGGATCTAACTTCCAGCAGTACTGCAGAAGTTTATGCCCAGGGAAATTTCCATTATGGTTTTGAATACAAGAGCAACAGCATAACTGTTCAGAACTATTACGTCAAAATTTATTTATCGTGCGATCAAAATGGAAATTACGAGACTCACTATTCTATAACTGATCTTAACCAAAAACTCGAAATTGGTCCTCTATACATGGAATTTTGAACCATCAATTGAGTTTATGATCATGAAAAAAATAGTTCTAAAATTTCTATTGTTTAGGAAGAAACCCGGTTTGAGATCAGCTCAATTTGAAACGTCTATAAGAAGTATGGATGTGAATTTACTATGAAAAGATCAAGTTATGAAATATTATTTCTCGCTTGCATTGCCTTTTTTTTCATTATAAATTATCTAAATGTGATTGGACAACCTGATTTACCAATTATTATAACAATAATTATTGCGGCTTTAATGGAATCTCTCGTTCCTTATTTAATTATAATTCTGATTATATACATAATAAACCGTGACAGCCGATCATCTTAAAAGGCGTTCATCTGCCAAATATTTAGTTTAACATAACTTTACAAAGAAATATAACTATTATTTTTTAGGGAGCTGATCCCAAAACCAGAGTACGTCACAAAGTCTTGACATGGAATATAAAAAGAAGCCATTTTTTCTAAATATTGTAAAAACCAAGCTCTACAAAATACGTCAAGAGGCATGACTGGCGATGTCTAATAAACTACATAGAGAAGATATGTTCATAAAAATTTTTAGAGTATCAGTACTTGCGGTTTTCGTACTGGTGAGTATCGCAGGTGCAGCTCCGTTTGCATATGTGACGACTATAGGAATCGATACTGGTACTGTCTTTGTAATTGACACGGCCACAAACACTGTTACAGCGACCGTGAATACAGGAAAATACACTATGAACGGTCCTGTTGGAGTTGTAATCGGGCCTTTTACAGGTTCTAACAGGAACGAAAAAAGTACAGGAGCAACAGCCAATGAGCCTGACCAGAGCACAATAGCAACTTCAAATGCAACAGAAAAGATAGGAGTAGAAGAAATTAACTTATCATCATCTGAAGAAAAAAACACTGTCGAATTCAATAATTCAAACAATAATAATTACAACGATACTAATAATTCAGAATCTAATAATGGTAGTAGCTCAGGTCAAAACGAATCGAACAAAAATAATTCTACTCCGGGATTCGGATTACTGGTAAGCTTGGCATGCATGTATGGAGAACGGAAACTCTGGAAGAAGTAATGTGGAGCTTGAATAATAATGCGAAGTTTGAATAACTGACTCGAGGTAAATTATCCTCCCCGCATCTCTCCAGCAATTTAGCTATGACTGATTTTTTCCTTTCTTTTATTTATGCATATCAACGCAAACATGGTCTCAGTTCAATAATAAATTATATTTATACGAAAATTGGTAGTCATTGATACAGTTTAATTGAGTCTTGGATAATTAGGAACTCAGCCATTTTTTTATTTGATGATTGCATGGAAAGAAAACAGAAACTAAGGATCTTAGTTCCAATTATTATAGTAACTGCTCTGAACTTACTTAGCGAAGTTGTGGCTAAAAATGTAGTACATGACCATCTGTTAATCAAAATTTATTTTGGAGGCTTTTTTCTTTTTGGCTTTCTTGCCTACTGGACTCTTGTGAAGTTAGGAATTAATTAAGAAAGATTTACTTAAACCTCTGTTTTTAATCGATTGCTATAGTGAGTATATATCGGCTACACGAGTTCTGAATTGGAAATATTTCCAGAGCTAGCTACAAAAATACTAGTGAAGGGTCAAAAACAAAATTATTTCTCTGTTATTGTTTTGTAATATTAGTTGTAAGATACAGTTGTAAGATACTGATTCAGATTTGACTAAAGAGTTTGCGTATTCCTTTAAAATAGCATCTCTCATTTTTTAAGTTCAAAAAAGCGCTCGTGCTGAATGGGAATATATAAGTTTTCTGACCAAATCATCGAACTATTCGTCCTATTAAGTAATAATTCTGGAAAAAATGATCAAAAATATGACATTCTTCCAAATTGTTTGATGATTTGGTCAGAAAACTTATAAAGAGTCATGTAAGAGAAATTTATGAAGTTTGAAAGTACTTTCCAGGTTCCTACGAACTCCGCAAATTGGCATATCCAAGTTTGTATGACTGGATTTGGAGAGAGCAGATGAATAGTAAAGATGGAACATTAGTGCTACATGTTGCTATAATATTGTATTTATGTCTGATATTATCAGCAGCGGCATCGATAGAAGAACAGCAAACCAACCAGACTAAAGACGTTGCCCAGTTAAAGCTGGAGGCTCTGGAGGCTGAGCTGGGTGAAGAAGGAATGAAGGAAGTTGCGGATTACCTGGAGCTACAGGCTTCTTTGCCAGATGTTGTAAAGGCATCTCCTTATAGCTCGATTGCCTTTGCTGCGACTGATAACGAGAGTCAGATTGCTTATCTGACTGCGATTGACGAATCTGATCTTGAGAAGGAAGATAAAGAAAAGTTAAAAGCTGATCTGCAGGACATCTGGAAGAGGTATCCGGATAAGTTTGTGGTTGCTGATAATCTTGTGCTGCGTGATGTGGCTGAGATTACGGATAAACGTTTAATTGCAAGTATGAATCTTAATGAACCCGGAGTTGACCATCCAGATAATTGTGAAGCAAGTAGTTCCGGGGGCTCTTATGAAATCAGGTGGGCAGCCATCCCTCATAAAAACTTCGCCTTTTATACTTTTGATGGATCTGCGTACCGTATTTATGCTCGAAATTTAGCTGAAGACCTGGACGATCCTAGCTTTGATCATTCTGCTTATTCAAACAACAGTGATTCTGAACCTGATAGAGGTAGTTACCCAAGTAGAAATGAATCGAACAAAAATAATTCTACTCCGGGATTCGGATTATTGGGAAGCTTGACTTGTATTTATGTAGGGCGGAAACTCTGGAAAAGTAGTAGCTCCGTGTTTTGAGTGGTTGATATGAATAGAAAACAAAAAAATCGCCTCCTTTATTGTTTTTCTGATTTTCGTAGTACTTATTGGATTGTTTTGTAAAGGTACAATTTTTACTCCAACTGGAGCCCCTCAACCGGAAGAGAGAAAAGTAGCTGGCTTGATAATTCAGTTTAGAGATGGACTTAGTGAACAGGAAGCAGAAAATGTTCTTGAAAACTACAGTTTGACCAAGTATAAGATAGATTACAATGTTTATGATATGCTGGACAAATACTACATAATAGTAAATAAAGAGAAAATAACAGATATAAGAGACAAATTAAGAAAAGAAAATTGGACCGAATCTACTCCAGCTATCGAAAAAGGAAATTATTACATAATTGAAAAAGAAAATGACTACATAATTGCATTTTCTGAACAATCTATTAACGATAAAAATTTTCTTGCGATACTGGAAAAATATAATCTTAAGGTTGAGAAGTTTTTCTATTGTCATATTCACTTCAGTGAACGCCCATTGTACTTTCCAGGTTGACTGACAGCATAAGGATGTGTATTATTTTGATGAGAAAATCAAGTTATATTAAACTGTTTATCGCTTACTTTGCAATTTTTTTCATTCCAACTATATTACTTTCGAGAGAGCTTGATTTTTCGATATTTATAGCGGTAACTCTTGTATCCTTAATGGGATCTCTCATCCCGTATTTGATTATAATTCTGATCCTACACATAATAAATCATGACAGCAGACCATCCTAAAGACCGACTTAATTTGTTGATCCCAAAACTCAATATTTGTTTCTTTGAATGTCGTATATGCTTTTTGGATTTTTGGTTCACTATGGATGGACTAACGTTTTAGGAGAGTTCATATAAATGCAAAATCAGCTAACATAATAGCACGTATATTAGCACTGATAGCTGTTTTTATAGCACTCTATAATGCATATCTTGGATAGACAAATCAAGAAATTCTTACCTATTAATTCTGGTATTGATATTTGTCTTGCTATCAGTACTTGCAGCAGAATATTCAAAAAAACAAAGTTATTAAAAAAAAGACTGCCTTAAAATTCAAACTATTCTTACAATTAGATAATAGGCAAGGTTAACATTAAATCAGATTGTAAATTTTTCCGAAATTAGGGTACACGTTGACCTTAAGGATACTTTTATCTTATTGGATTTGCGCACTCAAGCTAAAAGCCAAATATAGCAATCAATATAATTTGATTCACATCTTAGATACTTAACGTTTTAACGCTATATTTCCAGTTCAAATACGCAAGTCCTTCTGCTGCTTCAAAATAAACTCGATGTTAAGACTTTCTCATAGTAAAAGCCAAAGCTTTCTACAGAAATTTTTGGTCAAGCTTTTTTTTAAAAAGCTTGAGCCAAAGCCTTTTAAAGGTGAACCCCTCTCAATCTGCATGATATGTCCAGACCAGCATACCTTGGCAAAATGCTCCTTCACTGGTGCGAGGCCTGCAATGTGCCTGTGCTCGGAAAACAGTGCGGGTGCGGCAGAAGAACAAAAAAAGTTGAAGTAACTCCTCCAGGAGATATTCGCCCTGCTTTTGATTACGATATAAGACGCATAAATTCCGTTTCTGAAAAACAATTTAGTGCTCCTCTTATCCCCGAAGGGCACCTTGTGGTACTTAACAAAGCCCCTTATGAAGACAGGATGGATGAAATTATAGTGGACGGGGAAGTCCTTGCATCCATAAGGTTTGAAATAGAGAGTTGCGAATGGGTCCTTCTCCCCCGCCTCGAAGGGGCAAGGCGGCTTTTCCAGGGCAGGGATAAAAAAGACCTGAAAAAATGGGTCGTTATTGAAGAGGAAATTTTACCTTTTATCCTGAAAAAAGGGGCAAGTATTCTGGCTCCCGGAATCCTTGATGCAGACACTGAAATCAAAAGAGAGGACGAAGTCGTTGTCCTGAACCCTGCTGGAGAAGTAGTCTGCTGCGGACGCGCACGTATGTCAGGAAAAGAGATGATAGAGGAAAAGCGCGGAAATGCAGTGAAGCCTCGATGGAGCGCAGAGCCAGCGGCTGCAAAAACCCTTGAGTCAGGAAAAAGCTGGGACGACGCCGTAAAAGCCAATGAGAAAATCCTGAACCTCATGATAGAAGAAGCTCATGCCTTCATAAAGGACGTTTCGAGAAGTATGGATTTGAAGGTCAGCGTATCCTATTCAGGAGGCAAGGACAGCCTTGCAGTCCTGCAGCTGGTGGACGAAACTCTGGACGATTACGAACTTATGTTTGCAGATACAGGGCTTGAGTTTCCGGAAACCCTTGAAAATGTCAAAGAGGTTGCGGAATATTACGGAAAAACTCTCAGGACAGCGAGTGCGGGAGATTCTTTCTGGGAGTCCATAGGAGTTTTCGGCCCCCCTACAATGGACACACGCTGGTGCTGCAAGATATGCAAACTGGGACCCATTACCAGGCTGATTGACGAGAATTATGAGGGAGGTTGCCTGAGCTTTATAGGACAGCGGCAGTACGAGTCCCATGCTCGCTCTATCAGCAAAAGGGTATGGAAAAATCCCTGGGTAGGAAACCAGGTAGGAGCATCTCCTATACAGGAGTGGACGGCTCTGCATGTCTGGCTCTACTTATTCAGAACAAAAGCTCCTTATAATCCTGCATATGAGAAAGGGTACGACCGGATGGGGTGCTGGCTCTGCCCGTCTTCGTCTTTGTCCGATTTCTTCCAGCTTGAGGAAAGCCATCCTGAACTTGCGAAAAAACTCAATTCTCATCTCCAGGCTTATGCAGAAAAAATGGGACTTTCCTCTGAGTGGGTAAAGTACGGATTATGGCGCTTCAAACGCTATCCAAAGGTACTGCAGGAGCTTGCGGACAGAAAGGGAATTTCCCTGCTCCCTTCCCAGGGAGCACTAAAAGAACTCCATTTCGAGGTTGCTACAGGATACAGGCCCTGTAAAGCAGGTGGGATTTCTGCGGATGGAAGCTTCGGGCAGGCAATAGACATAGAAGCCCTGGAAGAAAGCGGGATGCTTAAGCCTGCAGGTAAAGTTTCCTTTATTGAAGGAGCTGCTTCTGTTGCTATGGGAGAATCAAGAGCTCAGGTGTTTGCTTCAGGGAATGTGAACGGAAGAAGTGAAGATGAAAAAACGCTGAAGAAGCTCATGCGAAAGGTTGAATTTTCGGTAAGGAGAGCTATTCTCTGTCAGGGGTGCGGGGTCTGTGTAGGACACTGTGAGCACAGTGCAATTGAAATGAAAGAAAAGAGAGCATGGATAAAGGATAGCTGTATTCACTGCGGAGCCTGTATAGAAGTCTGCCCACTTGTGAAATTCATGTAAGTAATAGCAGACTGATAAAATATTGCAAAATCGGGAAAGGTCTGGAGAAAACTGGAAAGGGGAAAAATTAAGAGAAAGCAGGAAAAAAGTAAGCAAACCTGGAAAGGCAGGGCGGATTGGGTTTTTACCAGAGAAGGCGACCTTTCCAGGATTCTCAGGCTTTGCGGCCTGTAAAAACTGTTATTCGGCATCAATATTGATTTCAAAACAACTTGCTATCTGGTTACCCTTCCGGTATGTACCTGTTATCTTTTGACTGCCCTGGGTAGTTACCTGGATGTCCCATACTCGGTATCCTCCGCTGCCGGTCTTTTCCTCATCTTCAGGAATGAATCTGTCCCTCGTTATCTGTAACCCGTTACTGGTCGCGATATTCCAGCTGAATCCGCTGACCGGATTTTCCGGAAACTGGATTGTAAACGGTTTTTTAATCATTCTGTCCCTCTCCTGACCGTCCTTATGTGCCGTCCTTCCTTACCCAATTTACAAATTTTTTCGCCATTTTTAGTGAATTTCGAATAAAGTGCTGTTTTGAAGAAACCCGCATGCAGAGATGATCTACATGAAAAATAGCCTGGCTCAAAAAAAATGGGGATAGAAATTCAGGTTCTGGAAGCAATTTCTGTATATTAGCCATATTATTATTACATTTCTTGTATGATAAATTTTATGAAAAAAAATTATCTGATAGGTTAACAAAAAACAGGAACAGCAAATGAAATAATTTAGACTGAGGAGGATATTATTTATATAATAATTATAAATATAAATCATGCCGGGAGCCTTAGTTCCATACGGGTTTAATGTGGTAAACGTAACCCTCAAGCTCAATATTAAACAAGGTAAACGTAAATTTTCAAACTCAAATATAACTCAAACGTTATACTTAATAATCAAAAAGGCTTTTCTGGCCTTTGCTTTTCTGGAGTCCTCCTACCCTTACTCCCACACGCCTGAATTCGGTCCTGTTTTCCGCAAGGAATTCCCCGAGAATTTCCCTGGCTACCTGAAGAAGAACTTCCTTTGAAGAGACAGGATGACTGAGCGTGCGGCTCCTGGTATACATCCTGAAATTTGAGTTTATGACAGTAACGGTTACAATCCTGAAGGAAAGTTCTCTAGAGTCCAGCTTTTTGATAACATCCTCTGCGAGCCTCTCAAGTAAAGAAGAGATAAGCTCTTTATCCAGGGTATCTTCAGGTAGTGTCGCAATCCTTCCTATCTGCTCCGAGCCGTCTCTTTCTTTAAGTGGAGAGTTATCGATTCCTGCAGCTGCCTGTTTAAGCCAGGTACCCCTGGACTTCCCGAAGGTGGAGATAAGTTCGATAACATCATGCTCTGCAAGGTCCTTTACTGTAACTACGCCCATTTCCTGTAATTTTCTTGCAGTTACGTCCCCGATCCCCCAGAGTTTGGATACTTTTAGAGGCCAGAGGAAAGCTTCCAGATCCTGCGAGCTCACGACTGTTATTCCATCAGGTTTTTTTGCGGAGGAAGCCATTTTGGAAATTAACTTGTTCGGGCCTATTCCTATAGAGCAGGTCAGGTTCTCCTTTTCTTTAATTTCTTTTTTAATCTGCATCCCAAGCTCAAAAGCAAGGTTAAAGTCTCCATCTGTCCTTTCGGAGATCTCAAGGAATGCCTCATCAACACTTACCTGCTCAAAAAAATCTCCATTTACCCCAGGGTCTGCATAGCTGCGGAGGATTTCCATAATCCTGTCCGAAACCGAAGTGTAAAATTCTTTCCTGACAGGTAGAAAAACGGCTTCAGGATTTAGTTTCTTAGCTCTTGAGCAGGGCATTCCCGCTCTGATTCCGAATTCTCGCGCGATGTAATTGCAGCTACTTACAGCTCCGCTTAACTCACTCCTTCCTGAAAGCATGCAGACTACAACTGCTTTTCCCCGGAGTCCGGGATTTTCCCTTTCTTCGATAGCTGCAAAAAAATAATCCATGTCTATATGAAGGACGACTCGCTGCATCAAAGGAAAAGATGCAGGGAAGATTTGTATAATTATCTCTTGGATTATCTCTCAGGTAATTTCTAGGGCTTGTTTGCCTTTAGCTTTTTAAGCCGGAAAAAGAAGAAGGAAAGATATAAAAACAAATGCTAACTTAAGGACTGACCTTAAACAGAATTAAGTGAAAAATAAACAGAATCAAAAACAGAATTAAGTGAGGATATCAACCGCAAACCGGAAAGTACAAACCATAACACATAAAAAAGATAACTTCATTAGCTGTAACACTATTTTTAAAAAAATTATATAAAAAGGTAAATGTGGTCTCATTAGAGGACGTTTTCAGTTATGAGCAAGTCAACCTCCCCACGGAATCCCGGAAAAAGAGCAGATCTTCCGGAGCAAACAGAGAGCAAAAATAGCCCTGAAACCGGGAAAAATTCGGGAAAAACAGATGGCTCCAGTGAAAGAACCGGCACTCCTATCCTGGAAGTAAAAGATCTCTGTCACAGATATCCTCACCTGGAGGCAAATGCTCTTGACAGGATAAACCTCAAAGTATACAGTGGAGAAAGAGTTGCGGTGCTCGGAGCTAACGGAGCAGGAAAGTCCACCCTCTTCAAACACCTTAACGGGATCCTACGCCCTCTTTCCGGAGAAGTTCTGGTAAAGGGAGAAAAGATAACTAAAAAGAACGTCCGGATGTGCAGGGAAACAGTAGGAATAGTATTCCAGGACCCCGACGACCAGGTACTTGCCCCTAGTGTTGAAGAAGATGTGGCTTTCGGGCCGATCAATATGGGGCTGTCCAGAGAGGAAGTAGAAAAGAGGGTAAAAGAAGCCCTGGAGATGGTAGGACTTAAGGGTTTTGAAGAAAGAGCCCCGCATCACCTGAGCGGAGGGCAAAAGAAACTTGTAGCAATCGCAGGTATTCTTGCCATGCGCCCGGAAGTTATCGTGCTTGATGAACCCACAGCAGGGCTTGACCCTTTAAGCTCATCCCGAGTCCTGGAGCTTATTACGAAGATGAATAGGGAACTGGGGATCACCATGCTGCTTTCAACCCATGATGTGGATGTTGTTCCCTATTTTGCAGAAAGAGTTTTCGTACTTCACCACGGAAAACTTGAGGCTGACGGAACTCCGGAAGCGATCTTCAATGATCCCGAACTACTCCGAAAAGCACACTTAAGGCTCCCCAGAGTTGCGGAAGTTTTCGAGATGCTGCAGCAGGAAGGTGTTGACGTTAACATACAGATAACAGCAGAAACTGCCAGAGATGAGATCCTGCGTGTTATAGGCTCTGCGCATCAGAAAGCAGGGATAAAATAAAATCAACAATAAAATCATGAAAATTTTACGGGGCGTTTTGAGGAGAATTTTTGATGGTAACACTTACTGATATCGAGCGCGAATCATATAAAAATAGCCCGATACACAGGCTTGACCCCAGAGTAAAACTGCTTTTTGCACTTACCGTAATTGTTTATGTAGTTAGCTTGCCCAGAATTCATGATAAAAACATAGTTCGCCTTCTTGCCATAGAAGTCTATTTGTTGCTTCTTGTACTTGTTGCCGGACTGGATTTAAGATACTTTTTCCTTCGTATCCTTGCAATTTTACCTTTCGGACTCGGAATTGCCCTTATCCAGCCTTTTCTGAGACCTTCCTTTATTGAAAACTATACGGTTTATCCTCTCGACCTGCCTTTAGGGCTAAGCATAACATATGAGGGGCTTGCCTTTGGGAGCACACTGCTTGCGAAATTTCTTGTCTGCATAACATCCATTGTCCTGCTATCATCCGCCACAAGGCTGCGAGATATGGTTGCAGCAGCCGATAGGATAGGCATCCCCAGGGAATTCACTCTGCTTTTGAGCATGATGGTGCGCTACCTCTTTCTCTTCTGGGCCGTCCTCAAAAGGATAAGGATTGCACAGCAGACCAGGCTCTTTGATATCTGGAACAAAGATGTGTCGAGAAAATGGGTCATCGAACAGATAGGAAACAGTATGAGCTCAATCTTTATTCGCTCCTATGAGCAGGGAGAAAGGACTTATATCAGCATGCTTTGCCGGGGATATGGGAGCGGACACGAAAAATCGTATTACAGGACCAAAATCAGAACTTGGGATGTCTTTTTTTTGCTCCTGAGTGCAGGTTGCATGTTATACATCCATCTTTATGTCTAAACGATCTACTGCCTGAAATAACGATCTACTGCTTGAAATAACGATCTACTGCTTGAAATAACGATCTGCTGCATGAAATCCCTGAGACTGAGAAGTACAGTCATTAAAAAGACCGTACTTATTATTTTGATCCTTGCAGTTAACCTCCAGCAATCAACGACTACCTAGAACTTCGGGGCTTTGATGATACCAATAACTTTTTATCCAGTCTTAGTGCCTTTTTGTCCAGGATTATAATCTTTCTGCTACTCGGAATGTAATTCGGAATTTCGTCCCTTCTACTCTCTTAAGTTCGATTTCTCCGTCTACCTGGTCAACAAGAATGCTAACCAGCTGCAGTCCTAGTGATTTAACAGTTCCTAATTCTATGTTTTCAGAAATTCCTTTTCCGTCATCTGAAATCGTCAGGCTGAAAAGGGACTTATGTGTTTTGTTATTCTTTTCTTCCCTGCAAAGCCGGATTCGAATGTCTCCTTCTTTTTCAGTAAAAGCATGTTTGAGAGAATTCGAAACGAGTTCGTTAACAATTATTCCTAAAGGGACAGCGGCATCCATATTAAAGAAAGCATTTTCTTCCAGATCCATGTACAGGTGAACATTTTTACTACAAAGACTGTAGGTCTGTAGAAGATTTTCAGCTAACTTTTGAAGGTATGCAGAAAAATTCAGTGTATCGGTTCCTTCTCCCTTATAGAGTTCTTCATGGATAAGGGACATTGAGATTACCCGGTTCTGACTTTCCCTGAAAGCTTCTAGAATTTCCGGAGTGGTAACTGCCTCTCTATGACTGAACTTTTCAGCCTGAAGGTCAAGAAGAGAAGAGATTACCTGTAAGTTGTTTTTTATTCTGTGGTGGATTTCTTTTTTCCTAGCGTCCTCAATTTTTACCAGGGTTTCTTTTGCCTTTATTCTCTCGGTAACGTCGGTTATTGTGGTCTGGTGATAATCGGATCTCCCGTTCTTGCCCGGAATCTTCTGATATACTTCATGTACCCATTTTATTTTTCCGTCCTTACATCTTATTCTGTAGCTAATTTTTCCATAATACGGAGAACGAGCGTTTTTAATCTCTCTTTCTTTTTTGAGGAACAAAGGCAAATCTTCCTTCTCAACAATTTTTCTCCACCGCTTTTTAGACATTAATTCTTCTTCGCTGTACCCTGTAATCTCTTCTACATTTCCTTTTACAAACTCCAGGTTGAGATTCCTGTCCTGCTGAAAAGCAATCCCTGTAAAGTTCTGTATGAAAGAACGGTACCTTTCCTCGCTTAATAAAAGCGAGTCTTCAATTTTAGTACGCTCCGTAATGTCCTGGAGTGTTCCTCTCATTTGGACAGGAGTATTGTTTTCATCAAAAATAACTTCTCCACGTGAATGGACTATGCGCTCTTCTCCATCAGCTGAGATAATCCTATAGTCAGTGTCATAGGGCTGCTCTCCATACAAAGCTTTTTTAATGGTAGTATCCACAAAGTCTCGATCGTTGGGATGTATATAATTAAAAAATGCATTGTAAGTTGCTTTGGATTCTTGAGGATTAAGTCCAAAGATACGATAAATTTCATCAGACCAGTATAGTTCACCGGTTATAATGTCCCATTTCCAGCTTCCAATATGAGCCATTTTTTGAGCTTCAGAAAGATCTCTTTCACTCTCTTTCAGTCTTTTGTAAGCCATTTCAAGCTGCATTGTTCTTTCTTTAACTAATTCTTCCAGATGATCGTAGGATTCTCTCAATTCAACTTCTGTGTCCTCAACTTCTTCGTCCTGTACGGTGCAAATAGCTGTTTTTTCTATTTTCCTGCGCCTGTGACTTTCAATATGCTCCCATATACTCTCTCTTTTAATCAAAGAGAATTGATGATTTGCTACAATGTCAATGATCTCGATTGCACTGCACCTGTCGAGAAAATAAGTGCACAGAGCAATTATCCGGTAATCCTCTATGAGGCTGCCCAGTTTTTCTTCAAGGTTAACAAAATCACTCCAGTTTTCTTTTTCCAGCCAGGAAATATTCACGGTCAACCTCAAACCATCATAGCCATTGGCAAGAGCTTCGTTAAGTTTTTCGACCCATCCTTCGAATAGTCTCTCCAGATCAGAAATTCCCTCCTCGAGAAGCCAATGCGTATAGGGAAGGATTTCAATTTGACCTTTCTCCAGATAAACATCAATACCTGGGAAAGAATTCCTTAAAGTTTCTTTTGCCTCTTCTACGTATGGAGATTGTGATGTGATCCAGAGGCAAAATTCATTAGCTTTCAGCCCTGCTTTAAAATAAGGAACAAGTATATCCATCAAATCTTCGTTGGTTTGGTAAAACTGACACAGGTGGGCTCCCCAGTGAATATCCCCAATAACATCAATACCAGAACTCCTAGTGTTCGTTCCCATCCATATCTCTCCAACTTAGGACTTACGGCGGCAAGTTTAAAGAAAGAACTCCGGCCATTATTGTAATACTCATTACATTTTAGAATAATTTATTTTAGAGTAATATTAAGTTTTCAAGGATTCAATTGCGTAGTCTCAAAGTATCAAATCTTATCAAAGAATCAATATCCAAATCCATGTTATAACACTGAAAAGAAGGTAATATACAAATATACAGTTTTTTCATAATAAATATTACCAAAGATTGAAATTTGATGAGTACATATTACTTAAGTGCAAATAGAAGCAATCCACAAGGAACCAAAAAGACAGTTAAAATTGGGCTTACATGGATTAACACCAACTTTTCCGGGATGAATCAATTCGACTTGATGGAAGATTATAGGATACTTAATTTGACTAAAAAGTAAAAATGCCGACACAGAAGAAGATTTCATAAAAAAATTATCAAAAAAAATAATACCAAAATGTATATATGTAATACTGAAATATCTAAGATTATACAGAAAAATCTTCCAGAAATAACCTCAAAAATACTCATTAGGAACAGTCATAACAGAATTCTAATTATTATTAACTTATAAAACAGCACTCAGCAAACTCTGACTTTTTGAGTGTTTTCCTTCTTTATATGACGGATATCTGAAAAATATGGGAGCTGGAATGTTCACAGTGAAAAAGGGGAAAATTAAAAATAAGGTGTAAAAGAGGAAACAAAAATGCATATACCTGATTCTTTTATTCCGTTAACGCAGGCAGTTGTCTACTGGGTAATTGCTATTCCGTTTATTTTTATGTCAATGAAATGGGCAAAAAATGATCTTGACGAAATGAAAGTGCCTGTTCTTGCCGCCCTTGCGGCAGGAATATTTGCAATCCAGGCTATGAACATTCCCATAGGGATGGGAACAAGCGGACATATGGTAGGAGCAACCCTTGTTGCCATTGTCTTCGGAAGCCCCTGGGCCGGAGTACTGGTACTCACACTTGTACTGCTAGTACAGGGTTTCGCCTTTGGTGACGGCGGGATAACCACTATGGGTGCAAATATTCTCAACATGGGCATCATTTCCGGTTTTGTAGGATATTATACTTATGCTGCTCTTCGCAGGAGCACAGGCACAAGCATTGCAGCCTTTGGAGGTGCCTGGCTAGGGCTCTTCATTTCGGCTGTTGTCTGCGCAGTTCAGATGTGGATTGCAGGGACTTTCCCCCTGGTTCCGGGTCTCATTGCAATGGGTACTTATCACCTGATAATTGGTTTTATAGGAGAAGGGCTGATCACTGCGGTTGTAATCACAGCAATTGCAAAATCCCGCCCTGATCTCCTTGAAGACAGCTTTACTGCCAGACCAGAGAAGTCAAAGAAGGAGGCTCATGCATGAGCGGGAATTCGAATATGAAATTCCTTTACGCAGGAATTGCAATTGCACTTTTGCTTTCCATCCTTGCTCCTTTCCTTGCATCTCCCGACCCTGACGGGCTGGAAAGTGCAGCGGGAGGGGTAATTGAAGAATCGAAAATGTCAGAACTTGAAGAAATGGAACCCGCAGTAAGTTCTCCAATGCCTGATTATGCAATTGAAGGTATGGGGAAGAGCGGAGAAATAATGGCGATTGCCATAGGGACTATAGCAGTACTGGCAATCAGTTTCGGGCTAGGCAAAGTTTTTAATAAAAAAGCCTGAGCAAAAAAACATTCTTACCTTTTTTTAAAGCCTATTTCTTCCAGAGATGGAAGAAGCGGCTACCCCATATAGTTTTTTGTTATTAAGGATTTCAACAGGCTTCTTTCCGGATTCATCTCAACCAAGCTATTTTCTACAAACCTCAGAAAAAATTCGCTGCTTACTCCCCAATAAATATAATGCTCGAAGGACATAGATCTTTCACAACACAAACACGGCACCTTGGTTTTCTTGCCTGGCAAATTTTTCTCCCGTGATAAATCAGGGTCATTGAAATCGAATCCAGGTCTTCTTTTCGGGCAAGGGATATAAGGTCCTGCTCGATTTTTACAGGATCTGTATGTTTAGTAAATCCCAGCCTTCCGGAAACTCTTTTTACGTGGGTATCCACGGCAATTCCTTCTGTTATTCCAAAAGCTCTGGCAAGCACTATGTTAGCGGTTTTTCTTCCTACTCCGGGAAGGGTTACCAGTTCTTCCATTGTCTGCGGGACTTCCCCTCCATAGCGCTCGACAATCAGTTGCGCAGCAGCTTTGATGTTTTTTGCTTTGCTTTTGTAAAATCCAGTTGAATAAATATCTTCTTCGAGCTCCCTGAGGTCTGCGTTTGCATAATCTCGGGCAGTCCTATACTTTTTAAATAGATTTTCAGTCACCCTGTTAATCTGGACATCAGTCGACTGAGCAGAAAGGACAGTTGCCACAAGAAGTTCCAGAGGGTTACTGTAGTTAAGAGAAGGTTTAGCATCCGGGTATTCTTTCTTTAATAGAGCCCATATCCGGTCAAAATTATGTCTATTATCAAGGATATTATACTTTTTGAGGAACTCATTGGAAGTCAATTTATCAGGTTTTTTTTCAGGCATCAAAAGAACTCCGGCATCAGATTTGTTTTCCAGATCTCAATCATAAGAACGAATATACTTGAAGGTATGCAGCCATATTTTGTCTCTCTTTTTTGGTTCAAAGCAATATAAAATTGGCAGTCTTGCCATGAAGCCGGGTTTTAAAACATATAACGAATATCGGAACATATCGTTGGATAAGTAAACACCATTTTCTTTATATCCGATGCCCTGAGACCAAGTCGCATTGCCATGGCAAAAATATTAATAGCCTCTTCTGCATGCGGGCCCAGAATGTGAGCTCCCACTATCCGGTCATTTGTTTCATCGAGAATTACCTTTGAGGCTGCAAACTGAAGTCCTGTTCTCCTGGTAGTGTTCCAATTACTTCGGTCACTGAAGATTACCTTATATTTCTCATAATCTTTCTCTTCACTGCTTCCAACGGAAGCAAGGACAGGAATAGTAAAAACTGCACTGGGAATGCCTGTATAATCGGCTTCAGCTTCATTTCCGTCAAGAATGTTGGCAGCTGCAACTTCTCCCTGAAGAGTTGCTACCGGAGTGAGCTGTATGCCCTCGGCAGTACAGTCTCCACCTGCGTAAACACAGGGATTTGATGTCCGCATGTGTTTATCAACTATAATCCCTTTTTTTTCGGCCTTAACTCCGGCACTCTCTAGGTGCAGGTCTTCAAGATCAGGGACTCTGCCTGCTCCGTTTACCACCATATCTGCATTGAAAGTCTGAGTTTCGGGTCCTGCTTCTGTTTTATACTCGGTTCTGACCAGGAATCCGTTGCTTCCTTTTTCAACGGCTACTACCGGCCTGTTTACAAGAACCCCTATACTTGCCGTCTCTGAGGCTTTGACAAGCAGGTCTACCATATCGGAGTCAAAACCTCCCAGGGGCTTTTCGCTTCTGTGAAGGATTAAAACCTCGGCTCCGGCTCGCCGGGCAATGTGTGCAAACTCGAAAGAGATATACCCCCCACCGACAAAAACGATCTTTGCAGGGAGCTTCTCGGTTTCCATGAACTCCTCACTTGTTGTAAGGTACTCTTCACCAGGAATGCTCAGTTTTCGAGGCTTCGACCCTGTCGCAAGAAAAATATATTTCCCTTTGAGTGTATATTTCCCGACAATCACGGTATTTTCGTTTTCAAAATAAGCTCTCCCGTGATACATGTCAATCCCCATATCTGCGAACACTTTCTCGGTCTCCTGTGGATAGCCCTCGGTAAATGTTCTTTTGAATTTGATAAGTGAAGGCCAGTCAATATTTAAAGGCTCTTTTGTCCCTGCGCCTTTGCCTATAAGCCTGTTATTCCAGTCTGTAGCTTCCGATACATTTGCAAGAACTTTTTTGGGGTCGCACCCTCTAAGAGGGCAGGTACCTCCGTACTCCCTCGAGTCAATAATAGCAAACTTCAATCCAGATGACTCTGCCCTGCCTGCGAGAGTTCGGCCTGCAGTACCTGTCCCGATGATTATGATGTCGTATTCCTTTTGCATTGATTACTCAACCTTTTTACTTGTTTCTTGAAAAAAATGAGCAGAACGTAAAATAAAAAAATGAGCAGAAAATCAGGAGCAGGCTTAATGGATAATATTGAGAAACCCCACTCCCAGTACTCCTTATTCTTTCTATTTCCAAAGAATAAGTATTCCACCTGAACATTCTTCCTGAAAAAGTATGGAAATAGAAGAATTATGGAAACGTTCATGCAAAAATACCAAAAGATTAAAGAACTACATATCTGAAGGTTTAATCAGGATGTTAACAGAAATGTTGTACTTAAGGAGTTAAATTCTGATTTTTCAACGGAAAAAATCTATTTCCAATAAAATAATGCGTAAACCATAAGTTTTATAGCTAATAATTTTTAAACCAAGTATATTGGTGATTTTTTGGTAAAAAGGGCACTGCTCAGCGTTTCAGACAAGACAGGAATTGTGGAATTTGCACGCGGGCTTGAAGCACTTGGCGTGAAGATCATCTCAACCGGCGGGACTGCGAAAATCCTTCGTGATGCCGGCATCGAGGTCACCGATGTCACGGAAGTCACAGGCTATCCGGAGATGATGGGAGGAAGAGTCAAAACCCTCCACCCGAGAATTCATGGCGGGCTTCTATGTCTGCGGGACAGCAAGGAACAGATGGAGGAGGCTGCAAAAGAAGACATCTCCCTTATCGATCTGTTAGCCGTAAATCTGTACCCCTTTGAGGTAACGGTTTCCAGAGCAAATGTAGAGCTTGAAGAAGCTATTGAAAACATAGATATCGGAGGTCCTACTCTTCTCCGCTCTGCAGCCAAGAACTATCGCTCGGTAACGGTATTATCCGACCCTTCTGACTACGGGCACGTCCTTAAGGAACTGCGCTCAAGCGGAATAATCTCAGAAAAAACCCGGGCTGAACTTGCAGTCAAAGCTTTCAGGCACACAGCGGATTATGATGCAGCTATTGATACTTATTTGAGCAGGACCCTGCTTGGAGAAGAGATACTCCGCCTAAAATTTACAGACGGGGTAAAACTTCGATATGGAGAAAACTGGCATCAGAAGGCCTATTTCTATAAAGACCCTGCAATAGAAGGCCCGAGCCTGGCAAAGGCAGTCCAGCTGCATGGGAAAGAGCTTTCCTATAATAATTATGTAGATGCGGACAATGCCCTCCAGACGGTTAAAGAACTCGGAAATGCTTCCTCCGCCGTGGCAATTGTAAAACACAATAATCCATGCGGACTTGCTACCGGAGAAACCCTCCTCCAGGCTTTGCAGGCTGCCTGGGACGGAGACCCCATTTCTGCCTACGGAAGCATAATCTGTACAAACGAGATTTTTGACCTCGAAGCTGCAACTTTTCTGAACGGGAAATTTGTAGAAATTATCCTTGCCCCTGACTTCAAACCCGATGCCCTGGAATATCTGAAAAATAAAAGTGAAAACCTGAGACTCCTGAAACTTCCTGAACTTAGAGAGGTTTTCGGAACGGAGTATACCTACAAATACGTAATAGGAGGTATGCTTAAGCAGAGCCGTGATATAGGCATTTACGAAAAATGGGAGTCTGTTACTGAAATTCCCTATCCTGAAAACAAGCGTGCGCTCTCAGAGTTTTGCCTTAAAGCCTGCAAAGCCACAAAATCCAATGCCGTGATTCTTGCTCACGAGTATGAACCAGGAAATTTCATGGTACTGGGTATGGGAGCAGGACAGCCTAACAGAGTAGACTCGATCCGTAAACTGGCAGCCACAAAAGCAGTTGAAAATCTAAAGATAATATATGAACGTGAGCAGCCTGCTGAATCTTTTGAAGAATACTGCAAGAAGATTATGTCCGAATGTGTAATGGCTTCAGATGCTTTCTTCCCCTTTGATGACAGTGTGGTTTATGCAGCAGAAAATAACATCCGCTACATTGTTTCTCCAGGCGGCTCCATAAGAGACAGTGAGGTTATTGCTACTGCAAACAGACTTGGAGTCGCCCTTGTCTTCACAGGTATGCGGCATTTCCTTCACTGAAAAATAAGAAGCTTAGACAAAGAGGGACCCAGATACATAACTGAGTCCATATAAAACTCGAGTACTCCTGCATAAGGCAGGGTACATCCTCATTTTAAATTTGTTTCCAGACTGCCAGGTTTAAAAGATAAAAAATTTGCCAGATTGCTATTTTTGCAAATCTTGAACTGGATATCTATACCACAAATTAACTCACATACTTCAGTAAATAATTAATACATCTGGCAGGCATTCAGGTCATATTAGATAGATGTACTTTTACTAAGAATTTATCGAACGGCTAAATATTAAATATCAATTTTTTATCTATGATTTTCAACCTGCACTCCGAATATGCAGTATTAAGTCATATATTAATAGAATAATTTTATATCATTCAGATAATAGATTATTTTACGGAGTTTACGGGTGCTTTTTTGACCGGAAATTTTCGTTTTCGAAAGACCGGTACACAGAATATCTAAATATTAGAAAAATTTATTAAAGATTAGATATACTCTTGAAAAAGATAATATATATTGAATTCGTATACCATTCTAGCAATATTATATCACCTTGACATAACTGCAACCTCAATTCAATATAAAAGATGAAAGGAATTAAAAAAATCAAATTGCCTCCCCTGTAAATAAAAGATGGAGAGCTTATATCTGTATAATTACTTTCAAACTACTCCAGAAACAGCATAAGAACTATGGGCTGATATTTGTGAAATCAACTGGACTTTTAAGCATCCTAACCTTTTCTGAAAAACGAAAAGATATCCTATTTTTACTTCAGGAGAGCCCTAAAACCCTTTCGGAGATCAAAGACTACTTCGATGTAAGATCACCGGAGATTTTACCTCGCCTGAAAGAAATGGAGACCGCGAATATGATTGTCAGGCAGGAAGGGATGTATCGATTAACTTCCCTGGGAAAAGTTTCAGCTATACATTACAAACCTTTCCTTGACACTCTGACAGCCATAGAAACAAACGAAGAGTTCTGGAGAGATCATGACATCACAGCAGTCCCAGAGATGCTGCTAAACAGAATTCAAGAGCTAAAAGAATGCAGGGTTATAAAAGACGAACACGAACATATTTACGATTCTCATAAAACATTTATGGATAATGTTCCTGCCTCTGGACGTTTTATGGGTTTTACGTCCATTTTCCTTCCCAGCTACCCATCGATGTTTCTTGATATGGCTCGCAAGAATATCCCGATTTCTATAATTGTTACACCAAATGTGTTTTTCAAAATAAAAAGCGAGCATAACTCTGAAATTGAAGAGTTTCTTAATCACAAACACACAAGTTTTCATGTGTACGACACTGCAAAAGTGGCTTTTGTCGTAACAGACAGGTTTGTATCACTATCACTCTTTTTCAAAAACGGAACATTTGACCCCAGGAGTGATCTTGTGGGCTTTGATTCTTCATCAATTAAATGGGGAGAAGACCTTTTTAAGTATTACAAAGAAAATGCGGTCGAGATTAAGACTTTGTAAGCCGAAGATTCACAACCATCTTAAGTCCACTTAATCTGAGAGACTGAAAAGAAAAAAGCTGAAAAACAAATTAGAAGTATGACTGAAGAATCTATGATCTTCAGTCTAACCTGTTTGAAGTCTCTTTGAGAGACTATAACAGATTTTTCATATTAACTTTGCATTGTTTTCGGTATAACTTCAGGCTCCAGCTGTAAAATCCGAGTGAACTTTCCATAAGAGTATTTTCAGGCATTGAGTCTTTATGCAATCAGCGAGACTGCAACCATTCTCAATCCAAGAATGGATGTAGATTCCCCGTCGACAAGCACGGTTCTTTCGAGTTTCCGGGAAGAAAACTCGGCATTTTCGGAGTTTGTAAATTTCTGGATGCATATCAGCCCGCAAACAAAACTGTAGAGGACTATAAAGGGTTCAAAAGCAAGGGCTCCATGGATAAGGGCAATTCCGATTACCATGTGGGAGAACAGGTGCATCGAGAGAAGAAGATTGCGGGTTTTTCGTGCTCCGAGGCTTACGGGAAGAGTCCTGATACCAGCAAGAGTGTCTCCCTTAATGTCCTTGAAATCGTATATAGCAGAGTTTATAAAGAGTTTAACGCCGAAAAAAATAAAGACCAGAACAACAGGAACCAGGTTTCCACACCCACTACCTGCAAGTCCTGCAATGAAAATACCCCAGGTGAGTCCTACAACAAGATTTTTAATTCCAAGTCCACCTTTGAGTTTCAAAGCAAACCTGCCGATTTTAATGCCTTTACTATACAGGTAACCAGTTATGAAAGGTATGAATGCAAGTAAAAGCATTTCCTCTACTGCCAGTATACAGGTTCCTATAATAAAAGCCAGTATCGAAACTGCAAGTCCTATTTTTTTATTCGAACCATTCAATTCAGTCCGGTTTACAGTATCCTCTTCAGATCCAAGAGCTCTGTCAAGGGTATATACAGTATAAATAATTAGACCACCTGCAACACAGGTTAGTATACTTGATTGAATATGAAGTAGTAGAAACGCGAGATGTATTCTTAGTGCACCAGAGAATGCAACTAAAATAGAACTTTTAAGTAGTTCAAGAGTGGCATTTTCTTCAGGATACTTGGGGGAATTCGTTCGTCTGTGCTTGAAAATAGATCCAAAACTTCCAGAAAATACATTGGAGCTCATAAAACTAATACAGTCTGACTTTTAAATATTATTAATCCAATATAATATAGACAGATCCGTATAACAAATAAATTACTATACAAATTATATATGATTGAACTAACGATTGAGAGAATAAACTAGCAATTATATTTATACAGAAAAAATATCCTGCCGTGACTGAAAAAAGAACTACGGGATACATGATTACAAAAACCTTAACATTCACGCACAATAGGTAATTCTGGATCAAACTGATATTCGGGGTGGTGGCAATTAATATTTTAAAAAAATTATTTAAACTTCGTGAAAACAGAACACTCTCAAACTGAGGTCATTACAGGTTTGACAACCTTCGTAACAATGGAATATAATTTTGTGAATCCGGTATTCTAAGCTGTATAAAAACGAATTTCGGCCGTAGTCGAGCTTTTTATTGAATTTATCGGGTCTACTGATGCAAAAATGGGAGTCAAAGCAGAGAGTAAAAATTATGAATAGTGAAAAATATCTTATTAGGCATTTAAATTCAAAAATTCTATGCAGGGCTCATGCAAAAAATCGATATAAATCTGTTTCGCAAACTATTTTTAGCAGTAATAAATAGATATTAAAATTTGTCACTAAATATATTAATGGAATTATCTGAGTTAAAATAGAAGTGTAAAAGCTGCTCAAATGTAAAGAAACTAGATTTATAAGATAAGCAACATATGTTGCGAAAGGGGATACAGCGGGCAAAATAAGTTTTTGAGAGAATATCAGGACATTTAACAGTTCAGAAACTGAAAATTGCTCTGATACTAAGGGGGTTCCTGTGTTCAATAGATGCAGTTATTTTAAAAAAATACAAAATCATGTCTGGAAAAACTGTCAAGCTGCATCTCCAGTTCCTGAGCAGAAGAATACCTGAACCTGCAAATTAACTTAAGAAAAGAGGAAGGTAAATTTGTCGGAAAACAACCTTTTAGAAAAAAAGAGACTGGGGGGTGACAGGTATATTTTCGTCAGATCAGGATATCCCTGAAGGAGACATGGATAAACGAGGTCTGGAAGAAAAAAGGAGGAACAGCCAATTCCATGAAAAACCTTCTGAGTCAGAGATCCCGGAGAGCCATGATAAAGATATCACTCCATGGCATTCTCAGAGAAGTGATGAGGTATTTAAAGAGCTTGAAACTTCCTCCAGGGGACTTGATCCTGAAGAAGCATCTATCAGACTCAAAGAATACGGAGAAAATACCCTTCCAGCAAAGAAGCCGCCTGGACTTGCGGAAATAGTCCTTCACCAGTTTAAAAGCCCTTTAATTTACATCCTTCTTATAGCAGGAGTAATCGCTGTTCTTCTGGATGACCTCAGGGATGCGGGGTTCATTTTCCTTGTAGTAATTATCAATGCTGTAATCGGTACTATCCAGGAATGGAAAGCAGAACAGAGCGCATCACAGCTACAGACAATCTTGAAAATTATGTCCCGGGTCAGAAGAGAGGGAGCCGAGAAGGAGATTCCGGCTGAAGAGATAGTCCCGGGGGATATTGTCCTGCTCGAATCTGGAAGCCGTATCCCTGCTGACCTTCGTATTCTCCGTGCTACAAACCTGACTGTTGATGAATCACTCCTTACCGGCGAATCCGCTGCTGTGCAGAAAACTGTGGACGTACTCAAAGAAGATGCTCCTGTAAGTGACAGGCACAATATGGCATATGCTGGAAGTACTGCTATTACGGGACGCGGCTGTGGTGTTGTGACTGCGACGGGCAGCCGAACCGAAGTTGGCAGGATTGCACGTGCAGTTACGGAAACAGAGTCAGCAAAGCCACCTCTCCTTATACGAATGGAAGATTTTGCCCAGAAAGTAGGAATTGCTGTGATCGCTGCAAGTGTTGCGATGAGCGCTATTGCTCTTGCACAGGGAACTGCACCTATAGAAGTTTTCTTCCTTGCAGTGGCACTCACTGTATCGGCTATTCCTGAGGGGCTGCCCGTAGGTGTCACAGTTGCACTTTCGATTGCAGCCACCCGTATGGCTAAAAGAAATGTAATCGTCCGCAAGCTTTCCGCAGTTGAAAGTCTCGGAAGTTGTACCACAATAGCAACTGATAAAACAGGCACTCTTACTGTCAACCAGCAGACAGCAAGAATGGTATTGCTTCCCCCAGGAGACTATTTTGAGGCCTCAGGAGAAGGCTATACTCCTGAAGGGGAGGTAAGGCTAAAGAATGGAGATTCTCCTGGCACTGAAGATGAGGAAAGGCTTCGAAGGCTTGCAGTAGCTGCAGCGATTTGCAATGAAGGAGCCCTCTCTCAGAAAAATGGAATATGGGTTCATCATGGAGATGCCATAGATGTAGCATTTCTTGCACTTGCATCCAAGATAGGAATAGATCCGGAAAAGACCAGAAAGGAGGCGAAAATAGTTGCCGAGATTCCCTTCGAGTCCGAGAGGATGTATGCGGCTGTATACTATAAGGATGATAAAAATGGACCCGTTAAAGTAGCTGTCAAAGGAGCTATGGAAGCAGTCCTGCCATATTGTATAGAAATGAATACATCAGAAGGCACGGTCCCGATTGATCCTGATGTCCTGAACCAGGAACTGAATTCCCTGATGGAGAAGGGGTACCGTGCTCTCGTTGTGGCTGAAGGTCAGGTCTCAGGAAAGGTTGAAGACACTCCTGAGCTCGAGTCTGTAAAGCCAGAGCTCACATTTCTCGGCATTGCGGCGTTCATAGATCCTTTGAGGCCCGATGTTACTGAAGCGGTCCATACCTGTAAAAGGGCTGGAATTGACGTGGTAATGATTACAGGAGACCATCCGAAAACTGCACTTGCGATAGCCAGCGAGCTCGACATCGCCCATTCCAAAGAGGAAATGATCACAGGCAGAGAAATGGAAGAATTTGGAGATCCCGAGCTCCCGGCTTTCATCTCTGCAATTGAAAAGGCACGTGTTTTTGCAAGAGTAACGCCCGTGCAGAAGATGAATATTGTAGACGCACTTGTCAGGAGAGGACATTTTGTTGCGGTTACAGGAGACGGGGTTAATGATGCTCCTGCGCTCCAGAGGGCAAATATCGGCGTTGCAATGGGGTCAGGGACCGATGTGGCAAAAGATACTTCGTCAATGATAGTAACTGATGATACATTCTCCTCGATTGTTGCAGGTGTTGAGGAAGGGAGAATTGCCTATGACAATATCAGGAAGGTCACCCTTCTTCTTATCTCAACCGGGCTTGCAGAAGTGATACTTTTCATATTCGCGCTTGCTATGGGGTTACCAATCCCGCTGCTTGCGGTGCAACTCCTGTGGCTTAATCTCGTTACAAATGGAATTCAAGGGGTGGCTCTGGCCTTTGAGGCAGGAGAACCCGGAACAATGTATCGAAAGCCAAGAAAGCCCGAAGAAGGAGTTTTCAATAAACTCATGATAAATCAAACAATGCTTTCCGGGGCAGCTATAGGGGTAATAGCTTTTGCAGTCTGGGTGTGGCTGCTAGGGGAAGGATACGAAGAGGAATGGGCAAGGAACCTCCTGTTGCTATTGATGGTTCTCTTTGAGAATTTCCATGTATTTAACTGCCGTTCTGAATACCGTTCCGCATTCCGCGTACCAGCCAGGAACAATTATTTCCTGGTTATGGGCGTAATTATGATGCAGGGACTCCATATTTCTGCCATGCATATACCTTTCTTCCAGGGTCTTCTTGGTGCAAGCCCCGTTTCGTTTGAGATCTGGTTTATCCTTTTCATAATTGCCAGCAGTGTCATTGCTGTAATGGAGGTCTTTAAAAGGGTAAGAGCTGCTCGTAATAAGGATATGTAACATAACCTTGAGTCTCTTACCTTAAAAAGAAGAGACTTTCCACCAGATTTTCACCCTTGTGCTCCTTCCTTTCTGCATTAAAGCCCCATTCTCTTCCTCAAGCACCTCCTGAAGATAGGACTTGAGAATCTCTTCCTGCTCAGGAGAAAAAGCAGCATACTGGGGTTTAAAATGCTCAATGGCTTCTTCGAGATTTTCAAAACGGTTTTTATGCTCAAAAGGAAAGACATTTATATGGGGATAGATTCCCATGTCATAGAGTATATTATAAAGGATGTCTGCCTTTGGGCCCTGACTGTACTCGCACCCATGCAGGATAGGCCAGAGATTTCGAGAATGTACATCCCAGGAGGTATCTCCTGCAAACCAGTAGAGATAAATATATCCCGAAGATACATCAATCATTTTCTGGATTGAGGCACGGATATCTTTCATGCCCAGAGAATAAGATGCAAACACGATATCATATGGAGGACAGAGGTCAGACTCCGCTTCAACAGATTCCCAGTCTTTATAGACACAGTTAATGTTCCTGATTCCATGGCTCTCTATATTTTGTTTCAGGATCTCCATCATGCCTTCTGCAGGCTCGACTGCTGTTACATGTGTAACCCTTTCAGCAAGAGGAATTGCCAGGCTTCCGGGGCCTGCCCCGATATCAAGGACTCTTGACTCCGGAGTAAGAGCCATCCCGGTCAGAGTTTTTTCAATCCTGCCATTATTTTCCCGGGACATCTCCCAGAAACGTTTTGCGTTCTTTTTGTTTTTCCACATATTTGTGCAGTCAGTGTTCATCTGTGTCTTACTCTGCAACTCCATTCTCTCTTTCCAGACTTCATTCCAGTTGATTTTGGTGTTCATCCTAATTCCTCACTTACTTTGACCGACTTTAGGGCAGTTATTACGAAAAGATAGAATAGTGCTAAGAAATAAGTATTTTACTAAAAAATAGCACATAAACATAAAAAGACTCTATTAAAAAACGGCTGGATTGAGGCGACCGATGAAAAAGTAGATGAGTGGATTGAAAAATTATCCTCATCAAAAATAGTAAAATTCCGGGTTTGAGCCCGGCAAAAAACAAGGTTAAAATACTTCTTTAGAGAGGAACTATCTTTTTCCCATACGCCTCATTCAGTACCTGACCAAGGGCTGTGTAGATTGCGGCAGCTCCTGTAAAGATTCCTTCATAACCTGCAACCCTCAGTATTGCTGCATTGCCTGAGTAATTTCCGGCAGCAAGTAAGAAGAACAGGACTGCAAGAGCCAGAAAAACCACAGAAAGAGCCTTTGTGCCTTTCAGCGTGCCTACGAACATGAAAAGGGTAAAGACTCCCCACATGAAGAGGTATGCGGCAAAAGGAAATGAACCGGGAGCCAGGGTTGTGTAACTCTCCGAAGATTTTGGGAGCAGAACAATTCCAACCAGAGTCAGCCAGAACAGCCCGTATGAGGTAAAAGCTGTAGTTCCGAAAGTGTTACCTTTCTTCCATTCCATAAGTCCGGCAATGATCTGAGCTATGCCACCATAAAAGAAACCCATGGAGAGGATCATTGCATCCATCGGATAAAAGCCGGCATTGTGTATATTCAAAAGCACAGTTGTCATTCCGAAACCCATCAAACCCAGAGGAGCGGGGTTTGCGGTTAAATCCTTTATTTTTACATCACTAATGTTCATAACATCTCTACTAACTTCTTGACTCATGAAATCCAATCCTCCTTCCCGTTAACCGGAGATTTAGCCTGAACTTCCAATAAAAAATATGTGGAGACACTCAGCCGTTTTTGAGGTCTCTTTTTCACCTTTTGTGGAAGTATGTAATTATTAATACTTATATTTACGGACTGTAGATAAATTTTCAAGACATCATAAATATATAATATACAAATTCATAAGAAGAGTCCAGAGAATCATGTAAAACAAGATCCAAATGTTGCATAACAAGCTATTTATGACCATGTGTGGAATTTCCTTCATATGACTCAGGCAAGAAAACCTCTTATGCTGATGATCCTTGACGGCTGGGGCTACAGGGAAGCCGAAGAAGGAAACGCTATCCTGGCAGCCAGAACCCCGAACCTTGACCGCCTGCTTAAAGAATGTCCATGGTGCTTTTTAGAAACTTCCGGGGAAGCCGTAGGCCTGCCGGAAGGTCAGATGGGAAACTCTGAAGTTGGTCATCTGAATATAGGGGCAGGAAGAGTTGTTTACCAGGATCTTACAAGGATAAATGTCTCTATCAGAAACGGAGACTTTTTCAAAAACCCTGTTTTGCTGGACGCAATTTCAAACGCAAAGCTCAATGATTCAAGCCTGCAGCTCATGGGGCTTGTTTCTTACGGAGGCGTTCACAGTTATATGACCCATCTTTATGCCCTTATCAAACTCGCACAGGAGAAAGGGTTAAAAAAAGTATATATACATGTTTTTCTGGATGGGAGAGATGTTCCTCCTAAAGCCGGTCTTGCTGATGTTAAGGAGCTTGATGCTTTTTGTAAGGAGAACGGGAGCGCAAAGATTGCGACAGTACAGGGGCGTTACTACGCAATGGACAGAGATAAACGCTGGGAAAGGACAAAACTCGCCTATGATGCCCTGACTCTTGGAGTCGCCCCATATACAGCCCCAGATGCAGAAACAGCAGTTTCTGAAGCTTATGCCAGAGGAGAAACTGATGAGTTCATAAAACCCACTGTAGTCACCGACCCTGAAGGAAATCCTGAGACAGTCATACAGGACAATGATTCAATAATCTTTTTTAATTTCAGGCCCGATAGGGCAAGGCAGCTCACATGGGCTTTTGTAACAGACGACTTTGAAGGTTTTGTACGGGAAAAACGCCCGGAAGTTCACTATGTCTGCATGGCACAGTATGATGAAAACCTGGACTTGCCTATTGCATTCCCACCTGAGGAATTAACAGATGTGTTTGGCAAAGTATTGAGCGATCAAGGGCTTGTCCAGCTTCGAATTGCCGAAACCGAGAAATACGCACATGTGACTTTTTTCCTTAACGGCGGGCAGGAAAAATGCTATGAAGGAGAAGACCGCTGCCTGATTCCCTCACCAAAGATTGCAACATATGACCTCAAGCCTGAGATGAGCGCATATGAGGTTACGGATGAGGTCATAAGGAGAATTCAGTCGGGAAGGTATGATGTAATCATACTTAACTTTGCAAACATGGACATGGTAGGGCACACAGGAATTTTTGAAGCTGCAGTAAAGGCGGTTGAGACCGTTGATAACTGTGTGGGCAGGATTGTAGATGCTCTGAAAAAAGCAGGTGGAGCAGCACTTATAACTGCAGACCACGGAAACGCCGAACAGATGGAAAACCCGCACACAGGAGAACCGCATACAGCGCATACTTCTAACCCTGTAAGATGCGTTTACACAGGAAACGGCGAAGTAAAAGCCCTGGAGAACGGAAAATTGTCAGACCTTACCCCAACTCTCCTGGACCTTCTTGGGATCCAGAAACCCGAAGAGATGACAGGCAAATCATTAATAATAAAAGAGTGACTACAAAAAGGAGTAAAAAGAAGGAAAGTATTGAGGACAGAGAGCATTGAAGAAAAGATCAATACTTTTTAATTTTTCAGTAAATTTCTTTTTTATTTTTGTTTCTACTCTGTTCATCAGGATAAACGCTATGTAGATTTCTTTTTATGACATGTATCCCTCACCCGTTTATATAAAAAACAAAGGCTTTCCGTGCAGGATTTTTTTAAAAAGATTAAATATCAGCAGCTATAATAAGAGATAAAGATAAAGAATATATTATAAAATTTTAAAATGTTTTTGGGTTGTACTACATATGATCAGAATAACCACGCCCTGCCGGCTCCACGTAACACTTATCGATATGAACGGCGAGATAGGAAGAATGGATGGAGGAGCAGGGTTGACCCTTTCCTCCCCCAACATAAAAGTTACTGCAGAAGAAGCTGATGAAATCCAGATAGAAGGACTGCAGGGGTTTGCTGACCGCATGAAAAAAGCCGCAGAAGCCTTGCTCCCTGCAGGGAAAGGAATCAAAATAGAGGTAAAAGAGCTGATTCCTGCCCATGTGGGTTTCGGATCAGGCACCCAGTCTGCCCTTGCTGCAGCGGCAGCTGTGAACGAACTTTACGGGCTTGGAAAAAGTATTAGAGAGCTTGCATTTACAGTAAAAAGAGGAGGAACCTCAGGTATAGGAGTAGCCGCTTTTGAGAAAGGCGGATTCATAGTCGATGGAGGGCACAGGTTCAAAGATAAGGGAGTTTTCCTGCCTTCTGCTGCCAGCAGGGTGCCGCCCGGGCCTGTACTGTTCAGGGAAGATTTTCCTGACTGGGATATAGTCATCGCGATCCCCAATGAGAAAGGCATGCACGATCAAGAAGAAATCGATGTGTTTAAGAAATTCTGTCCCTTACCGATAGAAGAGGTCAGGGAAGTCGCACACATGGTGCTCATGAAGATGATGCCTGCAGTAATAGAGGGGGACATCGAAAGCTTCGGAGCTGCGGTAAATCATGTCCAGACAGTTGGTTTTAACAAAAGAGAGAGTCTAATCTGGCCTGGCTTCGTTAAGGACATTGCCTCTTTGATGCGCAGCCGGAGTTACGGAGCTGGAGTAAGCTCATTCGGTCCCGTTGTTTATGCTTTCATGGATAACAGGGAAGAAGGAAAGCAGCTTCAAACAGAAGTTCAGAAGATGCTTGACGAGTCAGTTGGTGGAGTCACAATGATGACTCGAGCCAAAAACAGCGGAGCAGAAATGTCCAGATCTGATTATTAAAATCTTAGAGAATATCTATACTTTTTAAGCATTTGAAAGCTCAGGTTTCAATGAGAATTATCATGAGGAGCATTGAGTTCGTGTTCCGGAAGCCGATGGAAAATCTCTCCCGATGCCCCCAGAGGATCTACATGCACAACTGCGTTTGAAAGGTAATCCAGTCCGTGAAGCATCGTGTGCCTCACATTTACTGCGATTTCGTGCCCTTCCTTAACAGAGAGACCGGAGTCTACTGCAATGTTCACTTCAGCATAAAGTCTGTGTCCTAACCAGCGCACCCTTACCTCTGTAATATCCTTCACATCTTTTACCTGGCTGACTATTTGGCGGATTTCGTCAACAATGTCCGGGTCAACCCCGTCAAGCATGCGGGAAAAGACGGATTTGCCTGCGTCCCACACTATGTGCAGAATTGCAACTGTAATCAGAAGTCCTATTATCGGATCTGCAAGAGGGTAACCCAGCCAGACACCAAGGGCTCCGAAGAGTACGGCAAGGCTCGTAAACCCGTCTGCCCGTGCGTGGTATCCGTCGGCGATAAGGGCAGCACTCCCTATTTCTTTTCCAATCCTGATTCTGTATTTTGCTACAAGTTCATTTCCCAGAAAGCCAATAATTGAAGCTGCAGCTACTGCCCAGAGAAAATCAACGGGCTGAGGGGAAATAAGCCTGGAGACCGATTCATAAGCTGCGACTGCGGCACTGAGAAAGATAAGGAAAACAATTAATAGGCCTGCCAGGTCTTCTGCCCTGCCGTAACCATATGTAAAACGGTTATCAGGTCTTTTTCTGGAGAGCAGGAAAGCAAAACCCAGGGGGATTGCAGTTGCGGCGTCCCCGAAGTTGTGAATGGTATCTGCAAGAAGAGCTACACTTCCCGAAATCCAGACAACAAGAATCTGAAAAAGCGCAGTTATTATCAGACCTGTAAAGGACCATTTAACAGCAGAGAGACCTCTATCCGTGGAAAGAAGTTCAGGGTCCACAACTCCGTGTGCGTGAGAATGTGAATGTTCCTCCCTTGAATTCCCTGGTCCAAGTTGTGTCAGTTGCACACCTCTTTGCCTGTATTATTCCTGCGAGAAGATTCATACAGGAAACGGGTTTAGATAAAAAAATGTAAACAAAGCCGGTATAAAATGGAATTTCCTGATTTCTTAAAACTCCTCAGAACCACTGGTCAAGAGTTTTCTGCCTTGCCCCCGAAGCTGCTTTAAGGCGTTCTGAAGCTTTTTCTACCCTGTCCACAGAGAAATCATTCTCCTCGCAGAGGAACTTAATGAGTTTTTCGGAGTCAGGTTTACTCCACTTGATTTCATAGTCATCTGTAACATCAGGATGGGTAAAAAGTTCCTTTATATTGTCCACAGCTTCAATCTCCACCCCTTTCTCCCGGAGCACGGCATGAATGTTCCCGTGTTTTTTAATGAGCTTGAGAGCTGTCTTGGGGCCCACTTTCTCCAATCCTTTGTTATAATCAGTACCCACACAGATTGCGATATCAATAAGCTGATCCCTGTTAATACCCAAAGCTTCCAGGGTTTCCTCAAGTTCAATCATTTCAAGTTCGACATCAACGTACACACTCTTTCCAGGGAGCTTGCGTTTGCCAGTAGCAGCCAGATTGCGGACAACAGCCGGAGCTCCGAAGAGGAAAGAGTCGTAGTCCTGGGAAGCAACACAATCGGCATCTTTTTTAAGGACAATATGGGCAGCCTGCGCCTCTCCTTCACATGGAGCCTGTATCCAGGGAATGCCCATTATACCGAGGAGGTATTTGGAATCCTCAACAATATCCTGATCAACTTTTGAAGAAGCCTGAGCATACTTATAGGCAGCCTCAAGATCCCCCTCTGCCTTTGCATTCTCCCATTTTTCCCGCGACGATTCCCTGATTTCTTTCCTTCGATTCAGAGTCCCGGATTTCATTTCGGGGGGTTTGCCGTCAAAAACGAAAACAGGTTTTACACCCGCTTCAACCAGACTGGCTGTCCTGTAGAGCAGCCCGGAGAGATGAGAGGTTACTTTTCCATCCGAATTAACCAGAGGACTTCCATCCTTCTGGCGAATAATGCTCAAAAACTGGTGCAGTGTGTTAAATGCATCAACTGCAACCACCCGGTTTGAGAGGTCAGAAAGTTCTATTTTTCTTTTCTGGAGCAGATCTCCTATATCCGTACCCATGTTTTCCCTCAGGTAATAAAACTCTATTTTAAGCCTCAGTGTTTCTTTGCTTTTGTTCTTTTATCTTTAACCCTTTAACCGCCAGGACAATCGGTATCTTCAGGCAAGTTTATCAGGGGCGCATATCACTGCAGGAATCTCCAGTTATTTGACAATAGGCATTATGTATACTGAAGTTTTACGCTCGCTACCAGATAGAAGTTCTTTCAACTGGAGAAGAATTAAAAAAGGATTTAAAGAAAAGTTACTTCGGATTAACGGAGGATCGGACTTTCTTCAAGCTCCCTCATCTCCGGGCTCTCAGGGCAAAAATAAATATTAGATTTCAGAGGGTATTTCTTTTTATCTCAGTCTCCTGCCGGGCTTTTAAAAACCTGTACTTTCCATTTGACAACCTTTGCCAGGAATTAAAATATTATGATAGAAAGAATGGTGATAAATCATTCTTTTCAGAGTTTCTAATCAGAGTTTAGTCTTTGTAATTATAGTCCAAACTATCCAGAAAAAAAGGAGAATGCGAAAGAATCCAATATTTTGTCGGCATATGTCGAAGTCTGGGGGTATCAGGCGGTCAGATCAAGTCTGACATCAATCACTGAGTCTTCGTTTGCCTCTATTTTGGATATTGTCAACAAATTCCCTTTTCGTTCCAGAAGCGTAGCCTTCGTAACCTGGACCTGGTGGCCATCTATTTGCTTTTTGCTATTGTTTTTGTGGATAACCAGAAGCTTCTGGCCCATTTCCGCTCCTTCTCCTATTTTGGATACGATATTTCGTATAACCTGTTCAAAATCAGAATAAATCAAAATCTCCGACTTATTTGCAACCTTTTTGATAATACCAATCGGTTCAAGATTGAGGTGCATATTAGCTTTCCTTCTTTACCTGTTTACACAAGGTAATTCAATATACTAACTCTGAGTAATAATAATTTACGATACAGTATATCAATATGAATATATTTATAAATATCTGGAACCAAGATATTCCTTTTTACTAGAGTATATCCGGTATATAAGTTTTGCTAAATCGTGGAGCTTGTACCCGAAAATACTAGAGGAGACAGCGTTCCAGAGCAATCAAGTAATATAAGTTCTTAAATATATACCTGATAGAAATAATAAATAAAACATAGTTAAAATGTGAGTTGAAGTCTCTTTAACAAAACTCATATATGAACTTTTCCTTTTAATTACACTTGTAATGAAGGAATTACCTACGTAATAACTTAATTAAATATGTTATAGTATTTTTCAGTTTTAAAAGAATTTAAAAATAAACATATTTAAAAGACTACAAAAAATCGTTGATTAACGATAATATAGTTTAAAAGTATTCATATTAAAAAGAAAAATAGAAAAACTACAGTATGAAAGTAAAATAAAGAATGAGAAAGGATATGAAAAAATAAATGATTAATGTGAAAAGAAAACAACGATTAAAGGAAAAAAATTATTTTACGGAAGAAGAATAAAAGACAAAAGGTAAAAACTAAAGAAAAAGAAAAGAATAGCAGCCCTATATATAGAAGGTTATTGGAGATTACAGGAATGGAAGATATTTAACTTAATAAGCTTATTTCAAAATCCATTTAGCTTTTATTTATTAACAATTCTCACAATTGTTTTTAGGATCAGGAACTTTATTGATTATTTAGGGTGTAGGATTTGAGAAATAAATTCTGAGTTTTAGGATAAAATCAATAATAACTTGTTAAATAATAACTTGTTATAATATTTAACTGGAAAAACCAGATAAGATCAGGTTATTCATGAAAGAAAGGTAAAAAAGATAAAAGGCATGAGAAGAACACTAACAGTACTTATTCCTAATGGAAAAAATAAGATTATGGGCAGAAATCAGTGATACTTTCTGCGGTTGAATTCGTATACTGCATTATCAACTTTGCTTGAGAGTTCATTCATCCTTTCTTCAATTTTTGTATCCGAACTTTCCATATTAACCCTGAGGGCACGGTCCCTTGCTTCTATCTTATCTTCAAAATCCTGAAGTTTGTTGTTAATAGAGATGAGCATGAGAGATAAGGTTCCGGTCAGAACCATGATGGATATGATAATTAAAGGGTCAATGAAAGGATTTGTGGGCTTGTATGTAAACCTTCTAAGCCACTCAAAGGATAGAAGGAAAGATGACAGAACCATCACAATAAGGAATACTGTATCTCTTGTCTCCATTGTATACCTCTAACGTACTTATGGAAATTTTCCTTATGAAATCATAAATTTCGCGTAAAAAACAAATTTCTCGATATCGGGATGGAAATTGTTAGATGGAGATAACCCCATAAAGTATTTACTGTTTTTCAATTTTTAATGTATTTCTCTATTTACTATTCTTCTATTTTTGTTTATTTTTTACACAGTTATTCTATATAATTATTTGCATAAACTATTTATGTATCTTTTATCTCGAATTTGTTTTTCCTGTTTTCCGGTAAAAATCAAAAATATATAAAAGAGAATAATTGGGAACAGAATAAGGTGAACTAACAGAATCCTGGGAGTTTTATAAAACAAAAGTCCAAGAGAGCTTACAAATCAGGAGTAAAATTGCAGAAACAACGTAAATAAGATGGATAATCGGTTAAATGGACAAATATAAAAAAGAGAATAAAAACTTAAGATAGAGGATAGAGTAAATATATAAATAAAAATAGAAGATGCATAGTGTCAAGAAATAAGGAGTTTAATAATTGAGTTCCAGCGAACATTCACTTAAAGATTATTTACCGATCCTTTCTATGGCAGGATTAATCCTGATAGTACAGATTCTTGCCCTGCTTTTGTCAATGCCGATGGAAACTAATGAAATGCAGGCTTTTGAGGACCCCACACAGGTTTCCAATTCAATTTATTATATCGTAATGATCCTGATTTTTACGCTTTTTGTCCTGATAGCGATAAAGAAAAACATGAAATGGATCATCAGCTTATTCATATATCTCGCTATAGTAAGTACTCTATATTATGTGTTTTTCGCACTTTTCACCCTGGTTCCTTCTCTCTCAGGTTTTGAAGATATTCTTTCAATCCTGATATCTATAGGGCTGACAGTCCTGCTTTACAAATACCCTGAATGGTATATAATAGATATTCTTGGAGTCTGCATAGCAGCTGGAGTCAGTGCCCTGATAGGAATTTCCCTTTCCGTTATCCCTGTAGTAATCCTTCTGGTACTCCTTGCAGTCTATGATGCAATCTCAGTATATAAGACAAAACATATGATAACCATGGCTGAAGGTGTGATGGATCTTAAACTTCCCATTCTTTTCATAATTCCAAAACATTCGGATTATTCGTTTATTAAAGAAAGTTTTAAAGGAGGAGAAAAACGCGAAGCCTTTTTCATGGGCCTCGGCGATGCAGTTATGCCCACCCTGCTGGTAGTCTCCGCAAACGTATTCATTGAAAACGGAGGATTATCATACCCTGTACTCGGGGCAATGCTTGGAACTCTTGCAGGACACATATTCCTTTCTATCCTGGTAATGAGAGGAAAGCCTCAGGCAGGGTTGCCCTTCCTGAACTCAGGAGCAATTCTCGGTTTTTTTGCCGGAGTCCTGCTTTCTGGGGCCTCAATCCTGTAAAGGAATCTAAACAGAAGTTTAACATAATAACTTCATTTATTTTTATAAATTTTCTTTTCCCGGCTATTTTTTCCTGTTTTCAAAAAGATTTTTTTATTTTACAGATAAATCATTTGACATGGCCAGAAGAATCGCAGTGGTCTTTGACAGTGCCGGAACTCTTCTACACATGTATAGAGTTGCAAAAGATCCCAGTACAGGGATTATTCTTGAAAATATAGAGAGCACTGCCATTGTCGCAAAGAAAAACGGTTGCGGCCTTGTAGCTCTTAATACAGAGAAAGAAATAATCCTGCGCTCAAAAAGGGAGATGTCTTTATTTGAATTTATAAGGGAGTATAGAGTTTCAATAGGTGTAAGCTGTTCAAAAGGACAGTTTACCCCGGATATTGCGTATGAGGTCATAAAAGGAGCTTCCCTCTTTATGGGAGATGTGCATGATGTTCTCAAAGCAGTTACAGCCCGTTGCCCTGACAGTATTTATCTTGCGGCAGGTCTGATAGTAGACTCGGAGGCAAGAAAAATACCCTATGTGCTCAGTACGGGAGGGCAGGTATTCAGCAAGACTTTGCAGACCGTTCAGATACTTCAGACCATGGAAGTTGATACATATATAGCATCCGGAGACAGGATGTCTGCCCTTGCTCAACTTGCGGAGTTAATAAATATCCCAATAGAAAGGGTCTTTGCTTTTGCGGATTCCTTTATGAAGGAGAAAGTTGTGCTTGAACTCAAAAGCAGATATGAGAAAGTAATTATGGTAGGGGATGGAATTAATGATATCCTGGCGCTCAGGGCAGCAGACGTGGGAATAATGACAGTCCAGCAGGGAGATAAAAGACCGGAAGAACTCAGGCAAGCAGCAGATGTGGTACTCGACGACATAATAAAAGTTGTGGATGTGGTAAAAGGAATATAAAGAACAAAAATCCGGCAGATTCGCCAACTGATATTGGTTATGGATGTTCACAGTGACAAAATAATGCGTTATGTTTATGTAATGTTTATTCTTATCTACTTGTTGCCCATATGTGTGAAATTTATTGGTCATGTTAATGCGAGATTTCACTTTGAAGTAATTACTTTTCACTCTTGAGCGATACACCCAGGCAGGCGGGAGAAAGCCACCAGATTTAGATGCAGCTCATAATTTGCGGAGGAAAATGCATGCCAGTATTTATTGAAGTTAAAAACCTAACTGTAGACTTCGATGGTCTCAAAGCCCTGAAAAATGTAAATTTAAGTATCAACGAAGGGGAAGTCGTTGGAATTCTGGGAAAAAGCGGATCCGGAAAAACAATCCTGATGCATGTGTTGCGCGGGACCGAATCTTTTGAGAATATCTCAGGTGAAGTAATTTATCATCTGGCCCGCTGTGAAAAGTGCGGATATATAGAACGTCCGAGCAGGGTAGGCCAGAAGTGCCCTGTGTGTGGAGAGACACTTGATGAATTTGAAGCTGATTTCATAAAACTTTCTCTTTACGACCCTATAAGAAAAGATATCACCAAACGCATTGCTATCATGCTCCAGAGAACTTTTGCCCTTTACGGGGACGAAAGAGTTCTGGTAAACGTCATAAACTCCCTGAACGAAATCGGGTATAAGGGAAATGACGCCATGAAAAAAGCGGTTGAACTCCTTGAAGAGGTGAACCTGAGCCACCGCATGATGCATGTGGCAAGGGAGCTGTCAGGGGGAGAAAAACAGAGGGTTGTGCTTGCAAGACAGCTTGTAAGAAACCCGCTTCTCCTCCTGGCCGATGAACCTACGGGTACTCTTGACCCCATGACTGCAAAACTGGTCCACGAAGCTATTATTAATGCCGTTAAGAACTACAACATGAGCATGGTACTCACCTCTCATTGGCCCGAAGTAATTGAGAAACTGGCAGATAAGGCAATCCTGCTTGAAAACGGGGAAGTCATCCAGGAAGGAAACCCTCTTGAAGTTTCAGCGATCTTCATGCAAAGCGCATCCATGGTCAGGCAGGAAAAGAACTCTCTGGTAGGTGAACCTATTATCCGGGTAAGGGACCTGTCAAAACGCTATATCTCAGTAGACCGTGGTGTGGTAAGAGCTGTGGACAATATATCTTTTGATGTCAAGGAAGGAGAGATCTTCGGACTTGTCGGAGTAAGCGGAGCAGGCAAGACCACGACTTCAAAAATCCTTATGGGGATTTTACCACCCACGTCAGGAGAAGTCGAAGTCCGTGTAGGAGACGAATGGGTGGACATGACAAAGCTGGGAGTTGAAAACAAAGGCAGGGCAACGAAGTATATGGGATTCCTGCACCAAGAATACGGACTTTATACCCACAGCTCTGTAATAGACAATCTTACAGAATCCATCAGCCTGGATCTTCCGTTCGAACTCGGGGTTAGAAAAGCCATAATCACCCTCAAGGCTGCCGGGTTTGATGAAAACAAGGCAAAAGCTATTTTACCCAAAATGACCGATGAAATGAGTGAAGGGGAGCGGCATAGAATTGCACTTGCACAGGTTCTGATCAAAGAGCCAAGGATCGTCATTATGGACGAGCCAACAGGGACCATGGACCCGATCACAAAAATCGCGGTAACAAACTCTATCCTTAAAGCCAGAGAAGAAATAGGAGAGACTTTTGTTGTTGTTTCCCACGATATGGACTTTGTAAATGAGATCTGCGATCGTGTTGCACTTATGCGCGACGGAAAGATCGTAGATATAGGGAAACCAAAAACCGTGCTTACTCAGCTTACTGAAGAAGAGAAGATCCAAGCTGCAGAAGAAATATAAATATGCTGCCACCTCTTAGTATGGAAAAATACTAAAATGAGGTGCCGATTACGAGTAATGAGATCAGCGTAGAGGTGAACGGGCAAATTTATACTCTGCCCGCAGGCTCTACCCTTGGAGACACCCTTAAAGTTTCCGGAGCCCCCTACATAGCCGGTGCAGCAGTTGGAATTCTTAAGAAGGCTGCTGAGAAGAGAACGGAAGAAATCACCGAATACGCTATCAACACGCCCAGAGGGGAACTGATAATAGAAATTAAAGATCCCGAATCATCCTCCGGAAAATTATGGGCAGAACACTATAAAGAATACGAAGGAAAGAATATCCACTGGGAAAGTCCTGAAGCTCTGGCTTTCGGACCTTTTGAAGCTGACATAAAACCTTCGCGTGAAAAAGGGAGTTTTGAAGCTTTTGACGTCCTGTTCGGAGCAGGAGGATTTGATCCTCATAACACTCATCTTATCCTGTCAAGAAAAAAGCACACTGCTGAATATGGATCTCCCGAAGATGGTGCTTTTGCAACAATTGTAACCGGAAGAAAAATAATCTCCAAACTTTCAAGAGAAGACTCTATCCTGAGCATAGAACCGGTTATAGAATGGGAGCAGATTGCAGAGAAAAAGTGCACAACTGACCTTTCGACTCTTCTCGAGGATGAAGACAGCGTATTCACTTATTTTGAAGTAGAGCTTTCCAGAAATGCTCCTGTGGGTGCAGAACACTTCTATTCCCTGACCCGTGAAGGAACTCTTAAGGTGGATGTTGTTACCAGTTCATTTATTTCTGACGACAGCCTGAGAGAAGTATCTGTTCCTTACGAAAACTTTGAACAGAGAAGAGAAGGTGCAATTTCAGTCAGGACAGTAGGATACGGGACAGGAAGAACTTACATTTCCAGAGAGGAACGGCCTTCAAGCCTTGTTCATTCTGTAGTGGGGCAGGTAACAAAAGGGCTTGAACTTATCAAACTTGCGGAAAAGGGGCAGAAACTGTCAATAGAAAGCCTTCCTCCCCAGATTGTCCTGCTCGGGCACGGCTTTGAAGAGGTAGAGCCTGTACTTTCCTCGATAGGAATCGAACTGATAAGGGATGGGTATACAGGAGAAGATGCAGTAATTGTCAGACAGGACCCGCCAACAACCCTCGAAATTCTCGGAGAAGCAAAGGTGACTGCCTACGCGGTATCCAGAGAAAAACTCGTTGAGGTTGAACTTTACTCGGAAAGAGCTCCGAAATCTGTGGACTTTTTCCGCCACTCACTCGGACTCAAGACAAAAACTGTCGGAAAACTCCCTGTTTATATGATATATGATGATACTTACCTTTTCAAAACAGAAGAAGAAGTAGTGAAATATAAAGAGGTCCTTCCGGAAAACACTCCAGCTGACAGGGTACTGGCTGGAGAAATAGGGGTCACAAACCAGGCAGCAAAGAGAATGGGAACCATAGGAGTCAGACTTGTAAATGACGACCTTTTCGGCCCCACAGGAGAAAAGTTCTCTTCAACGAACATTATCGGCAGGATAATCGAACCTGAGAGACTAAGAGGCATCAAAGAAGGAGATGCGATATACATAAGTGAAGCTGCACACAGAAAAGCTTATAACCAGAAAACTGAAAATCATGACGAATAATAATTGTTAAAATATAAAAATGTCCATATAATTAAAATGATAATGCAATAATAAAAATTAATACATAAACGAAGTAAGTATCTGATGCTTGAGCAGATTCACATATTTAGGTTTATTACAGGTGAAGTCTCCCGAAGCTAAGGAGAGACAGAAAATGACAGAGACAAAAAATGAAGAGATTACAAAATATATTGTAATCAGTTCGGATAAAGTGCTGCCTGCAGATGCAGCCATGAGGATATACGAATCAGAGTTTCCGGTTACTGTAAAGGAGACCTGCTTTGGACTGATTGTAACGGGCCCAAAAGAGGACGTTACTGCAGTGGTCGAAAATATCCGTCAACTGGATAAGAATCATATTTTTGTAAAAGATAGAGGGTTCCCTGCAGGCGACGAGAGGCGCTGCCGGGCAAGCCGGGGGGGAGGTCCGAGACCAGGATTCCACTTCCTCAGGGAAGAAGTTGAGATGCTCCCTGCCATAGGGGCTGCACTTGATGAACTGGAAGCAAGTGAGTCCGTAAAAAAGAAGCCAAAGGAGAAATGCAGGCTTAAAGTTTCGGATCTGGAAAAAATTATTGAAGCGGAACTTTCGAGGTGAATTTTTTGGCAAAAGTTTTCATTTACCCTATAAACAGTCTTATTCTTGCCGACCTGGTTGAGCGTTTCGGGCACAAACCCCTTACTATGATGAGCCAAATAAGAGAAAAAGTTACAAACATTAGCCTGGATTCTCCTCCTATCAATATCACTTCTGAAGATCCTAAATTGGGTCTTAAATATGCTGCAATTGAAGTGCCGGCTGGAGTAAGGGGAAGAATGGCACTTATTGGACCTCTGATAGAAGAAACGGAAGCTGCAATTATAGTTGAAAACCCGCCCACAAATTTTGGTTGCGTGGGCTGTAATCGCACAAATGAGTTAATGAAATATCTTATCCGCTCAAAAAATGTCCCTATACTTGAAGTAAAATACCCGGAGTCTGACGAAGAAGCCCGTGATTTTGTAAACAAAATCGCGGAATTCCTTAGTTCGCTGCCAAAAGAAAAATCAGAAGAAGAGGAAAAGGCAGAAGAGGAAAAACCGGAAGAAAAGGAGGACAAAAAATGAGCGCTGAAGATTCCGGAGTTGTCAAGATCGCCCTTGTATCCTGTGGCTCCGAATATGCAGGAGTTCAGCCTGAATTTGATGAGGCAGCAGCCAAAGTAAATGCAAAATTCGTGTTCCCTGAAATTGATGTTGCATCCATAGATACCATTGGCAGGGAATTCGGGCTTGAGGTTGCAAGCGGAGACCTGAGACTTATGATGGCACGGGCAAAGGCTGTAGTTGAAGGCACGACCAATGTGGACGGAGTCTTCATTACTACATGCTTCCGCTGCGCCGAAGGAGCTATCGTACGAAACGAGGTCAGAAGGTACATCCACAGACATTCGAATATTCCGGTAATTAGCTATTCTTTTACCGAGAGTACCACTGCAGGTACTCTTCTCACTCGCCTGGAAGCACTGACCACAATTGTCAGACGCAGGCACCTTCTTACAAGGGAAGTTCAAAAAGGACTGACCGCAGGAATAGATTCGGGATCAACAACCACGAAAGCCGTGGTTATGAAGGACAATAAAATAATAGGTAAAGGCTGGGTGCCCACAACAAAAGTCCTTGAAAGCGCCGAAGAAGCATACTCTCAGGCTCTTGAAGAAGCAGGAGTCTCAAGAGAAGAAGTTCAGGCTCTGGGCACGACAGGATACGGGCGATTCCTTATAGGAAATCACTTCAAGGCCCAGCTTATCCAGGAAGAAATTACCGTCAACTCGAAAGGAGCAGTTTACCTTGCGGACAGACAAAGAGGTCCTGCAACAGTTATCGATATAGGCGGGATGGACAACAAGGCAATTTCGGTTGAAGACGGAATTCCCGGAATGTTTACAATGGGCGGAATCTGCGCTGGAGCGTCGGGACGTTTCTTTGAAATGATCTCAAAGCGTCTCGGTGTGGATATTACCGAACTTGGGGCTCTTGCAGTTAAAGGCATGCATGAAAATGTATCCATGAACAGCTACTGTATAGTTTTCGGGATTCAGTCCCTTGTAAATTCCCTTGCCAGAGGAGCTACTCCTGAAGACGTGGCAGCTGCTGCCTGCTATAGTGTGGTAGAGCAGATCTATGAGCAACAGCTACAGGAAGTAGACGTAAGAGAACCGCTGATCCTTGTGGGCGGATCTTCCCTGATCGAGGGAGTACCAAAAGCCCTTGGAAGGCTCCTTAAGATCGATGTCCTTGTGCCAGAAAACTCCCACCTCATAGGGGCGGTAGGAGCAGCCCTTCTTGCCTCAGGCTATGTGGAGGAGTGAGGTCAGAATGGATTCGCTTGAGACCTTTGTTGTCGAGTCAGCAATTGATTCGGAGCAGGAGTTTTACAGGAAGATTATTGAGGACAACCTTGCAAGTCTCAAGCTTGCCCCTGCAATAGGAAGGATAAAGGTAGTGCTGAAGCCTGAAGACTCCCTCTTCCAGATGGCAATCATCCTCAGGGATGTAGGCACCAAGGTTACGACAATTGATATTGCCGATGTAGAATCAAAGCCTGTCGCCGGTGAAGTGGTAATCTCGATCAAAAAAGAACAGTACATCCCGGAACTGCTCGTAAAACTCTGGGAACGCTACGGAAAAGCAAACATCAGCCAGCCTGACCGCTGGACTGTAACCATAAGTACGGATAAGCCTGCGGAAGAGGCTGCTTTTATCAAAGAAATGATGGTTGCAGACCCCAGGCACAGGCTCCATGAAAACCTCGTGGATTTCGCAATCCGGGCAACTCCCGAAGGTTTCAGAGTTCGCTACCACCTGTATAAAGGTAACCACTTTGTTTTCGTAGCATCCGAAGAAGCTTTGAAACGTGAGTGGATTGAAGAAGCAGGAGCAATGCTCGACGAATTGACGGAAGGAGGGGAAAAATAAAATGGCTGTACTCCTACCCTATCTTTACACCGGTGGAGTCCATAAGCACGGGCTTTTAATCGAACTGATGGAAGACCTCGGAGGCTACATAATCCAGAAAGTGGTTACCGGGACTGAAGTCAATCTTATAATGCTTATCCCTGAAAAAGACGTTAATGTTGTAAAAAAGCTCTCGGACGAGCTTCTCGGAGTCCTGATGGAAGCACCTCTTACAGGTGTGGAGATTGCAGTTGTCTCCCCTACGCTTGCTTCCCATCATCTTCCTCACTCAGCCTGCGATGTAGCAGAATACCTCCGCCACCCCGGAGCCAATACAAACATGATAGGGCTCGCAAGAGGAATGGGGCGAAGGGTATCCCTGTCAATGGACTACGAAAGGAAACTGATTAACGAGCATGATATTGCGGTATTCACCTTCGGGTCTTTCAGCGACTGCATTACAAAGAAGAAGCCGAAGCTTTTTGAAGGCATTGAGATACCTATTGTAGTTACCGGAGGGCCTGTTGAGTTGAAAACGGAAGATGTTCCCGGAGCAGACCTTTACATAGGTAATATCGGAAGAGTTTCTCACAGACTAAGAAGAACCGAGGAAGTTAATGCCCTTGACAGCCTTAACGAAGGAGTCTCAAAGATAGCGGACAATATCCGCAAACAGCAGGCAAAAGATCCGCTTGCAGTGCTTCCTGCGCGGGTTATGAAGGAGATCGAAAACCAGGTTCCGGAAATCCGCACCGTCCTCTCCCCTGCTCCGCTCACCCTTCAGCTTGATGGACTCAGAGTCAAACTGCCGTATGACGAATTCCATGAAAAAATAGAAAATCTGGAGTTTGATGAAGGAGTGACTCTTTCCGAGCTTGCAAATATTTCCAGGTCAAAAATGAAAAATTATATATTGATAAAAATCAAATCTAAGTCTGACGTTGGTTTTGCAATTTGACCCGGATTCTGTTGAGCTAAAAAGTATCTACTTTACATTTTTACTGGGTTTGTGCCTTTTCACTTATCCTTAAAACTGTAAAGCCCGACCCGGAAAACGGTGTCTAGCCCGGTTTCCACGTTAATCTATGCTGGTGGTTTCTTATGGAACTTGAGGATATTGTGGAAATTTTGAAAAGTGATCCCGAGAAAGTCATTCCGGAGCTCCTTGATGATGTCCGGAAGCAATATGGAGAAGTCCCGTATATTATGAATTTTATGAAAGATCTCCCTGAGATCTTCATTCCGAAGACCCTTTATGACAACTCCATAATGCGCGAGTTTAAAAATCTCGATCAGGAAACCGTGGAGCTTATTTCCATTGGTGTGGCTTCTGCCCTTCGCTGTGAACATTGCCTGAAAATGCATTTAAGAATAGCAAAAAGAAAAGGAATTCCGAAAGAAAAAATATTTTCTGCAATAATGATAGGAGCATCCCTATCCAATGCCGCAGTACTTGCAGAAAGTACAAGGGCTTTAGCCTCAGAATTCCCTGATGAAAATGAGAAAAAAAATGGAAAAGATAAAGAAAAAGAAGAAGAGCAATGTTGCGACCCTGATTGTGAGGTATGTAATATAGCCGGAGCGAATGTAAAATAAGAAGAGAGCAAAGCTCCGGAAGTTTAACTTCTCAGGGTTCACCTATCAGAAGTTCAATTTTCAAGATTTATTTTTAAAAAAGGTCTTTTTATCTGCTTAAAGTTAAAAATCGCGTTGTAAGCCTGGATCCAGATAGACATTAAATAGATGGCTGCAAGGTTCTCAGGGTCAAGGTTCTTATAACTTTAAAACTTATTTTTGGAAAGACGTTTTTAGGTTTAGTAAACTCACTCTGTAAACTATTAAAACTAGCACAGAAATTATACCTCATACCCGTACAGCAGGATTACCTGAAAGAAAAATAAACTAAATTAATTAACGATACGGGGGTTTACTCGCATTAACCGGAACAATAAGTATCTAATAACTTTATCCTTCGTACTACTAACGGTAGTTTTTATACCTGCCGTTTCAGCTGTGTCCGGAACAGGTTCGGAAAAGATTCTTGATAACCCCTGGGATCATTCCCCAATTACAGTATACATAGACGATGAAAATACCCCACTCCATTACAGTCCTACGTACTATGAGCAGATAGAAAAAGCCCTCAAATACTGGGAAGAAGGAGGAAACGGGAATCTCGACTATACCCCTGTTTTTGAGATTGTTGACTCCGAAGAAGCAGACATCAGAATAAGATGGATTGAAAACCTGGAGAGTATCGAAGGTGCTCCTTCGGGCGTGGCAGGTTATGCAAAACCAAGAATATCTGGAGACCGTTTCGTTAAAGTAGATATGGTCCTTGAGGTTGGAAACTATCAGGGCAGAGGATGGCGCCAGTATGGAGATTCGACAATGCTTACTATTTCAAAGCATGAGTTAGGGCATGCTCTTGGTCTCGGACATAGCAATAACCCAAGGGATATAATGTACCCAGAGTACGAAATGAGAGATAATATAAATCCCATATTGCTGAGCAAGTACGGGAGCTTGCTGCGTGCTGCGGGTTTTCTGGCTCTTATAGTTCTCCTGTTCCTTGGAATAAGCTGGCAGTACAGCCGGAGAAAAAGAAAAAAACTTGAGGATGAGTGCTTCAATGAAGAAACATGAGTAGACGCTGAGAAACGTATTCCTGAAAAGCTTCAGATAATCTGGAAAGTTTAGAATATCTTAAGAAATCTCAAAAAATTAGAAATATTCCGGAAAAAATGTAAAATTGTCTTTAACGAATAGCCTTCCAGTTAGATAGGAAGGTCAGAAGGAGGTTTATTCTCATTAGCAAACTCTTTGAAGAAATCTCTGAAATAAATAGGAAGCTCCTCCATTGAAAGAATATTTTCAAGAGAGAGCCAGGCGTATTCCATGTGTTCGTAACTTAATTTAACATCAGAGACAACGTATCCCCCATCAAATACAATAGCAATAACCTTTTTTTCCGGAAGCTCAAAGTTTACCTCCCCTGCAATATCCCCCGGGACAATTGAAATTTCGGTCTCCTCCCATACCTCGCGTGTAACCCCTTCTTTAAGCGCCTCATCCGGGTTCACCTTTCCGCCTGGAAGATCCCATTTTCCAGGATTAGTGCGGGAGTTTTCCGAGCGTCTGAGAAGTAAGAATTCTCCTTTCTCGTTCCGGACAAGGGCGTATACAGAAACAACATAAGGTTTCTCCAGATTCATGTAATATTATCTAAGGTTTATTTCTCTTAAAGACTGGCTCTTTCAAGATTTTCACGATACGGATTCTAATTAAAGGCTATCTTCAATAGATAAGCACCAGAAATAATTACGAAAAAGATGAAGAGATTTGAAAAGGTAAAGAGATCTGAAAAAGGGATTTTGATATGACTGGCTGGAAAGGAAAAACAATATACATAGACCTTAGCTCGGGATTGATTACTGTTAAGAGTACCGATGAAGAGTTAATTCGCAGGTACATAGGCGGCAGGGGACTGGGAGTAAAACTGCTTAGCGAGCTTGCAAAACCTGACATTGACCCCCTCAGCCCGGAAAATCCCCTTGTTTTTACTTCCGGACCGCTTACAGGTCTTGTTCCCATGTCCTCAGGGGCGGTTATTACATCAAAATCCCCTCTCACAGGCACGGTGTTCAGCTGGAATGCAGGTGGAGGTTTTGGGAGGGAACTAAGGAAAGCTGAAATCGATGCCCTGGTTATTATCGGAAAAGCAGGGAGTCCTTCCTTTGTAGAGATAAGGGGAGAAGAAATAAAAATTGCACATGCAGGAAGTCTCTGGGGAAAAAACACAGAAGCATGTACTGATGCCCTGAAAGATAAAGGAAGCGTTGCCTGCATAGGCAGGGCCGGAGAAAAAGAAGTTCTTGTTTCTTCTTTTGTGATCGATTCCATTCACAGCGGGAGGGGAGGCCTGGGAGCGGTTGCAGGCTCAAAGCTGCTGAAAGCAGTGGCCGTAAAAGGAAAAAAAGAACTCTTACCTGCCAGCCCCGAAAGTTTTGAAAACCTTAAGACAAAAACGTTGAAACTTTTTGAAGCAAATCCTGTACTCTCCAAAGGACTTGCAAAGTATGGTACTCCTGCGTTTGTAAAACTTCTGGATTATATGGACCTCATTCCCTGCAGAAACTTTTCCGTGAGAGGAACTCCTTTTGCGGATATGTTCTCAGGAGAGTATATTAAATCCAGCCTTGAACTTGAGAAGGAAAGCTGCCCTGCCTGCCCCCTGGGCTGTAAACGAAGGATAAGGAAGACAGGACAAATTCTACCTGACTACGATTCTCTATGGGCTTTCGGGTTTAACCTTGAAAATCCGGATTTTAACTCGGTGCTCCTGGCAGACAGGATATGTAAAGATTACGGACTTGACCCTATCTCTGCAGGTTCCGTACTCGGTGCTCTTGCAGAATTCAAGTCAGAGAAAATCGAAGCAAAGAGAATTGAAACCTTGCTTGAAGAAATAGGGGAAGGAAACGAGCCTGGGAAAGGAGCACGGAGATATTTCTCAGCCCGGGAGAGAGAAGACCTGAGTATGGACGTGAAAGGACTTGAAATTGCAGGTTTTGATCCCAGGAGGATTAAAGGACAGGCTCTTGCTTATGCTACCTCCTGTCATGGTGGAGATTACCTTACAGCCTTTATGATAGGACCGGAGGTTCTCGGAAAACCTTTACTTCTCGACCGTTTCGCCCTTAAAGGAAAAGCTGGAATTCTGCAGGTCTTTGAAAACCTGACTGCTGTACTTGATTCACTTGTGCTCTGCCCGTTCTCGGTTTTTGCCATCAACGAAGAGCTTTGTTCAGCCCTTTTACACTCCGGTGCCGAGATAGAAATTTCACCTGCCAAACTCCTGAAAACGGGAGAAAGGATCTGGAATCTGGAGAGAATTTATAATCTGAAAGCGGGTTTCACGCGAAAAGACGATACCCTTCCTGAAAGGCTGTTCGAAGCTGGCAGTGCAGAAAAAGGAAATGGATTCTTAAGACGACAGGAATTTGAGGCAGCCCTTGAGGAGTATTACCATTATCGGGGCTGGGATAAAGAGGGGGTACCCCTTCGGGAAAAACTTGGAGAATTGGAAATCGGCTGTTAAAGAAAAATGAGCGTAGTCAAGGATTTTACATACGGAAAAATATTCGGAATATTCATCGGAATATTTTTCGGAATAGAGTCCATACAGATTTTATTTAAATGGTCTTTTTTGTCCTTTAAACCTTAACTGCTTACCCTAATTAGAGCAATTGACCAATATTTCGAAATATTTTATCTGAAACTATGCCCGAAAAAACAAAATCTCGCATAAGCGTTATATACTCTAGGATAATTAATCGTATTAGTCTCGACCTGTGAAGTTATACAGGCATTCAGGTAGTAACTACTTTCCAGCTTTTCTATACAGAGCAGTTAAGCAAAGTATGGATGAAAGGGTAGACAGGCTTAAAAATTAGAAAAGCCTTCTTATACCACTTCGCCGGAATTGACACTGAAAAACTTTCGATCAAATCCGGTATGGCGTTTACAGCTTATTATAGATCTTAAAACGTAAGGGAGAATCACTATGAAACAGCAGGTAGAAGTAAAAGACCTTAAAGAAGGGAAATATGTAATTATTGACGACGAAGCATGTGTTATAAAAAGCATTACCAAGTCCAAACCAGGGAAACATGGAGCTGCAAAGGCAAGGGTAGAGGCTATAGGCCTCTTTGACGGCCAGAAACGTTCCTACATAGGCTCCGTTGCAAATAAAATCTATGTCCCGATCGTGGAAAGGAAGAGCGCTCAGATAATCTCAATTACTGGAAACATTGCCCAGCTTATGGACATGGGAGACTTCTCAACCTTTGAGATTATAATCCCCGATGAATACAAGGACAGAGTAAAAGAGGGTGAAGAGGTGTCTTATATCACAGCCCTCGGAAAAGTCAAACTCGATATAAGAACATAAGTCCCTGAAAAACAGGCAAAAACTCAGGTTAACAGCCTGAGCTCTTTTTTTAATAAATAATTACATCAGGTAAGAATATGTTTTTACCCAATTCCTTTATAGACGCTCTTGCAGACTACGAATCTGCACGATATGTTATTTTCGGTGTACCTTTTGACAACACTTCTTCGTACCGTGCAGGCAGCCGCTGGGCTCCAGACGCGATGAGGCAGGTTTCTGCAAATTTTGAGAGTTATAACCCTGTGTTCGACATAGATCTTGTAGACCTTCCGATTTATGATGCAGGAAATCTGGAGACTTCAGCCCTGGTTGATGAAACTCTGAGGGATCTTTACGAAGAAGTAAAGATTCTGTTAAACGACGGAAAGCTTCCTATTATGCTAGGAGGCGAGCATTCCCTGACTTATTCTACGGTCAGGGCATGTGCCGAGTTTGCAGGAGATGATTTCGGAGTCCTTGTCCTTGATGCCCACTTCGACCTCAGGCAGGAGTACAGGGGATTCAAGCATAACCACGCCTGTGTATCCAGAAATATTCTGGAGAATGTTACAAAGAATCTTGTTTCTATAGGCATAAGGAGCGGACCCGAAGAAGAATGGGTTTTTGCCAGGGAGAATAACCTTAAATACTACACGGCAGATGACGTCGAATCCATAGGCATGGTAGAAGTCCTTAAAGAAGTTATTGAATGGCTGGACTGCAGTCAGATCTATCTTTCCCTTGATATGGATGCAATAGATCCTGCTTACGCTCCCGGACTCGGCACACCTGAACCTTTCGGGCTCAGTGCCAGGGATGTCAGGACTGCGATAAGAACTCTTGCTCCTTATTCAATGGCTTTTGATATCGTGGAAATTGCCCCTGAATATGATTCAGGACAGACAGCCATGCTTGGAGCAAAACTTATGAGAGAGTTCATCGCCTCTCATGCAAAAAGCTGCATCAAAACATAAACATATACAGTTGACTGTTGCGATAGAGCAATTTCAGCTTTTTGCTAAAAGTTGCGGAAAAGGATGAAGTATCCATTTATAGATTTAAGTATCCATTTATGGATTTCTCCTCTACCAAGCTCTTTTATTTAACTGCTCTATTATGACAGCTCTCTGTTCAAAAAGATCTGACTTGATTACACTCTTTTCCCATCTTACGTACGCCAGATAGCTATGATCTTATCAATTGTGATATGCGTGTATTTTCCTTTATTTTCGAGAGTGAGTACATCGTCTGCGCAGGCTTCCACCTTTCCGTTAAAAACATCGGGACCTCCGCAATAGACATCCACAACTTCACCAAGAAGATGTTCCACTATAAAAGATTGCATTTTTTTACACCTCAATGTGTTTCATGTTTGGTTCTGTGAATCAGGATCAGTTTCCATCCCAAGTATGAAGAACAAAAAGCCTGAGCTAAGTGAAAAGCCTGAGCTAAAATGAAGAAACTAAGCTAATCCTTCAGTCCAGAAAATTATTCGACTGTAACAAGGTTCAGAAAAGGATCATTAATATCCTTTCTCTGCTCCCGGTTGATTCTTATACAATTGTTTGAGATCTGCAATTTTCGAATTTACTGAGCCCACAAAGCTATAATCTTATCTATAGCTATATGTGTCAGTTTTCCTTCGTTTTCGAGGGTGAGTACATTGTCTGCACAGGCTTTTACGGTTCCCCTGAAGATATCTGGCCCACCACAGTAAACATCTACGGCACTATTGAGATAATGCTCCACTATAAAAGATTGCATCATATTTCTTGACTCCCGTTGAGATTCTTATTTTAGTAGCTGTTTTATCTGTCTGTTACCTGTCTACCACTGCTTTAGATATATCGGTTTTCAAACCGAGATTCTGGAAACAGATACCTGTATTAACTACCTGTTCATTCCTTATAAATTTATTTAAAAACTAATTTTGATTTTCCGGATGCGGCGGCTTTAAATCCTTATTAAGAAAATTAACTTACGTACTGAAATCTCACTTCTTTGCCGGACAGTGGTTTTACAAAAATAAAATCTTGATTATATGATCTTTTACTTCAGGTTTATTTGTGTGGAAGAGTTCGGGAAAGCTAAGTTTAGCTGGAAAAAATGTTATGATATAGGCCTTTGAGAAAAATAAGACGGAAACTTAGGGAACAAGCCCTTTTAAGGGAAGTCCTCAGTTCTCGTTACCCTCATAGAGAAAAATATCTTCGATATTTGCGTTAAAAAGTCTGGCAAGCTTGAAAGCAAGGTCAAGAGAGGGATCATACTTTCCTTTTTCAATAGCATGTATTGTCTGTCTTGTTACTCCTACTTTCTCAGCCAAACTTTCCTGGGTAAGGTCGTGCATCGCCCTGTAAACTTTGATATTATTCTTCATCAAAGCCACCATATTTCCTGTTGTAATATCTGTAAAACAGGGAATAAAGTACAAGAACCCCGCAGCCTGCGTATGCCATGAAGAAACCAAGATCGGTATATGTTGGATAAACCTCTCTCATCGCTATCAGGGCTGCACCCCCAAGAGCAAGCCCTGTCATAACTATCTGGAGAGTAACCTGCGAAGCCTTCTGGCTGATCTGGTGAATTCTCTCATCTTCGACCACATCTTCCAGCATTTGTTTCAAATTGTACATAACTGCCATGCCTGCAAGTACGACGCCTACTGCAAGTACCGGATTTCCTATCGATACCGAGAAACCCACTACGGCTCCCATGACCATTACGATCAGGAGAGAGATTATCCTGAATTGTTTTTGCTTCATTTGAAAAACCTGCCTGGATATTTTTCAGTTATAATTTTAATTAATATAATTAACATCGATTTTGTTAAATTCCTAAGTAAAGTTCTAAAGACATATAGTCAAGTTAAGCATACATAATGTAATGTTTTATTTACGTTATGTAGAATAGAGAATACGTTATTTAAAGATATCGGAGCAGGAAGAAAACTAAAAAACTGAAAAAATTCCGCAGGTAGAATTTGAAGAAAGGTCTTGAAGAAAAGATTTGAAGAAGGGTTTCTACCCTCCTTCGAATGCACAGATATCAGTTTTGATATTTCAGCTTCGGTTAGTGACCACTATAGGTTCGGGCTTGTGAGAAGAGTGTTTCGAATCGTGGGCTTCAGATGAGGACGAGGAATCCGGGTTGAGAGTTGCCTCCTTGGAGAGAGCAGCAATCAAACATCCCCTTGCAATTGAGTAGAGGGGGTCCTTTGAGTCCGTTCCTGATGTGCTAAACCTGTTCTTTCTAATGCTCGAAATCCTGATAGGTAGATCAGTTTCTTTTAATCTTTCCTCAAACAGCTCTGTAAAGCCTTTGACCCTTGTACTTCCACCTGCGATTGCTATCTGGAATTCAGCATCTGGCGGAGCGGTTTCTGAGAGTTTGCGCTTGAGATGCTGCAGTACATATGTCAGAAGAGCATCGTAGTAAACAGCAAGTGCTCCCTGGACACTTCCTATTTCATGTTCTCCAGACAGTGAAAAGTCCGTCTCTTTTATGTAGGTGATTCTTTCCTTTGCCATGCCTGTGGCAATTGCGACCTGCTCATCAATCCAGTCCCCTCCGCGTGCTATACTGAAGGAAACAATCGGGGTTGCCATGTAGGCTACGGTTACATTTGTCATGCCTGCGCCTACACTTATCCCGACTCCTGTGAAATTGGAATCGCTAAGTTCAGAGTACACGACTGAAAGTCCTTCATCAATAGGGCAGGCAGTATACCCGAGTTTTGTGGCAAGGGCTTCTACGGTTTTTCCATGGTAGAGCACATTTAGCTGATTATCCACAGGATTTGCAGGGACGGAAATGTACAGAAGTTCGTCTTTCTTGTCAGGGAGTCCGAGTACCCTTTCAATAATGAGCTTGATCATAGGAATGGAATCTTTTTCCTCAGGACTTATAATTCCCTGCTTCATGGGCCTTCGGATATGCTTATTAAATACGTTTGAGAACTTAAAGGCATCTTCTCCGAGAACATTAATAACGCCTCCTCTCTGGGTGTATAGTACTCTTCCATTATCTAGCATTTGTTTTGTAAGGTCAGTTGATTCCATTTCAAGGAATGCGTTTCTCTGCTGGGAAAAGGAAATTGAGCCATTTCCTTTTGTAGCACATATGATATTCATTGTTCCTACATCAAGGCCTTTAGCCATTTTAACGTCTCCTCAAAAATTTCGTTTTGTTATGGAGTAATCCTTTAGTTTGTTTGCCTCTGGAAGGCGTACTGGTTGCCCGGGCAAGTAGCAGTGACGCTGAATCAAGCCCTTCATCGAGAGCTACATGCTTGCCGGTACTGGCAAACTTCAGGTTCTCAACTTCAGGAATTTCATCCTGAATAGTGATTTTCTTCTCTGACTCCAAGAGCCCTTTTCCGAGAATAAAATCATATTCGGTGTCTTTTAAGTCCATATTAAACTTCGAAAAACTATCTTTTTTCGTAAAGGAGTTAGCGAGGGTTCTCTGGACTTCTTTCTCGATTTCGTGTTCACTGTGACTTTTTATCTTTTCAGACTCTATTTCAGAAAGTTGTCTTGCTCTTTCCTCAATCAAATTCAGAACTGTATTTGCAAAGGCATTTCCTGCAAGCAGGCAGACACCCCCAGCATATACAGCTGCCACATAAGTAACGTTAGGGTATACCCAAACCGGATAACCCTGCGGGTAAAGTACAAGAAAAGCTCCAATCCCTATACAGTTAAGGACAAGCCCTGTTCCTACAATATGAAGATGATATTCTTTCGGGTTCTTGATCATCAGGTTGATACCCGTAAGAATCAGGGATAACCCGAAACCGATAAAACCATAAGTGATGGCTATTTCTCCGGGATCGGATCTTCTGGTAAGATTTACAGAAAGAGCATAAACAATACCTGTTAGCGCCAAAAGAAAACCGGACAGTAGCGCCATCGATGCAAAATAGTGGCTTATTTTGGATTTCATTGACACCATTAATAACAGGGCAGTGAAATATAAAAATGTTTTGTTTTTTTTACAAAGATACTTTTTAATTTTAAAAATATTGTAATAAAAAAAATGATCCGGCAATAATGGTATAGGAATAGGAAAAGATTCCATATATAGAAGAGATGCTCTTCAATCACAGTGTCCGACTAATCTCAAAGAGACCGCCGGAAGATTGCGAAAATTGATCAATATTCAAAGAGAAATGGAAGAAAAAAACAATATAGATAGAAGCGAGGTTTCTATATTTTGGAAGCCAGAGAGGTGAAATATGCAAAGAAACATTAGTAAATTAATTTAGTTGTTTAGCCGAAAAAACTAGATTTACAATATCAATTAAATTGATATGTCATCAGATGTATAAACTAATGCGAGACAATATAAAATACATTTAAAAGATGAAACAGGAGATAATATACAAAATATGTTGGTGGTATAGTATTATGGTTGACAATTTTTTAAGACAGGCTGAAATAATATTTTGTATTTGCCTCTTTGTACTTCTTTTGATTTTCTGCGGCCAGTCCTGGATGAAATGATTGATGCAACAGGCTATAATAGGAAAAGGTAGAACGTTGATCGTCTCATAAATTAGGGAAAAACATGCTAAGCAACCCAAGCAGAATTATAAGTGCTATGGTAAGAGAGCAAATTTAAAGTCTTTTTATTTTCTTCAATAATATATAGTAGATGAGCCGGCCCCAGGACTCAAAGTTTGCTTCTTTTGATCCCGTATTTTAAGTAACCAATCAAGAAACAAAAAAGCTCTGATTCAGGAAAGGGGAGAAAGCAAAGAGGAGAATTGCAAAAATTAGTGATTGGATAAATGTTTAAGATATAATCTCACCGGATTTATTCCACAGTCACAACTGTATCGTTAGTCTCAAGTTTCCTGTTTTATTACAACAGATCTGTAGTATGTATTCTGCACGTTAAAGCATGCTTTTTTAAACTTTATTTTAACTTAGCCTATATTAAGCTTTTTCCCGTTAATCTTATTTAGCGATACATACGAATCAAAGGTTCGATAATCAGAATTACAACTGCTTCTTTTTCATAATTAATTCTATAAAGTAACCTTAAATGTCTGGACCTCAGCCTGAAAAGTTTTTCCGGACTCTCAATTGTTCTTTTTGCACCCCGAGGGACAGGATCAAGGGCAAGCTCTTGAAAGACTTCCCTGACCCGTGCAAAAGTAATTCCGTCTGCAGATCTCAAAAAATTTTGAACTTGAGTGTCAAGGAAAACTTCAAACATTTTAAACTCCGGTTATTAAAAGTTTTTAAAGTTTATGAGTTTTCCTTTCTTCTCGTTTTCAAAGCTTTTAGAAACAATCTCCTTTTCTTCTGCAGTGAGTAGGGCATCTATGTCTACCATATGTTCTTTCATTTCCCCAAGTTGTTTTTTGATAAAGTTAAGTTCTTCGAAGATCCTTTTCTCAATTTTCTCTCCATTTATGAAAACCACCAAACCTGATTCTCGTCAAGATTATTAAATAGTCAATAAATGTCTCAGATATAATTAAATTATACACAAAGACACAACAGATGAGATTGTTTTTCTTGATGCTTCAATAAACACAAATGGGAAAAAGGTATTCATATTTACCCTCAGGTAAGAGGTTATTGTGATTTAAGATTTTTCTGTAATGTGTCCTGGACGTCACAGAAATAGCGAGAAATGCCAAACACTTTCTCTATAGGAAGCACAAATCCTATACCCATTCCAGGTTCATCAAGTTTTACTGCCTCGGTAATAGAACTCTGGATAATATCTACCATATCCGATTCTGCGATGGTAAGTACGATTTCTTTCTCCGGTTCTATCATCAGACCAAGGATACTTTTGTTTTCATGTATACCTGTACCTCGCCCAAACAAAATTGTTCCACCCTGGGCACCGGCCTTTCTGGAAGCCTTGACTACATCATCGCCCCATCCTTTTTTTACAATCGTTACGACTAATACAAAATCTCCTTCACTCGACATTATTTCTACCTCCGATAAATCTTATATAAACACCCAGAAGCATAACAAAGATAATAGGTGCAAGTGCTATCATTGCAATCAGGCCAAAACCGTCTACAATGGGATTTCCGCCTTCCTGCACCGAGGCTACTCCGACTGCCATTGACATGAGGAATGTCACAGCCATAGGACCCGTTGCAACCCCTCCTGAGTCAAATGCAATAGCAATAAAATCCTTGTCGCAAAACCATAACAGAACAAGGACAAACAAATATCCTGGGACTATAATATAAATGAAAGGAATTCCGTAAACAAGTTTTGTCATCGCAATGGAAACAAATACAGCAACTCCGGAAGAAAGTGTATAGAGCATAAGTTTCGAACTGATATAACCACTGGAAGATTCCTCAATCTGGTAACATAATACTCTTACGGCAGGTTCTGCGAAGGTGGCAAGAAATCCAAGGACAAAACCTATAGGGATTAACAGGCTTTTTTTGTTAGAATTACCAAAAAATTCACCTATTTCCATCCCCACAGGGAAAAAACCACTATAGACTCCGTGTAAAAATAAGATCATCCCGGTTGCAGTAAAAAATATTCCTGTAAAGAGCTTGATCAACTGTGATCTAGGCAGCTTCAGGTAAAAATACTGGAACACTATAAAAAATAACACGAGAGGGGCAAGTGCCTGAATAACTTCGAGAAACACAAGCAATATTCCTTCTGTACTCGCAGAATTCATGAAGAAAGCACCCCCAGCAGCATTATACTGAGTATGGGACCTATCGATGCAAAACCTATGAGCCCGAAACCTTCAGAAAGTTGAGACCTCTCCTGCAACACCGAAGCTGTCCCGATCCCCAGGGCCATAATTACAGGTACGGTCATAGGTCCGGTGGTCACGCCTCCTGCATCAAAGGAAATAGCAAGGTACTCAGACGGTGTAAAAAAGGACAGTAAGATTATGATTAGATAACTTATTGCAAACAGATGTTTTATCGAGACTCCGTAGACTATCCTGAGAATGGAAGCGGTCACAAAGAATCCTACTCCGAAAGCTATTGATATGAGCAGTAAATTACGGTCTATGCTGTCTTCTGAAACTGAATCAATCATACTGCTCAGAACTCTTACATCAGGCTCTGCAATCGTTGTAAGAAAGGAGAGTAAAAACGCTACTACTGCAATAAATATCAGTGAACCATGCTTTGGCAAATCAGCTCCGATTGCCTCACCTATTGGCAGCATCCCCAGTTTGACACCCATAAGGAAAAAAGTCATTCCCATTATGACCAGCACTGTGCCGGATAAAAAGGATACAAAATGAACCGGGTTTGAACCTGTGAACACTAGCATGATCACTATCACTGCCAGTGTTAAAGGCAATACTGCCTGAATAACTTCGAGAAAGGTTTCTTTAAAATCCCTCATCATAAGAGTTTTCCACCAAATTATAAAGTAAAATATTTTACAAATATTGCAAATCGAAGATATGTGAAAGCAAACTTAAATTAAAGAGGTATAGTTGAAATCTTATTTGCCATTATCAGGATTGAAATTGAAGTTTTTGACCCCACCGAATTATGATATTACACATAATTAATGTTAACACTAATAAAATAAATACTAATTTAATAAGTAAATGAGTAATAATATTATAAGTAATATTAGCGTATCCAGAGTTTTGGAATTTTCTTTAGAACTGCTTATTCTCAATACCATCTAACAAAAAATATTGAGGAAGGAGACATCACTTCACTCCATCTTCAAAAAGTCTTTTAACTTCATCAAGCTTTTCCGGCGGGCTGATTACAAGCAGAATATCATCTGCAAGGATCTCAGTCTCAGCTTGCAGCCCGGAGATCAGTTTATGATGTCTGGAAATTGCAAGTATGGAAACACCGTACTTTTTCCGGATATTGAGCTCTCCAATCGTTTTTCCTGCTCCCATGGAAAGTTTCCCGACTCTTATACTCCTGATTTCTACATCTGCAAAATCAAGAGCCAGGTCACAGAACTTTTTCCGGAGGATATCAGGGCTGCGGAGCATCCTGTAATGGTTCGCACGTAAGGTTGAACCCAGAGAATCGATTTCGCTCCCTGGAACCAGATACCTGTGGAGTACTCTTGTAAAAAGCTCTATCGAGCTTTCAAACTCATCAGAGATGACCTCGTCCGCCCCGGCAGCATAAAACTTATCCAGTTCGCTCAGGAAATGTGTTCTGGCAATAATATGGACTTCCGGGTTTAGCCTCCGGGCAGCTTCAATAATTCTTCTCGCACTGGCAGGGTCTCCTGCGGTCACGACAACTGATTTTGCAGTCAGGATACCTGCGTGTTCCAGCACAGCTTTCTGGGCAGCATCTCCATAAAGGATGTGTTCTCCGTTTTGTTTTTCCTTCCTGATGGTTTCTGGATTGATATCTACTATCCTGTAAGGGATAGAAGCTGACTTTGCAGCTGTCACGACGTTTCTCCCATTTACCCCGAAACCTACTACAATCACATGGTTTTCGGGAATTTCCTGAGATTCGTGTTCCTTAAAATGCCTGTACCACCCGGATTTTATTATTGAAGGAATGGGAAGCGACTCGGCAAAAGAGGTAGTCCTGTATCCCATGCCCATTATGAAAGGAGTGAGTACCATGGAAATAACGGCTATATCAAGGAATTCCTGGTAAATTTCGGAAGATATCAACCCGCTTGTAAAGCCTGTCTTTGCAAGAATCAGTGAGAATTCCCCTACCTGAGATAGGGAAAAACCGACCAGAATCATTGTATGCATAGGGAAACCTATGAGGAAAGTGCTCAGAGAGTTTGCTGCAGCTTTCAGGATCAGCACTGCCAGAGTCGCAGCCAGTATAAAGGACAAATGCTCTCTCAATATATCCAGGTCAAGCAGCATCCCTATCGAAACGAAAAAAATGCTCATGAACATATCCCTGAAAGGGATTAAGTTCCCGAGTGCCTGGACAGAATATTCGGACTCTGAGATGATAAGGCCGGCAAGAAAAGCTCCGAGAGCCAGAGAAAGGCCAACCATGGATGTCAACCAGGCAACCGAGAGCCCTATTGCTACAACGCTCAGGAGAAAGAGCTCGCTGTTGCGCGTCTTTGCTACCTGGTACATAATGAAAGGAACTGCATATCTGGCGCTGAAAATGGTAAATAATATGAGTCCAAGCCCTTGCAGGATAAGCTCTAAGAAGGATTTTTCCGTTCCCTCAGTTCCTGCAAGGAGAGGGATCAAAAGAATAATTACTACTGCAGCCACGTCCTGGAAGATCAGTATCCCCAGAGAGGTTCTTCCATGGAGGCTGTAAATTTCTCCTTTTTCCTGCAGTATTTTAAGGACAATTGCAGTGCTGCTCAATGCCACCAGAAGCCCGAGGAAAATAGCAGTTTCCCTGGAACTTCCTAGCAGGAGGAAAATAAAAGCAACAGCAATAGCAGTTATAGAAAGCTGTAGCCCTCCTCCGAAGATTACGATTCTGCGAAGTTGCAGGAGTTCCCTCAAGGAAAATTCCATGCCGATAGTAAAGAGCAGAAGTACGACTCCTATTTCAGCCAGCATTTCAATATTATCTATATCGTTAACCAGCCCTAATCCGAAAGGACCGGAAAGAATTCCCGCGAGCAAGAAACCCACTATCGGGGCTATCTTTAGCTTTGAGAAAGTAAACACTACAGGAATTGAGAGCCCAAAAATGATTAGCAGATCAGTCAAAAGATCCGATGTCATCAATATATATTTAATTTTCAAATGATATAAATGTCATTATGCCACCCGAACAAAAAGTTGGGAAAACAAACCATGCCGAGGATTATCAAATTAACCCGTTTTTAAGTCCATCTTAAACCATAAGCTTAAAAATTATCTGTAAAAATGTGTTCTTAGTATAAGATTAATAGTGATCTTCTTGTTATTTCACTCATTTTAGAAGCCTAAAATAAGTTTTAAAGGTATAAAAATCCTCTTTTTAATACCAAAATTGCTCAGAAAGGACTAAAAAGTAAATAATCTTGACTTCAAGGAATTATACGAGAATAAAAAGATCAGATACGTTTAAACACGGAAAAACTGGCTATAAAACGAGGTTTTTTGGAGCTTATTATCTCAATAAAAGAAATATTAGAACTCCTTTAGACAAAAAAGTATTTAATATATGTGTTTACTCTTAACATTAATCAATTAAAGACGCATTTTCTTTAAATAAGCTGGAAAAAACAGAAATTAATTTACTGAACAGGAATCAATTTTTCCTATATTTTGGACATCTGTCCCTAATTTTTCATCCAGCTTTCACGAGGTTCAAACGTGAGATCCAAGATTAAAGACTGTTTTAACGTATCTGAAGAAGAATTTTCAGACTGGAAATGGCAGTACAGACATAGAATTACGACTGTGGAAGAACTTGAAAAACTTATTCCTCTCTCGGAGTCTGAGAAAGAAGATATAAAAAAGGCCCTGGAAGTTTTTCCCATGGCAATTTCTCCTTATTACGCATCCCTTATAGATCCGGAAGATCCTGACTGTCCTATTCGGATGCAGGCTGTCCCCATTTCAGCCGAGCTTCAAAAATCTTTCTGGGAACTTGAAGACCCTCTCTGTGAAGACCAGGATTCACCATCAGAAGAGAGCTGTATTACACACAGGTACCCTGACAGGGTGCTTTTCCTTATTTCAAACCGCTGCGGAATGTACTGCAGGCACTGCACCCGCAAGCGCAGAGTCGGCAACAGAGAATATGACTATTCTGAAAAAGCAATCCGGGAAGGGATCGAGTATGTCAGGATGCATCCTGAAGTAAGGGATGTCCTGCTTTCGGGAGGAGATGCCCTTCTTGTATCGGATAAAAGGCTGGACTGGCTTTTAGGGGAACTCTTTAGTATTCCTCATGTAGAGATCGTAAGGTTAGGTACAAGAGTGCCTGTCACCCTGCCCCAGCGCATAACCCCGGAACTGTGCGAAATCCTTGGAAAATATCCGTCGGTCTGGCTCAATACTCATTTCAATCATCCAAAAGAGATTACTCCCGAATCAAGAAAGGCAGTGAACATGCTTGCCCGTGCCGGAATTCCTCTAGGCAACCAGTCCGTACTCCTCAGGGGGGTAAATGACTGTCCTGTGATAATTAAAAATCTCTGCCATGAACTCCTGAGGATAAAGACCAGGCCTTACTACCTCTACCAGTGCGACCTTTCCTTCGGACTTGAACATTTCAGGACCTCGGTTGCACGAGGTATAGAAATAATAGAGATGCTCAGAGGGCACACCTCAGGACTTGCTGTTCCCACCTTTGTAGTTGACGCCCCTGGAGGGGGAGGAAAAATCCCTGTCGGACCCAGTTACCTGATCTCAAGTTCGGACACCGGGGTAACCCTCAGGAATTATGAAGGGGTTATCTGTATGTACCCGGAACCTGCAGAGTACTCTGCGAAGTGCCAGCAAAAATGTTCCATCTGCGATAAGCACCCCGGGCTTAAAAGTGATACAGGTCTTGCAAAACTCTACGATGAAGAAAATGATATCATCGCCCTTGAACCTGAAGGCCTTGAAAGAAAACAGCGTTTCTGAAAGGAAAATATCTCGAAAAAATAGTGTTCTGGAAGCAAAAAATGTGTTTAAAAACTAAGGAGGGGTCGCTACGGAAAAAAACGTTCCCTTAACGCTTGAAATAAAAGAGGAACTCCCCGGATACTGGAGAAAAGCACATCTAAAGATCTCCGGCACGGAAAAGGCTGAGCTTGTAATTGATTACTACAATAGAAGAATAAAAGTCATGGATTTTACCGGACTTTTTGAAGAGGTATCCGAAACCCTCAAAGCTCTTGCCGAAGCAGAAGAAGTGGGAAAAATAATCGTATACACTCCTCCGGAAAAAAGGCAGGAACTTGAAACCTGCGGGTACATCGAAGAGGGGACTATCAAAGGATACTATGCCGGGAAGGATTGTTATATATTCTCAATTTACCCTGAAAACTCCAGAGGGATTTCTTTCTATAAAGAAAAAGAAAATCAGATAATTGAAAGCTGTCTGAAGAAAGACAGAAAGATAGGAAAAACCCGGCAGAAAGATAGAGGTTTCCGGAAAAAAGAGAGCTGGAAAAAACAAAAAGAGAAAAAACGGCTTTCGGAAGAGTACACACTCAGGCCCGCAGTCCAGGCAGATGCCACTGCAATGGCAGTACTCTACAGGGAAGGATTTCAAATGTATCCTGCTCCCCTGCACATGGAAAACTACCTGCTCAAAACAATGGATTCCAATGTCCTTTACCTCCTTATAGAAAAGCATGGGAAAATTGTGAGCATTGCCTCGGCAGAAATGGACCCAAAAACCGGAAGCGCTGAAATAACTGATTGTCTTACGGTTCCTTCAGAAAGAGGAAAAGGGCTGATAAAAGAACTTATAGCAGCCCTGGAAAAAGAACTTTCAGCCAGGAACTTCCTGAGCTCTTATACCCTCTGCAGGGCTTCATCCTCTGGCATCAATATAGCCTTTGCTTCCCTGGGATATACTTATACAGGCAGGCTTGTGAAAAACTGCAGGATAGAAAGTGGGTTCGAGGACATGAATATCTGGTGCAGGATGCTCAGTGAAGAGAAACTAACTGAGGAATAAATTAAAGAAAAGGGATGGAAAGAAAAAGTCCTGAGAGAAAACCGGGTTTCAGGTAGGAGAGGAAAGGAGAAAAACTGTCAGAAAACCGCTCATGAGAACTGACAGAAAAAACGACCCTTCCCAAACGGAAAGTTACTCTTTAATTTATTTTCTTTTCTAATTTTTTTAAATTTTAATTTAAGTTACCTGCAGTTAAGGAAGGTTCCTGACATTCTGCTCAAGCATGTCGACAACTTCTTTTGCCGCTTCGGAAGCAAGATGTTTTTTGTAGGCTTTTAAAGAGATCAGACCTTTTGTAGAGTCCTGAAGTTTGATTTCTCCATCCATCAGCTTCTGCCCATTCACTGAACTGTCGTTTACAAAAACAACGGTCTTGTTTCCATTTTTGAATTGTTCGAAATATTTTGTATCTTTACCTGTGGACGTATAAAAAAATACTAAATTCAGATTTGAAGAAGCATAAACAGGAGTATACAGCCAGTTATTTCTGCTAATATTCACCAGAAGAGCTTGAGAATCGTATTTTTCCTCTATAGTATCTACAATTATGACTTCCATACCTGCCGCTCTAAGGTTTTCCTCGAGTTTTTCTTTCAAATGCACTGTAAGCGCATCATCCCCTTCGATATAAAGGTGAATCCTGCCAGAAAAATTGATCTCGGGACTTCCTGAGGAATAAGCGCTTACTCCCGAATTTGCCTGAGTCTCGCTCTGTGACGCTTTGAAGTCCAGGATATAAAAGGAAGAAAGGACAAATGCAAAGACAAGCAGGGTCAAGAGTACTTTTTTTGTTTTCGGATTTTCAGACATATTTCTAAAACTTAGTTCTAATATTAAAAAAGAGGCGGGTAAAAAGACAAATTAAAAACTCAGGCAAAACCCTCGGAGAAAAAAATCCGAAGGTCGAACCTGAAACCCGGAAACTCAGATAAACACAATGAATAGCACATAGGATACTGACATCATGGCCAGAGAGTGCTTGAGCCCGGAAGAGATACTTCCCGAACCCATTTTACCTGCAACCAGTCCGGAGCCGAAGCCCTGGAGGAGAGCTGCATGGAAGAAAAGGAGAGTATACTCCTTCAGGTCAAAACCTCCCATAGACATTGCCGGGTTGCTGGAACCGTCAAGAGCAGGCAGGAAGAACGCAGCAAGCACATATACAATTACCAGGAAAACACAGAAGGTCACGAAGATGATGAAGACATAAATGAACATCTCTGCAGAACGCTCTTTTTTGAGGTTTTTCTCAATATCGGCATCATCTGCAACAGTGCTGATAACCTGATGAATATCTCCTGTGGACTCGCTTGCTTTTGCTATAAGGGTCAGGCTGCGCCGGGTCATGTTGGTCCGTATTCTGGTTTCGAAATGCTTCAGGGCTTCTACAAGGTTCGAATTCCAGCGGATGTCTGCAACCGTACGTTTAATTTCTGACTTAAGTCTGCCCATGTTTGACTGGGCTGTGATAGCTATGGCGTCGGCAAGTAAAATCCCTGTCCCGTTAATGCTTGCAAGCCTTTTGAGGAATTCAGGGACCTGATCTTCAATTTGCCGGATCTTCCGGACTTCGAGTTCGTGGAAAATAATGTAAGGAATGAAAAGGACAAGAAGAGTTACATAGAGATAGTCATCAAGAGTAGACGCAGTCTCAACGAACCCTCCATAATAAGGTCTGTGTTCCAGAAAAGCGAAAACAAAGTATCCTATCGCAACAGGAGCGCTTATTGCAAAGGCATATACCGGCCTGTCAAGCATAGCCCTTATAGGGTGCAGGAGCACATTCTTAACTCTTGATACTTTCTCAAAAAACTCCATTTTCTGGAGCAGTTCTTCATCTTCTTCTGTTGGCGGCTTTACCCTGACATCACTGAAATAATCCGGCTTAATTGCAGAGATCCTCTCCTCAGGCATCTTTTCCGCATCTCCGGTGAGCATATCCAGGAAAACAAGAAAGATAGTGGTCCCGAAAGGAATTGCTCCGTATACAAGGATGTATAGATTGGTTGCTCCTCCGTTGTCAATCATATTCATGACTACGAGGATGACCATCAGGAAAAGAGGACCTACAACGAATACTGTAATATAGACCTCTGCCAGGAGCCCGAGGGTATCAAGAAAACGCTTGTGTTCTTTGTTTGCATTCGATTTATAAAGGTCAGTCTTGTTTTTCAGGTAAAGAGTAATATCTCCTCCACTTGACACTATTGAAATCAGGCCGTCAACAAGGTCTTTGAACTGCTCGGATGGCGTCCTGTCAGCAGCATCCCAGAGAGAATCCTGAAGGTCCTTTCCGAAGTACTCTATGTCCCTGACAATATTTCCGAACTCCCGGGAAGTGGTTCCGTAAAGATGAGAATGCTTCGAAAGTGACTTCATTATATCATAGATAGTCATGCCCCCGCCCCTCTGCAGTACGTAAAGGAAAGCTGTTGCATGAGGCATTGCTGCATTGATAGCCCGCTTCCTGCTGTCAGCTTTCATAGGCGGGTACGCCATAATAAGTCCGTAGGTAAGGGCAGCAATTATCGAAAAGAAAATGAGCCCACCTACAGCCGTAAGGAGAAAGGGAAGATGAGATTCAATAAACGCAGGGGTCTCGACCGCCCTGGTCACCCTGTGTGAGATGCCAAATGTTGAGACAATACTTTCCGGAGTAATGCCCCTGAAGAGCACTCTTCCGAGAAGTAAACCTGCAAGCCCGCCAAAAATTCCCGTAAGCAGGGAAAATAAAACTGCAGTTGAGACATACTGTTCCACAGGCAGAGGAATTTGAGCCTGACGAAGCTTTATCTTGAGAAGCGCAAACCGGTCTTCTTTCTCAAGAATTTTTTCTCCGAAGATCCTGAATGCCAGGGTATTTATAGCGCTCATGGATATCCCCATTTAACTGTGGTGCATTATCATGTCCCGCAAGGTATCGTTTCCAATCGCTTCCATTACAAGCTGCGGGTTTGTAGCGTACATATGTACTATAAGAGAAACGCTTACATAATCACGAATCTGTTTTGCCGCGAGATAGGCGAGGATTTGTTCCCTGTTTTTGAACTCAATGAAAAGTTTATCAGGGCTCCAGCCCCTTGCTTTCATAATCTCATTGAGCACATAGGAATCTCCTGCCCGCTTGAAGGTATCATGAACAGGTTCCCAGCGGTAAAGTTCATTAATCCTGAGGCTTCCGGTCCTTGCATCAAGCCCTGTGATCTCCACAATCGTTTTGGTTCTCCTCACTCTGGTCTCATTGACATAGGTCTGCATCTGGATACAGATTATTCCGAGAGCCTGCATCATTACATGAGGAACATTGATAGGCTCGTTTTCAAGCCTGTTAACCACAGTTTGCACATCGCTTGCATGCATTGTTGAATAGGTAGTATGCCCTGTTGACATCGCCTGGAAAAGAGTGAGAGCTTCTTTACCGCGGACCTCACCTACCAGGATATACTCAGGACGTTGCCTGAGGGCAGCTTTCAGAAGCTCATACATGGAGACCTCTCCGGTACCACCTACAGTGAACGATTTTCTGGTTGCGCCTGCGATCCAGTTTTCGTGGTGGAGCATAATCTCCCTTGTATCTTCAATGGACACTACTTTTGACAGCCTCGGGATAAAAAGGGAAATAGCATTCATAAGAGATGTCTTACCCGAAGCAGTACCTCCTGCAAAGAGTACACTGATATTGTTTTCAATGGCAATCCAGTAGTAAGCCATCATCTCGACACTGCATGTACTATATCTGATCAGATCAATAGGAGTTATCGGGTCTCCTTTGAACTTACGGATAGTGTAAGAACTGCCTCTTGTCGTAACTTCTTTTCCGAGGGTTGCCTGAATCCTTGACCCATCAGGAAGAGTTGCATCTACAATCGGTTCTCCTATAGAGATGTGCTTGCCGCTCCTCTGGCAGAGCTTGACAACCAGGGAGTCAAGTTCTTTCTCCCCAAAGTGGATATTGGTCACAATGTTGTTGTGCTTTCTATGGTAAAGATAAATGGGAATCTCAATCCCAGAGCATGAAATATCTTCAATATTCGGGTCAAGGATCAGTGGATTTATCCGTTCATATCCGATGAAATTCCTTCTAAGAAAATACATTATTTTATGGATAGAGGAGACTTCAAGGGTACTGTAGTACTGATCAAGAAGCCGCATGCCCCTGTTAATAAGGATGACATCTTTCTCTATTCCGGAGATCATATCCTCCTGCGTGAGAACGTCTTCCAGGTTATTTCTGACCCTTTCAAGAACAGTCTTTTCATAGGTCGTCAGTGTTGGCTCAACAGCATAATAATATCTCATTTCCCTGTTTTCAATTATGCTGACAAAGGCATAAGGTTCTTCTACCCAGTAGCGTTCGATTTCAGTGAATCCCGCCGGAATTTCGTATTCAAGAAGCGGACCGCAGGTTTCAGGGTCATAAGGGGGAAGAACCCTTATTTCCTCATCCTTCAAACTCCGGATTATTTCTGCAAACTTTTTTTTTGCCCCTTCGGAGGTTTTTACCTCCTCGAAGAATTCTTTGAGCTTATCACTTAACTTTTCGCCTTCTTTGATTCCTACTATATCGCGGGTCAGATCCCTCATGTTTCCGGCGAATCCGGATTTTTTCTTGACTTTTGCCTTTTGGGGAGCTTTTTTAGCTTTACCTGAAGTTCGGGCTTTTTTCTCCTCTTTTGTCTTCTGAGAAGTCTTTAACTTCCCTTCCCCGCCTTTATGATCTGTACTTCCCTCGCTATGAGATCCGGTTGGGGGTGGAAAAATGCCTTTGTTTTCTGTTTCAATTATAAGTTCAACTTTCTTTTCAGGAGTGGCCTCTGTAGAGACTTCAGGTTTCGGCTCCAGAGTGACTTCTGTGGAAACGGTAGGTGCAGGTTCAGGAACTACGTCTCCTTCAAGTGAGATTATTTTTTTACTTTCTTGTTCATCCACAAATAGAAGAGCTTCCGGTATGAGTTCGTTTCCCGAATTCTCCTCAGCCTCAATTTCTGGAGAAAAGCTCTTGAATTGGACAGTTTCGAGTACGGGTTTAGTTTTTCGATTTTCAATCTTGATTTTCATATCAGGAAGGTGAGTATTTCCATTTTCTGTACTCTCATTTTCTGTACTTTGATTCTCTGCAGTCTCATTTCCTATACTCTCGTTTTTTGTAGTTTCATCTACTTCATTTTCATTTACTGCAGTTTCATCCTCTGAAACTTCCTGAATGATATTGTCTGTATCTTTATTGTTGTCAGCTTGAAGGCTGTCAATAATAGAGGTATTAAGAGTACTGTCATAAGGAACTTTTTTGACAGGCACCTGTAAAAGATAGGAGTTTCCTGCCAGAATATCTTCTTCCTCATCTATACGCACATTATTATCTGATTTTTCTGAGTCATCTGGAGATTTCTCGTTTTTAGAAACCATAGAAGCTCACCCCACTGAGGATTATTCCCCTCACAAAGTGACCATCAGTATAAAATAATAATCTAAATTCTTCCTAAACTTTTGGTTTAGTTTTTGATAATTTTCCGACATTATCAGTTATATTACCAAATACTTTTATGTATTAATTTAAGTTGCATTCACTCATTTTAGAGAAACAAAAATAAAAAACCACTGAACTTTTGATTATTAATCAAATAAGAAATAGGATTTAATAGTATAAATCTTTTGATTAAAAAATATAATATTAGATTTAGTATATTTATTATGTGATAGAAATTTTGCGTAAAATTAAACAAAAAAGAAATCAGTTTGAAGCACAAGAAACAGACGTTTGAAAAGGACAGAAAATCAGGAAAGATGGAGAAGAAATTAAGGACAAAAGAAGAAGCAGAAGAAAAATGAAAAAAATAAAAAAATTAAAGTCTTAGAGAACCAGATTTTTTAAAGGAGTTTAATCCCTGATGAAGTTATTTCAAACCTGATGGGATTCAAACTGAGGCATGTCCTCCGCATTTTAGGAATCCTTATGTAACGCTCAATATTTCCCGTATACGGGTTCTCATCTACCATAAGCCGAAGAGAGCCGCTTACCGAGTATTCAGCAAGGTTATGAGTCATCTTGCATGCGGTGTCGTCCATGACAAACATTGACGTACAGTCACCTCTGGTGCTCAAAATAAAATTAAGTGCATCAAACTGATCTCTGAAGTCCTGAATAGAAAGCCTGAGGGTAAAAACCCCGATATTATCGATAACTACAACATCGGTTCCTTCAGGTATAAAGTCTGAGAGCGTGGGCAGTTCTATTTCCAGACCTTCAGGAGTAAAACCAAATTTTGAAGTCTGAACCTTTTCTGAGCGGTTCTGAAAAGACCTCTCAATTGTAAGCTGACCGTTTTCATGATATTTAGTAAGTCCGAGGCCCAGCATTTCAGACTGGTCGAGAATATCTTCAGGAAGTTCCTCTGTTGCGACCAGAACGCATTTCTTGCCGTCAAGGCATGCCCTGTGCAGAAAATGAATGGTAAAAGTCGTCTTACCGGTCCCTGTATCTCCGGTGATAAGGAGGACTCGGCCTGCCAGGTATCCGCCGCCGATTCTTTCGTCAAGTTCAGGTATTCCTGATGATATCCGTTTCATTGTTTTGACTCGATCTATTTTGTCGATAAAGCCTTAAACTCATTGAGTTTCCAGACTGATAAATAGGCATAAGATTGAAGTTTTAATTACAGGGTATAAGGTGAGATCTTATATAAAATTTACATACAGAAGACTAAGAGTTATAGACAAAAACAAAAATAAGAATTAAGACAAAAGAATCTATGAAAAAAGAAACGACGAGAGGGGGACTCGAACCCCCGGGATGCAGGGCATCACGGGATTAGCAATCCCGCGCCATACCGGGCTTGGCTATCTCGTCATATCGAACTTTAGAAACGCGTCCCCTAAAATGCATTTCATATATTTAACCTTTTCCGGAGAGAAAACATGTCTAAGAAGTCAATCCAGAAAAATCACAGTTATATTATAAAGCCAAGCTATTAAAAACGATCTAATATAAAAAAGATCTAATAATATGTATAGTGATGAGCACGCCTCAGGTCGTTGTACCTCGGAGGCTCCAGTAGACTGAAATCTCTTCTCCACCCCGCGACCCCGCAAGCGACGGTTGCCCACGGTAAGTCTGCTCCCTTCCGGGCCTCGACCGGTTTCCACGATTAGGGCATGAGAACCTGTTTTCCAGCAAGTCCGCATACCTGCACCATCCAAGCAGGACGGGGCTTCTCAGTTGAGATTTCAGGCTGGAATCTCTCTGGCGCATCTTCCTTTGGCTTCGTCCCCCGCGTATCGGCGATTTCGGGTTACAGGTAACGCCGGGCTACCCGGACTAGCTCATCAGCTATACAAAGACATTTGTAGTATATAAAAATATCCTACCCGTATCTCTCCCGATATCTGTTTTTTTAGCAAATGATTCCAGACATTCAATCTGCCTGCAAAAAAGAAAACAGAGAAAACAAAGCTAGAGAAGGCGTTTTTTTAAAAATAAGATCAGGCAATAAGAGAAAATCAACCAGGGATTAAAATATGCGAGGATGAATAAATCACCGTATTTATTTATATGTCATTTTTCAAAGTAATATTACATAAAATCTCAAACGGCTTAAGTGAGATGTAAGTACTCGGCAAAGTAAAAAATGAGGGGATTTGTATGAGATATGGAGTTGCAGTTGACCTGGGAACAAGTGGATATCGAGCTCAAAAGATTGACCTGGATACAAAAGAAATCAAAAGGACAGTAATAACACTGAGAAACCCCCTTCCAGGAGCGAATGTGATGGATCACATGGACTTCGCAATTCATTACGGGCAGGATCTTGCGCATGGACTCTCAATAAATGCAGTAAAAAATCTGTTCCAGACACTTGATGTGCAAAGCGGAGAACTGGACAGACTTTCTATCTGCGGAAACCCGATCCAGTTATCCATTTTTCAGGGAATCAGTATTGAAGACCTGGCTTATGCAGGGGAACGTAAGAAAAAGAAGTACAATATACAGGAACAGAACAGGGATGCAAGAATAATATCCAGCTCCGAAATTTCAGGGCTTGAGGAGTTCAACTGTGAAGTTGTAGTCCCTCCTGCAATAAAACATGAAGTAGGAGCCGATGCCCTTGCTCTGATAACTAAATCAGGAATGCTTGATAGCGATGAGATTTCAATTGCAACAGACTATGGAACTAACGCCGAGATGGCACTCAAAGTAAAAGATATCATTTATACAGGCTCGGCAGCTGCAGGTCCTGCTCTTGAAGGGCAACAGATAAAGCACGGAACCCTTGCATCTCCCTTTGCAATTTCGGATTTTGAATTCGAGAACGGAGCATTGAGAAATTACGTATTGAGTGAAGAGATGAAATCAGATCCAGGAGACCTTATCGACCCTAAAACCGGAGAAGTTCTTGATGAGGGGCAGATCAGGGCAAAAGGAATCACAGGCACGGGAGTTATTGCTCTTATAGAAAAAGCCATGGGGCACGATCTGGTTGAGCTCCCAAAAATCAAGACTCCTGACGGACTGATTCACCTGCAGGACAGAATAACCTTCTCGGAAAGAGACCTTAAAGAGGCAGGAAAAGCAATCGGTGCAATCAGGGCAGGACATATCACTCTCTGTGCGGCTGCGGGCATTCAACTGACAGATATTGACACTGCGTATATGGCAGGAGCTGCCGGCACATATATGGATGCAGAAAAAGCCCAGAAAATTGGCCTAATCCCTTACTCAACAGGAAAAATTGCCCAGCTTGGGAATACCTCGCTTGCAGTTGCAAAGGAGATCCTGCTTTCGGAAGAAAGGCTCTGGGAACTTCAGGACATTGCAAGCCAGATAATAGGCACTCACATAATGTTTGCTACTGCCCCGGAATTCCGGGATGCTTATGTCCTTGAACTTGCGTACTGGGAAGAGGGAATGCCGTTCAAGATGTTTAAGAAGTATCTTAAAAAGAAAGGACTTCCATCACTTGATGAACCCATAAGCAACCCTGTTGTGGATAAGCGTGTGGAGAGAGATATTCCTATTCTCGGGGAAGAAGGTCTGCATGTGCTTGAGAGAGTGGGGACCTATATGACCATGGTCGTTGCTGACTGCCCGGAATGCAGGAAGTGTATTAGAGTCTGCCCTAACGAAGCCATCACAATTGATGAAGAAAACAGGGTTATGATAAGTACAGATCTTTGCGAGGGCGCACACTGCCAGAAATGCATAAGGGCTTGCCCTCCGGACAAATTTAGCTGGGAGAACCTTGAGGTGTTCAAACCAGAGCAACAGGAGTGAAACTGTTTTATCACCACTGAACCGGCATTCCAAGATCCTGATAGTGTAGAAAAATGTCAGTCTAAAACTGGCAAATACATATTTTTGGAGTAATAGATGTGGGCAAATCCGCCTGAAGGTATTTAAAAGTGCCGTTAAGTATTGTTCTGTTTATATATAAACACTGGGAAAAAATTCGGGATAGGAAGCTCATTTAATGAATTCAAAACAAAAGAGAAAAGTAAGGTTTAACAAGAAGGAAGTTTTGGGCGGTTGTGTGCAGAATAAACACAAATTATATAAATAACCTCATCATAAGGAATTATTGAGGCATCTAATCCACTTTCACACCACAAATCATCTACCACATCTAGCCCAAATAGATTTTTAAATTATGCAACGCCGTTTTTTAGATGCCTCAATACCACACAAAGCAGTGCTTACTTGGATAGAGAATTATCATATATAAATATTTATATTTTTTTCGTAAAATAAAATATCAAGTCAGTCTTCTTTTAAAGTAAAAGAAATAATTTTGTATAGAGTAGAGCATTAAAACCTGTGAAGAATCAAAAGCTTTAATATCCCTACAAAAATTGTTTCTCTCTTTTTCTCGACTCACCAGGGTCAGGGCATAAAGAACCCATTGGAATTACTAGTAAGAGCGATACTGTTGATATTATTCCGCAAATCCAGACAGGTAAATATTTTGCAAAATACAGATAGGAATAAAAATCAGAAAAATCTTGCTTGTAAAGAAAACTTTACCTGCAATCTTTACTCTGGAAGGATCAGTAAAGACCAATGCTTCAAAATAAAACTCTACTGGCTAAACAAGATATGAAAGATGATAAAAATAGGTAAGGGGAGAGGGAATTTTTTAAGAAGAATCACTGGTGAGATTAGCACAAATTTTATAAATAACCTGTACGTAGGAGTAAAGGAGGCATCTAATCCACTTTCGCACCGTAAATCATCTACCACATCTAGCCCAAATAGATTTTTAAATTACGCAACGCCTATTTTTAGATGCCTCATCACCCAATTCGGATAGACTTTTGATAAAGGTTTTAGATAGATAGAATTCATCGGATATAAATATTTATATTTAATCTCGACTATAATATGCAGTGTAATGAATAATTATCTACTTTTGTATAAATTCATTTACATTTTTGTGTAATTCAATATGCTTTTTAAATAAATAGAGCCGTCAGTATGCAAAAATTACGTTTTTTGTAAAAAAAGATAACCAAATGAATATAATGCTCAGGAAATATGTATATAAAAAATATCAAACAGTCTTTCTTGACAAAGAAATGGCAAAAAAGAAAAGGTTAGAGGGAGTAAGTTTCACGAAGTTTTACAACGAGCCCTTCAACCTGTTCCACTGCTGTTCCTATATACTTATCAGGGTTTACAAGGTTTTCAATATCTCCGGCACTCAGATACCTTGAAACAGATGGAGTATCCAGCAGAACCTGTTTGAAGTGCTGGCCTGTGTCATGGGCTCTCATTGCTGCAGTCCGGACAAGTTCGTGGGCTTCCTGCCTGCCTACACCTCTTTTTGCAAGTTCTATCATTACAGCTTCGCCCATATTCAGACCTCTTAGCAGGTCAAGGTTTCTACGAATATTTTCGGGATAGAACCTGAGGTTTTCAAGAACACTGATTCCGAGTTTAAGGATATGGTCCGTAAGCACACAGGCTTCAGGGAAAACAACTCGTTCACAAGAAGAATTTGTCAGATCCCGTTCATCCCATAATGTGTTGTTAAGAAGTTCAGGTTCAACCATTGCCCTTACTATCCGCGCGAGCCCGCATATCTGCTCGGACTTTATAGGATTGCGCTTGTGAGGCATGGTAGAAGAACCTACCTGCTTTTTCCCAAAGCTCTCTTCAATCTCGGCAATCTCACTGCGCTGAAGCGTCCTTATTTCAATCCCGATTTTATCCATAGTGGTAACAGTATTTGCCATCCACATAACAAATTCGGCATGCCTGTCCCTCTGGATGATCTGGTTTGAGACGTCCACAGCCCCGATACCAAGATGTTGCATTGTAAGTTTCTGGATCAGAACCCCGGATTTTCCAAAAGCTGCCTGAGTCCCGACAGCTCCGGTCATCTGCCCTACGGTAGCTCTTGGAGTCAGTTCGTACAGACGATCAAGGTGCCTTGAAATCTCGGAAGCCCAGATTGCAAAACGAAGTCCGTAGGTTGTTGGAACGCCTATCTGCCCGTGCGTTCTTCCGCAGCAAACCGTATTTTTGTGGACTTCTGCCTGGTTTACCAGAACTTTAAGCAGAATTTTGAGTTTATCTTCCAATATATCAATTGCATCCTTTATCTGGAGAGCCGTTGCCGTGTCAAGAATATCGTTTGAAGTCGCTCCGAAGTGAACCCACTTGCCTGCATCATCTCTGCACTTTTCTGAAATCGCAACAACAACAGCCATCATATCATGATGGATTTCGGCTTCAATTTCGTCAACCCTTCCGGCCTTTACAGATGTAATACATTCGGATATAACTTCAGCTGCTTCTGCCGGGATAAGTCCCATATCCGCTTCTGCCCGGGCAAGGGCTGCCTCGGTCTGTAAGATCTTAGCTAGTCTATTTTCCTGACTCCATACATATTTCATTTCCGCTGTACCGTACCGGTATTCTATAGGATGGATAGCCACATTAATCACCTTACTGGAATCGGGAATTAAATTTAATCCCGGGTCTGCTTTGAACCTTAAATCAATATTAATTTTCTAATAGTCTGGACTTAATATTTTTTGCCTAAATTATTCTTAGCCTAAGATTGTCCTTAGACTAAATTACCCTTAGACTAAATTACCCTTAGCCTGAATACTCACTATACATTCGATATTAATTTTGGAAAATATTAAAATCAACCTGCAACTGGAAGTGAAACAAGGTGCTTAACAGCACACTTACTGCCAGAATTACCTGTATTAATAAGATCACTGTTTCAAATAAGGTACCTTACTGATCTTCAGCCTAGAACTTCAGCCTGCAGGCTACGGAATAAACAAGTGGACCAATAAATAGGCTTCGAGTCTGCAGAATAGAAAGAAAAATCAGAGTACATGAAAGAAGAGAAAAAGAGAGTTAGAAACTCAACAAGCAGCGGAGATTTTTGATGAAAAACATTATATGCCTTAACATCCATTAAGCGGGCTATATACCGTATTGATAATAAAAAATAATAGCAGGTGACAAAAATGGCTCGTTTTCCAGAAGCAGAAGAAAGACTATTAAACAAAAAAATCTGCATGAAGTGTAATGCCAGAAACGCCATAAGGGCAACCCGCTGCAGAAAATGCGGCTACAGTGCTCTTCGCGTCAAATCCAAGGAATCCAAGGGAGCATGATCTTTTTTGCAGGTGGAAATACACCTCCAGAAGATTATTGAAAAGGACGGAAAAGTTCATCTTACCCTTATCGACCCGGCGTCCCAGATGCCTGAACGAGCCGCCGAAATTGCTCTTGCAGCAGTTGAAGGAGGCACTGATGCCATCATGATAGGGGGCTCAACCGGAGCGTCGGGAACCCTATTAGATGAAACTGTAATAAAAATCAAAGAAAATGTAAACGTCCCTACCATCCTTTTCCCGGGAAGTTCAGCCGGGCTCAGCAGTTACGCAGATGCAGTATTCTTCATGAGCCTTTTGAACTCAAGGGACATAGGATATGTAATTACAAACCAGGTGCTTGGAGCTCCGCTAGTATACAGAAGCCAGATAGAGCCAATCTCCATGGCATATCTTATAGTCGAGCCAGGAGGCACTGTTGGCTGGGTAGGGGATGCAAAACTGATTCCCAAGAAGAAACCTGAAATTGCTGCGGTCTATGCCCTTGCAGGCAAATACCTTGGCATGCACTATACCTACCTGGAAGCAGGATCCGGAGCCGATGCGCCAGTCAATCCTGAAATGATAGGGGCTGTCAAACACGTACTCGGAGAAAACAAGCTTATCGTTGGCGGCGGGATAAGAGACGCGCAAACAGCAAAGCTCTGTACCTCTGCAGGTGCGGATATGATCGTCACCGGCACAATCGTTGAAGAAGTAAAAGACGTTGCTGCAAAAGTAGCTGAGATTGTATCAGCCATAAAAAGATGAGTTTCTGAAAAGGAATTCGGGGTGTGCTGCCTGCTTTTCAGCAGTCAAAAAGATTCATTTGACTCAACCAATTTTAAACATTATTTTTTTGAGTTTCAATTTTGGATAGCTTTAGCTCTTTTGATTTTCTGCCCTTCCCAGATGAGTAAACGAAATAACATTCTATAGTTCATTTACACTAAAGATTAAATATAAAGCAATGACCTGCCAACAAGAACTGAGGACATGGGCTCTTAAGAAAGCCCGGAACCAGCAGAAAAAAAATCGAAATCGGAGGAAAGATGGACGTAAGAGAGGAAGTTTACGGACAAATCATCGAAATCCTTAAAGATGCAAGATTTCCAATTAACTCACTTGATGAGCTGATAGCTGCTTTACCCGAAGGGCTGGATACCACATGCATAATAGGTGATACTGAAGTCACGGCAGCAGAGGCAAAAAGCCTGATTACTGAAAAAGATTTTCCATTCAAAAATGCAAAACAGATAGCAGATCTCCTGGTAGAAAGAGCAGGGCTCTAAATTTGAGGGTACCTGTTACATAACAGGATTTCTATTTACTATAATCTTTACTTTACCGAAACTTTTTATTTCTTAAACCTTTTTTATACTTGGAAACTATCCTGATGCTAACTTTCTGGAATATGTAAGATCAGCAGTTTGCAGGTAGCCCACAAGTAGCCAATTATAATAAATAGATTTAAAAGTAATATTTGCTCCTATTTTAGTAACATATTTTGTTAATATATAATGTTTAATAATGTAACAGGGTCCAAAAGCAGGCAAAAAAATAGGCTCTTGCAGGAAGCCTGCAAACCCCAGTATCGGACCCTAACTTGCAATCAACACTAAGAGGTATGATTATGATCAGAGTTTCCAATCTGGTAAAAGATTATGAGGTACGTTCCGAAAAAATAAGGGTGTTAGACCATATCGACCTCATGGTGGAGGACGGAGAGATCCTCGGAATTACAGGTCGAAGCGGAAGCGGGAAATCTACCCTGTTGCGGATTATCCGCGGAGTTGAACCTTTTAATGAAGGAAGTGTAGAGGTTGATGGAGAAACTGTAACCCCGGATTCAGGATTTGAAGGAGAGAAGTTTCTGAAAAGTGTAACCGCAATACACCTCCAGCGAAATTTCGGGCTCTGGAACGGGCCTGCAATAGAGAATATTATAAGAAAACTGAATTACCTCAGAATAGGGCACGAAGCCCTTCCGCATAATGAGACTGACGATTACAATGAACTTTTTGCTGAGGCAATGGAGTACATGAAACTCGTGGGCCTGGAACACAAAGCCCTTCATTCCACCAACCTCCTGAGCGGCGGGGAAAAGCAGAGGGTTGTAATGGCAAGGCAGCTTGCCGCAAAACCAAAAGTCCTTCTGCTGGACGAACCCGTAACAATGACAGGACCTGATACCAAACAGGAAGTCCTTGATGTAATAAGGAGCCTGAAAAAAAAACTGAATATTCCGATTATAGTGGTCTCCCATCTTCCTGAAATTCACGCCTATCTCGCAGACAGGCTTATCTTCCTCGAAAACGGGAAAATAGCAGCTGACGGAGAACCTGCCTGGGTGCTTAAAAACTTCCTGAGAGATATGAAACCCAGGGAAGAACTTTCAGTGCCCGAAAATAAAGAAGTCTGCATTAAAGTAAGGGATATATCAAAACGTTATTCTCTTATCCGTATGGGTGAAGTCCTTAATATCAAAAACTTCTCTCTGGACGTTTACAGAGGAGAAATTCTGGCATTCATCGGGCCTTCAGGAGCTGGAAAGACAACCATTATGAAGCTGATGGAGGGGCTGGTCAAACCGAAAAACGGGTCTGTAGAGTATCTCTGCAAGGGTGACTGGGTGGACGTCACCGAGTATAGTCCGAAGCGCATGGAACTCAGGAGGATTATGAGCATTATGAACCAGGAATTCTCAATGTCCGTAAACTCAACCGTAAGAGACCAGATCCGCTTCAGGCTGAGCATGAAAAAACAGGGTGCAATCGAATACGCGAGAAACAAAGCCAGAGAAATGGGACTTTCAGATGAGACTCTGGATACTGTTTACCGCCTGCCCGATATGCCAGAAGAGGAAAAGACCGACGCACTCAGGGAGCTGAACCTTAGTGATACAATCTACTTCGAACTCTTCCCGGCTATCCCTGTAACTGATGTTGATACCTATGCAAAGCCGGTCTTCGAAGCTCTTGACCTGCCAATGGAAGTCCTTGACAAAACTCCTTACCAGATTAGCGGAGGAGAACATGTCAGAGCTTTTATTGCCCTGAGCCTTGCAACCTCTCCGGAATACCTTATGCTTGACGAGCCTTTCGGAGACCTCGACCCCGTAACCCTGAGAGATGTAACAAACTCATTAAAAAGAATTAACGAGCGTTTTGGCACGACCATTGTACTCGTAAGCCACCATATGGACTTTGTCAGGGAAGTTGCTCACAGGGCCGTGTTAATAGAAAACGGAGCTCTTGTAATGGACGGAAAGCCGATTGAAGTCTGCCAGGAACTGATTAACAGAAGCAATGCTCCCTATATGGAACACAGCCTGGAAGATCTGGTTGAAGGCAACCTGGAAAGTAAGTAATCAACCGGAAAAGTTAGTAATTTGAGAGTCTGCTCCAGATTCTTTTCTTATTTTTGCTTCTATAACGAATAGTTACCAGTTGAAGAAGACTTTTGCAGTTTATCTTAAAAATTCAGAACAGACAAAAATTAAAGAGATTAAATTATTTTTCTTCTTTCTGGCACTCTTTTATAAGCCTGTCCCATTCTTCGTTTCCGAATTTTATGTACAGGCTCGGAGGTACAATTGGTTTTTCAAGATCTTCAACTACTTTATCTGAGATTTCCTGATTTTCAACAACCTCTTTACCGGCAGATCTGAGCAGTTTTTTGTATTTCCCGATTAGAGGTTTCAGCATGATATTCTTCTGGCCTCTGAAAATTTCCCCTTCTCCCCTGTAGATTTCTGCAATAAGTTCGGTATGAAATGTTCTTGCCAGCCGCCTGAAGAAAAGACTCTCTACCTCGAAATTTGTCTGTCCTGGCAGCCCTGCGTTCGAAATTACAACTAATTTCGGATATTTTTCATAACGTTTGGCATGCCTGTACTCACCCTTCTCGTCCTCTTCAAATTGAGGTAGAAGAACAGGAGCGAGTCTCTCTACGAAATTTTTCATTACGGAAGGAATATTATCAAAATATACCGGGCATGCAAATACTACGATATCCGAAGCCATAAATTTTGGAAGCAGATCATCCATATCATCATGAATAGTACACCTTCCGGGTGTCTTAAGCCAGCACTCGAATTTCCCCCTGCAGTATTTAATATTCTTCTCGGTAAGGACAATGTTTTCAGTTTCTGCCCCGGCTTCTTCTGCCCCTTTCAGGAACTCCTCAACCATAATGAGAGTATTTCCTTCTCTGCCCTTGTGGCTACCGCTGAATACTGTTACTTTCATATAACAACCCCCTGTTGTCCCATAAAAACCGAAATTGGTGCGAGCTGTAATTTCAGCCCGGGAATTCTCAAAATTATTATTTAAACTCTTTAACTTCACCAAAGAGAGCTTTCTTCAAAGGGATTTTTCTCTACCTGTTACTTTCATTTCTATCCTCATTAATATTCTGACTGAATTTTTTTCCAGCACACCAGGCTTTACCAAGATGCTCGCCAATTCCCCAGTAGTTGTTGTCGTACATTGAAAAGACAATAGGTTCGATCTTTTCTATATCAGGAATCCCATTACAGAGGTATTTTTCTTCTGCATAGCTTTCCACTATCTCACCAATGAAAACCTCATTGGTCCCGCCAAAGTCCAGAGTATCAACCAGCCTGCATTCAAGGTTTACAGGGCACTCCCGGATCATTGGAGCTTTTTCGAGCCTTCCGTAGAAGGTTTCAAAAATACCCGATTTATCAGTCTTTTTCCCGGAAACTATGCCGCAATAATCCGTAGCTTCAAGCATGTGTCTGGAAGGAATATTAACGCTGAAACATTTGTTTTCCCTAATTCCTTCATTTGTATAGTGCATTTTCCCCAGAGTAACCGCAATCATTGGGGGACCTGCCTGAACGATTCCGCAAAAAGCAACTGTCAGGTAGTTTGGCTTTCCTTTCACATCGGCTCCTACAAGGGTAGTGGGCATAGGGTAAAGGAAATTTCTGGCTCCGATAGCTTTTTTCTCTCCGGCTTCCACTTCTTCATCCTCCACAAAATTACATAAACAAAAGTTTGATCCATTTATAGGCAACTTCCACGAACCTGCGGCAGAATTTATAGATAAATGTACTTTTTTATAAGTATCCTCAAGACCTGTAATTAGTATTCCGGTTTTCGTTCGATTATAAATTAAGACTCAACCGGATAAGATACAATCGGATTAAAGATACAAATGATCCGGATACAAGTGCCCACTGGAGTGAGAGCATAAAAATTCGAGAAAAAAAACACTTACCTGGAAACGAGACAAAAGCAAAAGGTAAAAACAAAAATACTGAGAAGGAACTTCTGAATTATAATAATTTAAGTTTTAAGCCCTCTTTCACTCATGCCTCAGCGAGTCCACAGGAGCGAGTTTTGCTGCTTTGTTTGTCGGATAAACTCCTGCAGTAACTCCCACAATGACTGCAACCAGAATCCCTACCTTGAAAACCTGGGTTACCGTCCTGCCTCCCTCCAGTAGCAGGGTGATGTCTATTGAACTGCGGGCAGAAATATTCCTGTAGAATTTCGTTTGCAACTTCAAACCCGATGGCTGCGGAAAAAGCATCCTGGTCGCTTATGAAACTGCCGCTTTCCATAACGATATTAGCGGTATCTTCATAGTCACCTGTTACCCCTGCAATATCGATGTTTTTACTCTGGGAAAAATAGGTCACATCCCCAAGTTGCTGTTTTATGGGAAAAACCGCACTGATTCCAGGAATTTTTTCAATTATTTGAAGCTTATTGGAGTAAAAAAGGTTAGGTTCCTGGCTGTAAATAATAATAAAATTGGAGCCCTGGGCATTTATCTCCGCTTCAAAAAAACATTGAAACTCTCCACAAGAGAGACATTTGCAACTACTGCAGCAATCCCTATGACAATACCAAGGGTTGTCACCTGAGCGAAGTTTTGAGCTTGCTATACTCCCTAGAGATACACCTACAGCTTGCCGCACCTTCAGCATACAACCTCCCACACTAAATGAAAATGAAGCTTCAAGCAGACGTAAAAAATATTAAGAACCTGTATCTTCAGACAGTTCAATATTAATTATTCAGAGGACCCAAGTAGATATTTATTGATAAGTATATAATAGGCCTCTATAAGAAAAATTGGAAAAATTTCTCCAGACATTCTGTTTGGTACAGGCATCAAAAATTGGCAAACTTCACAACATTATAAATTAGCACATTTCTTATATATGCTGATGTAATATGATAGAAATATAAGCATATTTATGAAACTTAAAAAGTTAAAGGAAACTAAAAGATTTAAATAAGAAATTATTCTGAAAGTTTAGAAATATTTCCAAGTATACCTTAAACCAATTTAAAGCGCCGGAAGTTATCATATGTCTCCGCAGCCTCTGTTTCATGCCCCATTCAAACCCGGACTGTGCGCTGAAGATGCGCTTACTGTAAACACACGCAGGGGGAAAGATTCTGATAAAAAATACTGATAAATATCTCGAACTTTTTTCAAGCATTCCACAGAGCCCCCAGCTCTCTGCCGTATATAGTAATATCGAAGAACTTACAGAGTTACTTGTTGCTTATTTTAAGCAGGGAATTGAGCAGGGAGAGTTCTGTCTCTGGAATGTCACGGATGCACTCGAAGCCGAAAGGGTAAAAAATGAACTTGAGAAAGCAGGAGTGGATTTCGAAAATCTCCTAACTTCATCTCAACTGGAGATTCTTACAGCCGGCGCACTTTCAAAAAACACCCCTCTATCAGAGTCAACAATAAAAGAACTCATTGGAGGGATGAATGAAAAAGCCTTTTCCGAAGGATTTTCCGGCTTAAGAACAAATCTCGATATTACTGGAATGGAAGGTTCCCTCAAGTCTGACTTTGATAAGTTAGAAAAAAGTCTTAAAGAAATTAACCAAGACGGCAAAAGAAAACTCACATGCCTCTGTACTTTCCCCCTTGAAGAGCTATCAGGCAGTAAACTTCTTGAACTGGTTGAGGAAAAGGGTATTCTCGTTAAAAGAAAAGGCAAATGGGAATATCTGGTGTACACATGCAACCTGAATGGGCAAAAAGAGCTTGAAACGACCCTTCTCAAAGCAAAAAAAGATGCTGAAGCTACAAACAGGGCAAAGAACAGCTTTATAATGAATATGAGCCACGAGCTCAGGACCCCTCTCAATTCAGTAATAGGCTTTTCGGATCTACTGCTGGAAGGAGCTTTCGGGCCCATGAATACAAAACAATCAAAATATGTCAACAATATCCTGATAAGCGGGAAAAGCCTGCTTGAGATTATCAATAATCTGCTTGACATATCGAGGCTTGAAGCCGGGGAAAAGACCCTCAAATATGAGGATGTAGATATTGCAAGCCTCATAGGAGAAGTGAGAATGAGCCTCCTTTCTCCCGCTTCGGTCAAGAAGATTACAGTCGAACTGAAGATAGATCCCTCCGTGGGAACCGTTCAGGCAGACATTACGAAACTCAGACAGATCCTTTATAACCTTGTCAGCAATGCCATAAAGTTTACTCCGGCGAGAGGAAAGGTCGTTATCAGTGCTTGCAAAAAGGAAGGAGTTCTCGAGGTAAAGGTTTCGGATAACGGAATAGGGCTTTCAAAAGAAAGCCATGAGAAAATATTTATGCCTTTTACACAGGCAGATTCTTCTGCAGCCCGTGGATATGGAGGAGCAGGCCTTGGGTTATTTATTGTAAGGAACTTTGTAGACCTTCACGGAGGGAAGATCTATGTGAACTCTGAGGTAGGAAAGGGAAGTACATTTACCTTTACCATTCCAACAAAATCGGAGAATTTCTCCCTCCGAGAAGATGAAAATAAAAAAACAGGCTCGTCTCCAAAAGGAAAAAAGTCGAAAAAAGCAAACTCATCAACCGAAGCTGAAAATTGAAATTCTTCAATGAACCGTTTAAAAAAGTAAATCGAAATTAAAAATACTGTTAAAAGGAGAAAGCCTGTTTATGAACGCCTGGATTTTCACAGTCTCTTAACAGTGATTTCAGAAGATAACTGCAGGCTCTCTCATATTTCTTATTTGTTTTTCCCCTGTTTTTTTCTGTAAATCAGTATACCGGCAGCAGCAAGGGCGGCAAGCAGGATGCCAGCTATGATCAGACCTGAGTTACCTCCCTTGTTTTCTTCAACCTGCTGAATGCGGAGATTGGTTACCAGATTTTCGTGTTTGTTAATGCCATTGCCGTAACTTGCAGAAAGGCTGAGATTTACAGGTTCCGAGGACCCTCTTTTGTTTTCCGAAGGCGAATCTGCTACAGCATCAAACTCTATTGTGAAAAGTTCATCAGGATCAAGAGGCCCGATGAAGTATTCGGCCGGGTAAAAGTCTACACCTTCAGCTTCGGGCTTTATGCTAACAGAGCTAAAACCATTAGGATGAGTGTTTGCCACATCAAACTTGAGGGTAGCTTCACCGTTTACGAGTTTGAGGAGACTTGAAGGAATTACTTTTATGTTTGAGGAGTCAACTTTAAGGGGAATATTCTTCCGGCTGTTATAATCAAAAGAATTGCCTTCAAGTGCAAGTTCAAGGTTGTGAGTCCCCTCTGTTGCATCTTCAGAAGCCATAACGTTGAATGTCAGTTTGATGCTGTCCCCGGGACCAAGAAGTCCCATTTCTTCATAAGGAGCATCAAGGACGATTACTTCATCAGAAAGTGTTCTTAGAACTGCGGCCTGGACCCTTGCATTGGTGTCGTAATCTTTTCCATCGATAGTAACAGTAGGAGTTGTTGCGGTATTTTTCAGTGTTACTGTGATTGTACCCCGGTCTCCGGGCATAAAGACTTCAGGAGATGAGACAATTTCCAAAAGCTCGACAGTTCCTTTGCTGTCAAAAGTCTCAGTACCTATCCTTAAATCAAAAGTTCTCTCACTCCATGGGCTGTTTTTATCAATCCGCGTGCGAATGTCAATTGACCGGACTCCCTTCTGAGCATTCTTATCCACGAAAAGGTGAAACTCTTTGGATGCGAATTTTTCAGGAGCGAGGGACCCGATATTCTGCACGGCGTTTTTCTGGGAATCAAGGGAAAAAGGGTACTCAGGAACTATTTCAATATCAACGTTTTCTGCCCTGTCTCTACCGATATTTTCGACCTGAACTGTAAGATCCAGATACTCTCCTATTTTAGCAGGATAAGGGTTTGTTTCAATTATTGTAACTTTCAGGTTAGCACCTGCAGTCGACGCAGATGCAGGTGCTGCAAAAACAGATGAAACTAAAAGCAGAAATGTAACAACAAAAGTAATTGAGGTTTTCAGTCCTTTCATTCTAACTCATCCTAATTGGCCAGATAAAAGATTTAATTATCAAAGGCTTTTTATCAAGGGCTTTCTTACTCAGAATTGTTTTGAATGTCCCGAATTATTCTAAATATCGGAATTGTATTCTGAGCAATTTATTATTTTGATTGTATCGAATATTCAGAGTTTATTCTAACTTACTCCAATTGCTCTGGATTATCCCGTCTTTTACGAGCACTATCCTATCAGCATACTTCGCAATTTCAGGATCGTGAGTAATCATTACAATAGTCCTGCCATCCTTGTTAAGCCTGGTAAACATTCCAAGGATTTCGCAGCCTGTTCTGGAGTCCAGGTTTCCTGTGGGCTCATCGGCAAGAAGGATTGCCGGGTCATTGATAAGAGCTCTGGCAATAGCTACTCTTTGAGATTGCCCTCCGGAAAGTTCGCCTGGCTTATGGTGCATGCGGTCCGCAAGTCCGACCATGTTAAGAAGTTCTTTTGCCTTTTTGCGCGTATCCACGCCCTCTCTTGCATTGGCATAGGTGGGCAGCTCAACGTTTTCAAGAGCAGTAAGCCTTGGGATCAGGTTAAAGGTCTGGAAAATAAAACCTATTTCAAGCCCTCTGAGCCTGGCAACTTCCTTATCGGACAGTTCACTGATATCAAGACCTTTAATCATGATCTTCCCATCTGTAGGTCTGTCAAGAAAACCTATGAGGTTCATAAGTGTGCTTTTTCCTGACCCGGAAGGACCCATTATAGCAAGAAATTCTCCTTCGTTTACTGTCAGGTTGATATCACGAAGAATAGGGACCTCCATATCTCCCAGAGTATAACTTTTTTTGACATTGATAACTTCAATTACCGGAGCTCCGGGCAGATTTTTTCCTCCACTATCATTGTCCGAGCGACTGGAACCGGGCAACTCGCAGTTAAAAGACTCTTCAACCTTATGATCAAATGATTTAGTCTCCATATCCGCTCCGTTATTGTCCAGAATTTGAACATTGTTTTACTGATTGCTGTATAATATCAATGTGTTTCGCCATTGTGTTTCGTCAGTAAGCGTTTGTAATCTGCTGATAAACGCTAATAGATTCCCAGTCAATCCGATTCATAAACGGTTATTCAATTACTCATTACTGTCAGTATTTAGTAAAGTAATATAATTACTTAAAAATTGTCCTCTTCCTATTAATTTTTAATCAGGTCTGTTAAAGAAGAAAAAGTAAAAAATACATTCATAAGAGCCGAAATTAAAAATTATTTTTAATTAGCCTGAAGTAAAAAATGGCTGAACTTTAAGGGTCTCTTCAAGAATATAAGCTCCATAACTGCCTATTAGAATCCGATCAGATCCCTAAGAAGCTGATCGGCTTAAGTTTGCAGCTGCCTGATTCCGGAATTGAAACGTTCCATAAAAGGTTCTGGCATTTAATCTCCTGCAGGTTTTGAAAGCTAAACATTATTATATTATAGAAGAAGATATCTATGTAATATTTTTTAAATAGAGCGTTCAGCAGTTTGTTTTCAGAGAAGAAAATAAGAAAATTATAAAAGTTTAGCGAAACTTATAAATAGAATAAAGTCGACAAGCACTTACCGGTTGCCGATGGAAAAAAAGGAGGCAAAAGAAAAGTATGTTAAAAAATGTACAAAAAATAGGAAAATTCCTGATAATTATCTGTATGTTACTTATAGCACTGTCCTCGCCGGCACTTGCTGCAACGGTAGAGGAAAATGCAGAAGCAATTGAAGGATTGCAAACTGCACTTACATTCGTATGGCTGCTTGTAGCAAGTGGACTGGTATTCTTTATGCATGCTGGTTTCTCTCTGGTAGAAACCGGGCTTACGAGAAGTAAAAACACAGCTAACATCCTGATGAAAAACTTCATGACCGTAATCCTCGGTATCTTAGTCTACTGGGCTGTGGGCTGGGGTGTAATGTATGGAGCCGATGCAGCAGGACTTATAGGAACGAACCAGTTCTTCCTTGCAGGTGCCGACAACGCGCTCTGGAATAGCTGGTTCTTCCAGATGGTTTTCGCAGCCACCGGAGCTACTATAGTTTCGGGAGCAATGGCTGAAAGGACTAATTTCAAGGCATACCTTGTATATTGTATCCTGATGGTAGCCGTAATCTACCCTGTATATGGTCACTGGATATGGAGCGGAGCTGACCTTGCCCTCCTTAGCGGAGCCGACAGCCCTATTGTGCGGGCAATAGGAGTCGCAAGCCATGACTTTGCAGGCTCTGGAGTCGTGCACTCAATCGGAGGATATTCGGCTCTTGCAGGCGTGCTCCTTGTGGGTGCCAGGATAGGTAAATTCAGGGATGGAAAAGCTGTCCCAATTCCGGGTCACAACCTTACTTTTGCTTTCCTGGGAACTCTGATCCTTGCCCTCGGGTGGATAGGGTTCAACGGTGGAAGTACCCTCAGCGGGAACGATGCTTACATGAACCTTGTCATAGTCAACACCTTCCTGGCAGGTGCTGCCGGTGCAGTTGTGACCATGGTCATTACCTGGATGAAGACCGGAAAGCCAGATCCCTCGCTGAGTGCAAACGGGCTTCTCGGTGGACTTGTAGCAATTACTGCTCCCTGCGGATCGGTTAACAACTGGGCTGCACTGTTAATCGGAGCTGTCGCCGGAATAATCATCTATGCCGGAGTCATGTTCAATGAAAACAAACTGAAACTCGATGACCCTGTAGGTGCAATTGCCGTACACGGATACTGTGGAAGCTGGGGTCTGATCTCTGTCGGGCTTTTCTCGATAGGCATCGGAAACGGCATCCTTGCAGACGCCTCATACGCTGCCGCAGTTCCCGGACTCTTCTATGGGGGAGGAATAAGCCTGCTGCTTATTCAGTTGATATCGGTACTGTGTACCATAATCTGGGCATTTGGAATCTCGTTCATAATCTTCAAAATCCTTGATGCCGTAATAGGGCTGAGGGTTAGTGAAGAAGAAGAAATTATGGGTCTGGATATTTGCGAACACGGAATCAGAGCGTACCCCGAGTACCTGATGAGGGAGGAATAACATGACTAAAATGTGCAAGGTAGAAGCAATCATAAAACCCCTGAAACTGCATCAGGTAAAAGATGCCCTGGAAGAAGCCGGTTTTCCAAGCCTGACAGTTACCGATGTCAAAGGGCGTGGCCAGCAAAAAGGGATCGTGCAGCAGTGGAGAGGTAAAAAATACTGTGTGGATCTCCTTCCAAAAACCAAAGTAGAAGTGGTTATACCGGAAGAGAAGGTCGAAGAAATAATACAGGTGATCCAGAGCACGGCCTATACTGGAGAAATAGGAGACGGAAAAATCTTCGTAATCCCGATCGAAACTGTAGTCAGGATAAGAACCGGAGAAAGAAATGGAGATGCCCTTTAACCTGGCACCTCTTTTTTCTCTTTAATCTTAGTTTATTATTAAATAGGGAAACGATCCCGGAATCAAGGCAATATACATGATGACCGAACTAAAATCAGAGACCTCAAGCTTTGAGATTCCCAGAGGATACGGCATGCCCGTTATCAACCTGTATTTCTGGGTAGGACTTATTTCCGCAATCCTGCTGAGAAGTATAATCGTAGCTGACCACTATAGTATTTTCTGGGGAAAGGCAATATGGTATCTTGGAGTTGCAGGTTACCTCTGGTTCTTCACACACAGATACCACATTGCAAAGAGAAGGTTTGGCGTAATCAAAGATTTGAACCTGTTTGAGAAGGTAAGGACCAGACAGAAACTTTCAGAAAAAGAACTTGAAGGACTGGAATACCTCCTCTGGAGCCTTTCCGTATCAAAAGAGCGTGCAAATTACTTTGTAATTTCAGTATTCTCAGTAATAGCAATTGCCCTGTCCCTAAGCCTTGATCTGGGAATCCTGAAAATCTGAAAAAGATTCTCCAATATACAATCTTTCAATACTTTTTTCTTTCCATGCTGCAGTCTGTTTTCATACACCGAACTTTTCTAGTTTAATTTGTGATAAGCATCAAAACCACACTGGCGGCTGTACAAAATGCTGCTTCCGATCCCGAATAATTAAATAAATAGATAAGATAAATATAAATATCTTAATCAGCGATTTTATTTGGGGGAATATTATGGCTGATGTTTTGAGATTATCACCTGCTATTTGTGCATATCCGGACGATGCATATGAAAACCTGAAAATCGAAGTAGTTCTTCCGGGCGTGGAAAAGAAAGATATTTCTTTTAAGGTTGTGGAAGATGGATTCTATATAAGAGCAACTAAAGAAGGAGTTGAGTATGCAGATAGCTATGCGGTATGCTGTCCTATAAGCCCTGAAAAAGCTACTGCAACCTATTCAAACGGAGTCCTGAAAGTCACTGTGCCTTATCAGCAGCCCTTTGAAAAAGCAGTGGACGTAAAAATAGATTAAATGGTTGTTTGAGACAAATTCATTTTGAAACTCAAGATTGAGAAACTTTCTCAGGGGGCAGTCAATGGAGAATCCCGTGCCCAGAATAATGAAAACCCCGCTCATAGCCATGTATCATGATGATAAGCATGAAAGCCTTACAGTAGAGGTTGAACTTCCGGACGTCATGGATGAGCATATAACTCTTATCATGCATGAAAATAGTTTTTACATCAAAGCTTACAGTGAAACTGTCGAATACCTGGGGTCTTTCTTCCTGGACGGGCCAGTTGACCCAGAAAAAGCTATTGCAGTCAACAAGAGTGGAATGCTTACGATAAAAGTCCCTTACAAAGAAGGTTTTGCTTGCGCAAGATTTGTCCCTATAGATTAAAAACTTGAAGACGACAAAAGCGCCGCATAAAGAAAAAGTCCGGAAGACTTAGTTTTATATCCAATTAATTTTATTATATTTACTTTGAATGGAAGAGCTATTTTGAGAAGTTTTCTGCGAGAGGAGATACTATGAAAATTGTTAAATGCGGCGACCTGGGGTTCAAGTGCAACTTTATGGCTGCCGGTAATGAACTTGAAGAGGTTGAAAAAACCATGCTTGACCACATAGAAAAAGAACACAAAGAAGAACTTGAAAAGATGTCCGAAGATGATATTAACCATCTCAAGCATCGGATTTCAACCCTTCTGGGAAGAAGCTGCGGCTGCGGTGCTCTCCATACTGAAGATTCCTTTTAACTCAAAGTTTACCCGGAGAATCCGGGTACGGTCTTTTTTCAGAACTCTTTCATAAATGCAGGTTCAGTCAAAAAAAGAATTCAGTAGAGCCATAACTCTATACTGGGAATTTAATTTTGGCGTGAGATACTAATTCATAGAAACATACATTCATGGAAATATCCATGGAAACATACATTCGTGGAAAATATCCATGGAAACATACATTCATGGATTGAATACTCAGATCTGATAATTAAGCAGCACCGCAAAACTTACTCAGAGTATATAAGGAACAAGTAGGAGGGACGCTGTTTTTGAAATCTTCCAGAATTGTATAATTGTCAACAGGATTGAACCCAGAGCAAGAGAATCTCAACAAAGGCATAGTAAGGAGATCTCAATCCGAAGAACAGAAAAGATCAGATTGTGTTAAGGCCAAGCTGTAGTCCGAAAAGGTAAACTTCTGTTTTAAATACGTTAACTTTCTGAAGTATATAAGACATCGATAAAAAATTAAATCCCAAGACTCATTAATTTTAAGGCGGAAAAAAAGCTTTAATCTCCTGTTCCTGCATGTTAAAGCCTTTTGGCAAATTTTCAAGGTCAAAGAATTAAAATTTAAGCTTTATTGAGGAATCCATCCCTTTTGGAATGAGATTTATATACAGGATATGAGAAATATACATAGTGAAGTGGGGATGAACACATAAAGATTTTTGAAGTCTGTGCAGTCCTGTCTGGGAGCTTCATAAGTATCTTATGTCATAGAAGTATAGAAAATTATAAATAAGATTAGATAGGTAAATGGTTACCTAATGCCTAGTGAGGATGAAATCAAATGGTGCAGATGAAAAAGTGTACGACTAAAGAAGATGTGTTAGAGGCTGTAAAAGAACGAGACGTAAAGTTTATCCGGACTCAGTTTACGGATACACTCGGCATCATCAAAAGCTGGGCAATTCCTGCAGAACAACTGGAAGAAGCTTTTGAAAACGGTGTAATGTTCGACGGATCTTCAATCCAGGGTTTTACAAGGATTGAAGAGTCTGACATGAAACTCGTACTTGACCCTTCAACATTCAGAATCCTACCCTGGAGACCTGCAACCGGTGCAGTCGCCAGGATTCTCGGAGACGTATACCTTCCTGACGGAAAGCCCTTCGAGGGAGACCCCAGATACGTTCTTAAGAGCGCAATCAAAGAAGCCGAAAAGATGGGCTTCTCGATGAACGTAGGACCGGAACTTGAATTCTTCCTTTTCAAGCTTGACGCAAACGGAAACCCGACAACAGAACTTACTGACCAGGGCGGATATTTCGACTTCGCACCCCTCGACCGTGCACAGGATGTCCGCAGAGACATTGACTATGCCCTGGAACACATGGGATTCCAGATAGAAGCTTCCCATCACGAAGTCGCACCCTCTCAGCATGAAATTGACTTCAGATTCAGTGACGTACTTTGCACAGCAGACAATGTGGTGACCTTCAAATATGTTGTAAAGTCAATTGCTTACCACAAAGGCTACTATGCAACCTTCATGCCAAAACCCCTCTTTGGTGTAAACGGGTCAGGTATGCACAGCAATCAATCTCTGTTCAAGAACGGAAAGAACGCTTTCTATGATCCTGACACTCCTACTCAGCTTTCCCAGGACGCAATGTATTACATTGGCGGACTGCTGAAGCACATCAGAGAATTTGCAGCTGTTACAAACCCGGTAGTAAACTCCTACAAGAGGATTGTCCCGGGATACGAAGCTCCGGTTTATATCACCTGGTCTGCAAAGAACAGGAGTTCTCTGATCCGTATTCCTGCTACCCGAGGCAATGGGACAAGAGTCGAACTCAGATGTCCGGATCCGGCATGCAACCCCTACCTTGCATTTGCTCTCATGCTCAGAGCTGGTCTTGACGGAGTTAAAAACAAGATCGATCCCGGAGAGCCTACCAACGTAAACATTTTCCACCTTACGGAAAAAGAACGCGAAGAGAGAGGTATCCGCTCCCTGCCTGCAGACCTCAAGGAAGCAATCGATGAAATGAGAGGCAGCAAATTTGTAAAAGAAGCTCTCGGAGAACATGTCTTCAGCCACTACCTCTGTGCAAAAGAGATAGAATGGGACGAATACAAAGCAATGGTTCACCCCTGGGAACTTGCTAGATACCTTCCTACGCTGTAAGCATACAGGAAGAGCCTTAAACTTAAAATATGTCGGAAGAATCTGCTTCAGGTCTTAAAAACGTTATTCGGGGATGCGCTTTCCGGCAGCTGTATCCCTATTTTTTTGAGGAACTTCAGAGAATTTTATAAATATATTAAATAGAAGCGTCTTTTTTACGTTCGGGAAAAAGAACCGAAAAAGAATTTCTATATAAAAATGCTTTCCCTGGGAAATCACTTTATCTCGATTCATTATTAACTCAGTCATTACTTTTTTCGATATTATTTGGCAGGGAAAAAAGCAGGATATGTCTTCCCGGGAAGGAGATTATAACCCTGAAATAAAAAAGCAGTGTAAACTGTAAAATAGACTTGCAGTAAGGGGAAAAGCGGGGGCAAAAAAGAAAATTAAAGGTTTAAAACGCCCTGCTTCGCAGTGTTATGTCAGGAAGTTCCGGTTCTAAAAAAAGAAACATATATATATTGTCAAATAGGTACTAAATTACTTACTTCCCTTAGCGGCGACCCTCTCAATTTTTACAGAAGATAAAAAAGCAGAGGCAGGAAAGCTATCACGAGTTCAAGATAATTATATAATTAAAAATCGATAAAATTAAGTAAGATTTCCCTTTAACTTACGAAAACTTATAGAATATCCCCCTGAAAACCCAGTTTATCCAGCTGGCAAACTTTTTGAACTATTTCTCAAAAATGAGCCACGTAAGTTTTGGGGGAAATTACCTGGAAATCAGGAGATTATCCAGAAAATTACTTGCATCACACTCATTTCTATTCATTTCTAGAGTGATCAAAATGTGTGGAATAATAGGCTTTATAGATCGAACAAAGTCCAGAATGGACGGGTCGAGCATAAAAGCCGCCCTAAGTCTCATGAATGAAAGAGGCAGTGGAGACGGGGCAGGCTATGCTGCATACGGGATTTATCCTGAATATGCAGACTACTATGCTCTTCATGTTTTCTTTGACAACCTGGCAGAACCGAAAAAGAAGGTTGATGAACTCCTCCAGCAGTGGGGAGAAATTGTTCACCAGGAAGAAATCCCGACTACCCCCCAGCCGGGAATAAGAAAAGTCCATACCCCCTGGAGATACTTCTTCAAACCCTCAGGAGACCTGATGGCAGGAAGAATGGATTCCGAAAAGGATGTTGTCACGTATATAGTCATGGAAGTAAACGCCAATGTAAAAGGCGCCACAATCTTTTCCTCTGGCAAAAATATGGGAGTCTTCAAGGCTTCAGGCTGGCCCGAGGATGTAGCAAACTTCTACAGGATTGAGAACTACAAGGGCTATATCTGGCTTGCTCACAACCGCTACCCGACAAACTCTCCGGGCTGGTGGGGAGGAGCCCATCCTTTCAATCTGCTTAACTGGTCAGTAGTACACAATGGAGAAATTACCTCATACGGTACAAACCAGCGTTATGTCGAAGGCTACGGATACAAATGCACTCTCTTTACCGACACAGAGGTTGTAGCTTATCTCTTTGACCTGCTTGGAAGGCAGCACGAACTTCCCCACGAAATGGTTGTCCGGGCTCTTGCTCCGCCATTCTGGGACGACATAGACCGCATGCCTGAAAAAGAAGCAGAATTAAATAAGGCAGTCCGTCTGACCTATGGGTCTGCTCTTATGAACGGACCTTTTGCAATCGTTGTTGGCACTGATGACGGCATTGTTGGCTTCACTGACAGGATTAAACTGCGCCCTCTGGTAGTCGGCGAAAACGGAAGCAAGCTTTACATCTCCAGTGAAGAAGCCGCAATAAGGGTCCTTGACCCCGAAGTTAAAAACATTTACACTCCCAGGGCAGGAGAACCCATTATAGGGAGGTTTATCGAATGACGCTCGGAAGTGTACCCCCGAAATTTAAGGTTACCATTGACCGCGATGAATGCATGGACTGTGGTCGCTGCATTGAAAACTGCTCCTATGGAGTATACAGGAGAGAAGGCGACAGGATTCTGATAGAATCCAGAAAGTGTACTGCCTGTCTCCGCTGTGTTTCCATGTGCCCTAGAGATGCAATAACCCTGACAGAAAAGCCAGTGGATTACCGCAGCCACCCTCTCTGGACAAGGGAAGCCAGAGAAGATATTATTAACCAGGCACGCAGCGGAAAAATCATCCTGTCAGGAATGGGAAATGCCAGGGATTTACCGGTTATATATGATCGCCTTCTCCTTGATGCCTGCCAGGTCACAAACCCGAGCATTGACCCCCTGAGAGAGCCCATGGAGCTCAGGACTTACATCGGAAAGAAACCGTCAAAGCTCAAATTCAGAAAGACCGAAAGTGGAGACGTGGAACTGGATACAAAACTTGCTCCAAACCTCAAGCTTGACACTCCGATAATGATAGGGCATATGAGTTTCGGAGCTATCAGCCTGAATTCCCAGCTCAGCATGGCAAAAGCCGTAGCAGAGACCGGCACTTTTATGGGGACCGGAGAAGGAGGTCTGCACAAGGAGCTCTACCCCTATCAGGACCACATGATTGTCCAGGTCGCTTCAGGTCGCTTCGGTGTGAACATTGATTACCTCGAAAGGGGCGCTGCAATTGAGATCAAGATAGGGCAGGGAGCAAAGCCGGGCATAGGAGGGCACCTCCCAGGAGAAAAAGTAAACGAAGAAGTCTCAAAGACCCGTATGATCCCTCTCGGAAGCGATGCAATCAGTCCTGCTCCTCATCATGACATTTACAGCATTGAAGACCTGGTCCAGCTCATCAGGAGCCTGAAAGAAGCAACCGAATGGAAAAAGCCGGTTTTTGTGAAGATTGCAGCCGTGCATAACGTGGCTCCCATTGCCGCAGGCATTGCCCGATCATCTGCAGACGCAGTAGTTATTGACGGGTTCCGCGGCGGTACCGGAGCAGCCCCGAAAGTATTCAGGGACCACGTGGGAATTCCCATTGAAGCCGCAATCGCAAGCGTTGACCAGAAACTCAGAGACCAGGGAGTAAGAAACGAGATCTCCATCATTGCAAGCGGAGGGATAAGGAGTAGCGCCGACCTTGCCAAATCCATTGCTCTCGGGGCTGACGCAGTCTACGTAGGAACTGCAGCTCTGGTTGCTCTGGGATGCAGGGTCTGTGGCAATTGTTACAGAAACCTTTGCCCCTGGGGCATTGCAACCCAGCGTCCTGACCTTGTGAGCAGGCTTGACCCCGAAGCCGGAGCAGCACAGGTTTCAAACCTGATACACGGCTGGACCCTGGAACTCAGCGAACTTATGGGTGCGGCAGGAATCAACAGTATCGAAAGCCTGCGCGGAAACAGGGACCGCCTGCGCGGATATATGCTGGATGAAGGAATGCTTAAGATCCTGGACGTACTGCCAGCGGGGGCCTGAACATGAAGACGGTAAGAATCGACGCAAAAGGTATGCACTACACCCCCCTCAACCAGAAGATCAGAGCTGCAGTTGCGGACGGGGCAGAAGAGATTATCCTTGACAATATACTCGGACAGCGCTTTATAGGAGATGGCTTAAGGGGCAATGTCCGCATCACAATTAACGGAGTTCCCGGAGGAGACCTGGGAATGTTCATGAGTGGTCCCACCTGTATAGTAAACGGGAACGCCGAACACGCCCCCGGAAACACAATGGACAGCGGCATGCTTGTAATTCACGGAAGCGCAGGAGATGCGGTTGCTCACGGGATGCGCGGAGGAAAGGTCTTTATAAAGAACAACATCGGATACCGCGGCGGCATCCACATGAAACAGTATGAGGTTGAAGCAAGACCCATACTCGTAGTAGGCGGAACAGCCCATTCCTTCCTCGGAGAATATATGGCAGGCGGCCTTGTGCTCGTGCTTGGCATTGGCAAAGAAAAAGCCATGACCGACAGAGGCATAGGAAGCGGAATTCACGGGGGAGAAATCATTATCCGCGGTGATGTGGATGATTACCTCCTCGGAGTAGGAGCCAAGAAATTTGAGTTCACCGAGAGCGACCTTGAGCGCATCTCCCCGGTTATAAAGAGCTTCTGCGAACACTTTGATCTTGACCCCGCAGAGTTCCTGGACACAAACTACACAAGGATCGGACCTGCAAGCAGCCGGCCTTTCGCAAGCAAATATGTCTGGGAGTGATCAGAAATGGCAGAAAAGAAACCAATCAGTAAAAGTTATCTTGATCTCAAATCAAAAGTCTGGGACACAGGACTCTGCTCAGGCTGCGGAGCCTGCGTTGCAGTCTGCCCTGCTGATTCCCTGTACTTCGAAACCGGTGGCAATTCCACACACCCGAAAAGCAACAATTACTGCAAGGCTGCTGTTGACGATGTACCCTGTGGAGCCTGCTATGAAGTATGCCCGAGGTTAGATGAACAGCCTTCAAGCCTGCTCGGAGACTACCTGGAAATCACTGCCGGCAAAGCAGAATTCGAGATCCCGAAAAAACAGAGCGGAGGAGCAGTTACTGCAATCCTTGCAAATGCCCTTGATACCGGCCTTGTTGATGCAGTTGTGACAGTCACCGAAGACCCCTGGACCCTCAAGCCTCACTCCATGGTAATTACTAAAAGTGAAGCTCTTATCGGTCAGGCAGGAAGCCGGTACAACTGGTGGGTGCCTCTTGTCTCTTCCCTCAAGGAAGCAGTAATAAAGAGAAAGTACAGAAACATTGCAGTTGTCGGAGTCCCCTGTGTCGTTCAGGCAGTCCGCAAGATGCTTGAGACCGACCACCAGCTTGTGCGCCCGTACAAGAATTCCATACGTTTCGTGCTCGGGCTCTTCTGTACTGAAAACTTCGACTACGAAAAGCTCATCGCAGGCAAGCTAAAAAGCGAGTACGCACTCGAACCCATGAAAGTCTGCCGCATTGATGTAAAAGGCAAGCTCGAAATCACTCTCAACGACGGGACCCAGTATGTGATCCCACTTGCAGAACTTGAGGATACAGTCCGCCCGGGCTGTGGAGTATGCACGGACTTTACCGCCCTCAAAGCTGACATCTCTGCCGGAGCCGTAGGAAGCCCGGACGGCTACACGACTCTTATCGTCCGTACTCTTGTTGGACAGCATCTCCTTGACAGTGCAGTTGCCAATGGCAAACTGAGTGTAGACGGTGCAGAACTTAACCTTGGGATTGTTGAGAAGCTTGCAAAGAAGAAGATGGCAAGAAAACAGGAATAATAATAGAATAAACTTGAAGGGTGAAGCTTTGAGCTTCATCTTTATTTCATTCTATTTTTACTCTTTTACTTTTCCTGATTCAGTTTTTCGATTTGCCTGGCAAAAATTTTAGCCATGTTTTGATAGTGATCTCTAATTAACTCGAGTTCCGAATCAGAATATTTATCCATATATTGAAGCATATCTTCAACAAAAGAACTATAAACCTTCTCTGCTTTTTCAGCGCTTCCAGCTATTGGTTTGACAAAGACTTTTCTTCGGTCTTTTGTATCTCTTTCTCTTTTCACAAAACCTGCTCTTTCCAGCCTATCAATTACGCTTGTTATTGCTCCTGTTGTCAGACCAGTTATTCTGGCCAGATCTCCGGGAGTTGCTTTTCCCATTTCCATAAGAAAATCCATACATTCCTGGTCGGTTATATTACTTCCAACTTTTTCTGCTATTAAGTTCCTGAAAAGAATTGATAGACGGGATTCTTCTCTGCCAGCCTGCATAATTTCTTCAAATAATTTATCACGCTTCGAGTCAATCATAGTTACCCAACTTTGACAGTCAAAAGTAATAAAAGTGTTCTTAGTTTTATTGTGTTCAACCAAAAATGCAGGCAAAATTAAGGACATTTGACACTATTCCCAACGAGAATATATGCTTTCCCATCGGAATAATTCTGGCTGTGAACCAACTCTATGATGTCCTTGACTTCTTCGATTTTCGCAGTTGCTTTCTTGATTGACTCAGTAATGTCTTTCACATTTACCTGTAATTTTTCTTCTTTTGCTGATCTATTCTTCGTCCATGTCTTCGACTTCTTTGACATTCAGCTCTATGGACTCTTTGACCTTTTCGTCGATATAGTAACGCTTATGGGGCTGAGATATATGATTGATCAGGAAGAGAGGACGGGTAGTGTACCAGAATTACTGTAAATTAAGGAGTGAAAACTGTCAAAGTCGGGTTATTCATCCTTAAAATGCAGTTTCATTTTTAAATGGTAAATTATCTCAAATATTATCCGTCCATATCATTATTTCGATGTCGGTCTGCCGTCTTCTCATCCGAGATGATGATACCGTCTTTAAGCTCGATGACACGGGAAACATACTTCACGTGCCAGGGTTCGTGGGTCACCATAACGATCGTTTGCCTGTATTTAGTGTTTAATTCCTTAAATAATTCCAGCACTTCTTCGGAGGTTTTTGTGTCAAGATTTGCACAGGGTTCGTCCGCAAATAAAACACCCGGATTTTTCGCAATAGCCCGTGCAACGGCAACACGCTGCTTTTCTCCTCCTGAGAGCTGGTTTGGCACTCTGTTCGCTTTACCTCCCAGACCGACTTTTTCTAATGCTTCCAGTGAAATTTCTATCGATTCCTTTTTTGGCTTTCCTTCCATTAAAGAAAGGATATACACGTTTTCCAGTGCGGTCATCTCATTGATCAATGCATAGTCCTGAAAAACATAACCGAGTTGCGTTAACCTGTAGTTAGTCTTTTCCGTGTCTGACAGACCAGCCGTGTCAAGAGAGTCAATGAAATATTCCCCTGTGGTATAACCATCGATCAAACCTAAGATTCGCAACAGCGTTGTTTTACCGCTCCCGCTTGCCCCCATAACTGCGATGAACTCCCCCTTCCCGATATCGAAGGAAACGCCGTCAAGAGCCGCTATAGTTTCTTCCCCGGATTCATAGTACCGTTTCAGGTCTTTTACTTTTATCATATTATTTGCCCCATATAGCATCCAACATTTTCTGCCTTGTAACGAACCACGCAGGGAGGAATCCCGCCACTATTCCCATGAAGATCATGGCAAATGCACTTTGAGCCAGCAGCGAAATGTTGATTTCCGGAGCCAGTTCAAGTGTCTCGAAGAATATCAGAGGATTTGCCCGTAAGTAAAGGGCAACGGCCAAAAATAAGACCAGACCCAGGCCAACTCCGGAGATTACATAAAACAGACTAATAAAAAAATAAGAAATAATTATTGATCCGGGACTGATTCCAATAGCTTTTAGTATGCCAATTTCTCTTTTTCTGTTTAGCGTATTAATGTAAATGATGATAAAGATCAGTGCAGCACCCACAATTAAACCGACTACAGTTGACATCAGATCAATGACTCTCATACTTTGCAGACCTTGATCGATAGAGACTTCGATTTTTTCCTGCCATGTGGATACATATTCTTTTACTCCAACAGTGATGATCTTTTCCTTAACCCTGTCTTCCTCTCCTACAGCAGTTTTTACTATCACAGAAGATGCTTTGCCTTCACCGGACATATTAAGGACTGACTCAAGTTCTTGATAGTGGACTAATGCAGTTACATCTTTAGCTTCTATATCCCCAGTCCCTTTACCGTGAATTCCTTTGACTTTGTATTCCCTCTCAACACCATTACTATATCTTACAGTGATTATCGAACCGACAGTAACACCTTCAAGAGTATCGAGGGTTTCTGACGATTCGCCAATGCCTGCCAGTGAGGCGCCAAGCATGATCTCATCCCTGGCGAGCTTACCTAAGAACTCTCCCTGGGTCACAATATCGGGATATTTGGATACTGCTTCCTCACCGGAGGGGATAACTCCCAAAATTCTGGCGCTCGGAACAACCTTTTGCCGATATTGCAGCGAACCTCCGGTACCCAGTCTCTTTGTGGCTCCTTCCACTCCATCAATACTTTCTATTTTTAACAAAACATTATCAACATCGCTTATATAGGCGTTATCTCCTGTGGGCTCAACAACAATGTCTCCGAATTCATAGTCCCTAATAGGTAATATGAAAGTGTACACCATGCCCTGTGTCAGCGAAGGCAGAAATACGAGATTCAGGTAAATGAGAGTGAGAACAAGAATAATGAAGATAGTAGTTTTTTTGTTCCCTCTCCGGATGGAAGTTGATGCACTGACAAAACCGACATTGACATTATCCTTCAGCATTTTCACCATCTTCCGGTCATTTGGTGTTCTCTTTATCCGAGTGGCGATCTTTGTGCAAATACCGAATAATCCTGTCCTTTGCTTTTCCGGCTTGGGAGTTGCGATAAAGAAGACCGCCAATAATGAGAAGTATAAATATAATAGCTATAGAGCTTCCAGTGTTTGAACCGCCTTCTGACGCATAAATAGTTACATTGGTTTTTAACTCGTGATCTCCGAAATCGTCACTGTAGGTGATAGCGATAGGAAATTCATACTTTCCCTCTTTATCGATGATAAAAGTGAAGATAGCAGGTCCGTCTTCATTGGATTCTAATGTTCCAACGAATGACTGTTTGTTTCCCCTGAAAGGATGATCCGCATAGACCTGAACTGATTTTGCAGATACAGTGCCCGGGTTTTCCACCCGCAGAGTGAGTTCGACCGAATCTCCTTCTTTTGGTAAAACAGGGTCAGTTTTAATTGAAGCAAAACTCAATTCTGCTCTGCCCCTGGACAGAAACCCTATTGTTTCTATAGTAGAGAGGTTTAACTGTTCAGCTTCATCAGTAAAAGATACTCTAATCGGGATATTGTATGTTTTTGCCTCAGCCTCTTTACTGAGCTGCAAATGGAAATTCACAGTCTCGGACTTTCCCGCATCTAATAGAGAAAGAAATTTGCTGTTGTCATCCAGAGGGGCTATCTCCGGGAGTTCATCCAGATCCAAACTAATACGTGCATTTTTTGCATTTCCTGTCCCTACACTGTTCACTTTAACTGACAAGTTAAAATTTTCTCCCGGCTGGATAACCTCATCGGATAACAGGGACTCAATTTCAAGATCAGGTTTCCCTTCAACATAAATTTTTATATTTTTTATATAGCCTGCCTCACCATTTTTCATTCTGGATATTGCATTATTCTCGTTACTGGAGATCCTGAATGTTAGCTCATATTCTCCGGATTTTGCTTTTGGGTCGACAGTGAAATGATAAAATGCTTCATAGTTACCGTATTCGGAAATCTTCGGAATAACTGTGATTGGTTCAGTATAATGTTTTGAAACATTGTATTCTGTATTTGAATATTTGAAATGAAATGGATAGTTATCTTCTATCTCTAAAACAATACCTTCAGCAGGTTTTCTTCCATAATTTTCAATATTGATTTTTACAAACATATCTTGTCCGGGTCTGGCCGGCTGCGGACTAACCTCAGCTGAGAGAATTTCAAAATTTGCATTTGGTGATGGCTCATAAGTCCCTGCACTAACCACATTTATATTTGAGATAACAATGAGCATAACCACTGCTATCTTAATTGAAATTCTCGACAGATTCATGACCGTTCACCCACCCTGTGACTTATGCAGAGAGGGATTTCTCGCAGATTGTTTAGTAATATCATCAATTTTGAGACTTTTCGTAAATGTTCGTTGCACTTTACAAAACTACTAATTTTTTTTATAAGCATCTTAATGATGAGAACTTCTGTGCTTACACCTTGGGATCTTCTTTTCATGGTATATCCTCTTAATCAAAAAGTATCTTAATAATTAAGATAATTACTGATTAAGATATATGAGCTTTTTTATCATGGAGCTTTTTAAAGTAAAGCAAAAATTAGGCTAATACCGCCTCTTCATCACCATAGAGTGGTTAAATCAGAAACCCGCAAAATCATTCTTTATCTGATTTCTCACGAGAAACAGTCAGGACCCGGAAGACATACCTCTCTTGTTGTCCGCATTCTGACAGAACAACACTTCCTTGACAGCGCAGTTGCCAACGGAAACTGAGCGTAGGTGGCAGCGAGGTTAGCCTCGGAATTATTGAGAAGCTTGCAAAGAAGAAAATGGCAAGAAAACAGGAACAATAATAGAATAAATTTGAAGGATGAAGCTTTGAGCTTCATCTTTACTCATTCTTTTTTGAGAACTCATTAAGCTTCAGGAAAAGATTCTGCTATATTAAGCAGCTCTGCCTTATCAAGAGAGGAGATGATAGTGACTTCAAGCTCTTCATCTTGCCAAGTCAGAGCTTTCATATTTCCACCAAATATTGGAGAAATCGTACCGTTCATGTTATTTACCTGAATATATTCTCCTTCATTTTCAAAATCCTGAATTTCAGGTAAGCCTTTTTCAGAAACGCCTTCAATGATACGTATTTCATTATCTCCTTTTGTATACACGAGAGTGATTTTTTCGTAATGCTGCCCTGCAAAAACGCTGAAACCACTATGGACAAAAGTCGAATAAGGCATATCCTTACTGGAAGAGACCATTGAATAATTAAATTCGTAGCCCTCCGGAAGATATTCAGGAGTGAGTATTTCAAAATCAATAAACTGTTTTGCTTCTTCAAGCGTCATTTTTTCGGTTTCATTTTTGAAGTCTTCCGATCCCAGTACTTTTACCTGCGCGCCATCTGGAACTTTAAATTCAGAGTCTGGAATTCCAGCGTTCAATTTCACATCCCGGATTTCTATCTCAAGATAAGGATTCCCTTCATTGTCATACAGTTCACACCTGATGAGCATCCAGTTTTCTCCGTCAACCCATATTTTTGATTTCCATTGGAGCGATTCGTTTTTCTCGGAAGGGGTAAGCTCAAGTACATATGCGTTATTCCCATCGATGTTTTCGGTCCCGAGGAGGGAAGGTAGCTTCCCATTAAGAATAATACCATTCAAAAACTCAGCATAAACATCAGGCTCGAAGAGTTTCAAATCATTAAAATCATCAGAAATCTCCGTTTTGAAAACAGTCCTGGATTCGGAATTATAGATCCATTGGAAATCTCCGTCAATGCCATAATTACTTCCGTATCTTTATCCGGGCTTAAAATAGTCATTTTCATTAAATCGGGTTTTTTCCATATAATTTCATGCACTTCTGGATTCTGCTGCCTTGAAGTTGAATTTACATACATAGTAAAAGAATAGTCTTCGAGACTGTCCATTTCCATCTGCATGTTAGACACAATTTCTTCAGCACTGGGTTGAATGTTAGATGAAACTTCTTCGGCACCGGACTCTTCTGCACAACCTGAAATAAAAATGGAGAAGGTTATCAGGAACAAGGTGAGCAGTAAATGTCTTTTGAATCTATTCTTCATTTATTTTTCCCCAATTTAGGTATTTTTTGTATTTCAACAGATTCTTAAAAAGAAAAAAATGGATAAAAAAGACAAGCTATTCAAGATAGCGTCTTTTACACCTTAAAGGATTTAACCCATTCCGGCCTTCCAGGAGGATTACTTTCTAGCATTTCTCTCCATTCTTCATCCGTTAATCTTTCCCCTGAGGGCTGCCAGAATTCGTAATAACTCATTACAGGACCTGCTCCAAGTACAATCCTGCCATCAGGCTGTTTATAAGCTATTACTATCAGGTCCAGTTTTCCGGTTCCTTCTTCCAAAACCCTCCCTTCCCCATCTGTATAGACATCGGCGACCATGACAGAGCTCTGGGCGTCCTCTTCCACGTTCTCAAGCATCGGGGCTATATTTTGTTCGAAATTTTTGATGAATTCGTACTCTTCATCTGTCAGCTCTTTGTTTTCAAGCTCTTTAACCGAGATTTCCATCAGCTTTTCAAGGGTGCTTTCAAGAGTTGTAAAATCTTTATCCGACTGCTCATCAAGCACCTTCATTTCCGCCAGCCCGCTGTGTGCCATTTTTGTAAGGGCAAGCATCCTGGCATAGAATTCAGGTACTGGCTCCACATATCCTTGAACAGGCTTTTCTTCCAGATTATAGAATGCACTTGTGAAATAGGCCTGCTTTGAATAGAGAATAGTATCGTGCCTGAGTTCGGTCCAGGAAGCAAGAGCCGCATTCAGCTGTTTATCTTCCCAGGCTTCGGTCTGCATAAAGGTAGGATAGCCCTCTGGATAACTTACAAGGAGAGGCTTTAAGGCGTATAGTTGGGCCCAGTAAAGGTTTTTATTCCAGTCATCTTCATCAAGAGCTCCAAATTCATTTTCCAGAGATAGATAGTGCATTTTGTATTCTTCGTTTTCGGAAACATTCAGGTTTTTCAGGTGTTTTCTGGCTCTTTCAGAACCGAGGAGATCCATGATGTTCAGGGCTGGAGGATAGAGTTTCTGTAGAATATAAGAGTCTGGAGTGTAGCGTTGCCCCATGAACCTGAACCCTTTCGTGGCCTCAAGAGTTTTGTTTTCAGTTTCTGAACCTACTGGAATTATTTCTCCGGTACCTCCATAGATTTTCGGGCTTTCATATCTTTCCAGCTCGGTCTTCAGTGCTGTAAGGTTTTCTCTATCCAAGCTTGGTTCTTCTCTATCATTCCCAAAGACAGTATCCAGAGCTTTTGCATATTCATAAGGCCCGAGGTCGTCGGAAAAACCGACATAGAAAGCTGTCACGTCATAGATTCTGTCCCATTCAGCCTGAAGGTTTTTGTCCCTGTCAAAATGGTCAGAAATCAAAAGGGCCTGAATGGTCTGAATTCTGGCCTGCTTTTCAGATTTTTCCGCAGCTGACTTTTCTGTAACCGAATATTCCGTCGTTAATTCTTTTGCAGTAATCATGTCCGGTTGAAGTAGCAGACTTATTCTACCGTGCCACATCATGGCCTTAAAGTAGTTCTTCAATTTCTCAGAAGATGTATAGTGTCCCCGTGGGGCGTACTGAGAGTAATCTTCATCGTAATTGAAAATCGGAGAAAGTGCAGAACCTTCTCGAGCCTCTATCAGGCGTATTTCGGCCTCTACATCATCTTTTACAAATGAGGGGATTCCAACACTGTATTGTTTTGCATCCTGAGAATCGAAATTCTTCCCTGGAATTACCAGTTTTTCTTCTATCTGCTCTGGTTTCGGTTCAAGTAGGCTCAAAGCTACGGCAAAGTAGGCAACATTTCTTCTAGCAGCTTCTACTACTTCGTCAGAAGCTTTATTCTCTACCGACCTGTTATAATCCTCGATGGAGGCTTCAAGGAGAGCTTTATCAAGTTTCCAAAGGATGTCGTAAAATTCCTTTTCTTCGACCCGTTTTAAAGTTTCATCAAACTGGATGTGATAAAGATGAAGAAGAGAATCCGTCGTGATGAAGATAGGAACGCCAGCCATTTTTAGATCCTTGTAAGTTTCGTTTACTCTCACAGGCTCTGCTTCGAACAGTCCTCCGGCTGCTCCACTTTCAATTACAACGAATCCATTTTTGTACAGTAAATTCCTGCTGTCGTTTGTCAGGGGAATTTTCTGGGAGAAATATTCATAATTTGCAATTTCAGAAGCTTTTAGAGGTAAAGAATAAGGAGGAACATCTGCCTCAAACTGTAGGCTTTTTTTACTGTAATATCCGAAAAAAGAGCTTTTTTTTTCAGACTCAATGATAGCTTTGCTTTCTTCCGAGAAGTTTTCCTCATGAGCAGTTTCTACTGTAGCATTGGATGAAGTGTCCTGACTGTCTGTTACTTCATCCAGTTTGGCTTCTTTGACTGGTTCGCTACTACTGTCAATGCAGCCCGACCCAGGTATCAGTGACACCATAAGCAGGCAGATAACTATCAATGTTCTGATTTTCAGGTAAAGTCCCTCCATTTTTAACTTATGCAGGCAAATTCAGAAACAATTAAAAAATAAAAAAACACAAATAACTGCAGATTTTTAATTATTGCGACTGAAAGGGCTCTGTAGAAATCCTCTGATACAATGAATCTCCATTAATTTTAACTGAATGGTCGGATTCATTTTTACTTAGTTATTTTCGTCCTCCTGAAACTGACTTAGGTAGGTTTTCTACAGAGTCACTGAAAGAAAACTATTATACTTACTCTAAACTCAGTTTCTGAGATCCGATTGATATCTTCTATCCAAACTCCGCAGACGTACACAAACGTACAACTTATTTGCCGATTTTCCTCGCGGAAATTCTTTAAAAATGAAAAAGACGCAAATATTTACGTCTTAAAGTTTATGCTGTAAGAGGAGTTACACCGAGCTTAGACGTTACTTCCCCGCATGGAATATAAACAGTGGCTGGTATAGATTGATTTACTGTCGTCCATCCACATATTATTCCAACGATCTTATAATTCCCATTATAATAAGCATATACAGGTCCACCGCTATCTCCACTTGTGCATGTTGTAGTCATTAATTCTATTTTATCCATATAATGCCCACCAATGGTCTGACCTGTCAAAACTCCGATGTATTGTCCTGTCACAGATCCACTTGCTCTTCCAGATTTTGTAAGAGTCATGCCTGAAATTCCGCCCGAATAGTAACCATCTACGTTCACAAAATTTCCTCCACCGGTATGTATTCGAGCCGCAACATTACTATATGGTACAAAAGCTGCATCAGTATTTGTACCGATTTTTGAAACTGTTCCAGCCTGATTTCCAGAGCCGTATATTGGCTGGTATGATGGTAAGCCCGTTTGGAACCAAGATGTATGTCCAGTAGTTACATATCCATTGGCATTATCACTATTTCTTTTAGCAGCAAATCCTATAGTCCCGTCAGCTCCAGAACCCCCATTAACTATAGTAAGCGCTATCCCTCCTGTAATAGGGCGACGATAAACAAGGTACGGGTCTACAGAACTTGTTGAAACTTGATTAATGGAAGCAGAAGTAATATTTATTGGGGTGCCAGTAGAAAAAACAATTGGCACATCTTTAATGTTTAGTTTTATTGCTTGTTTATTTATTAGATCGACAATGGCATCAAAATCCTCGTTTTTAATATCATACCTTTCGTCGACAATAATCCAAAAATAACCGTCTGCATGTGTACCGTATGCTACAAGTGGGCCTGCAGGGTAAAAGTATGGCTTCATTTCATTGCTCTCATTCAGGTTAACCCTGATACAATCCAACGTATTAAGCCATTTGTAAACTTCAGTACCTGTTGTAATTTCAGGAACTTTGCCATACGTTCTTAAAGCGCCCTCATTTTCACTCATTTTTTCCAGGATATGGGAATCTGTTGGAGGAATCTGTTTGATTATCGAGTTTAGCTCCTCTGATGTAATTAGTCCTGGCTCTGCAACTGCTATATCAATAGCATCTTCAGATAATATTTCGGCACTCGCCACCGGCACAAAGGCCGTGCTCATCAGGAATATTGTCAAAAACAATATTCCTATTCCAATATTTCTTCTTCATTGTCACAATCACTCCTGTTTATTTCCCAGGAGGCGGATCAAGCAAGCCTTAAATAATTGCAAGGCTAACACTAACTCATGCCTCCGGGCGACGTGGGGTTCAAATAGACTTTTCCAGAGAGAATTTGAGCTCCACTAAACATCTTTTTAATGTTCATTTTTTTCATGAATTTACTCTTATAATTAATTTGTGGCCAAATCATCCAACTGAGAGTATAGGTGAACCTAAATCCGAGTTTTTTGGAGATTTATAGGGCTATTAAATTGTCAGTTGGACGATTTGGTCATAAAATTTAAGTAAACTATCTTGACAAGTATTAAAAAGAGGGCTAACAATGTCAAGAAAGATATTTTTGATTATGTTGACAACTTTGCTTTTTTTATCTTCCACTGCAGCAGCAACAACTGAGAATATAGATAAAGAAGAAATCTCAAGCAACTATACCGTAACACCTGTAACTGACACTGAAACCTAGACAGTTGACGGGGATACTGGTATCCAGACAATATATGATACGATCAGGCAGGGAGAGACAAACCTGCATGAAAAAACTGTAAGTAGCAGCATAACCCTTCTGGTTGTGGACCTTAACTGGGGATACCAAACTAATTCGCTTCGGCTTAAGATATACACACCTAGTGGCTCAGTGTTAGGTCCTTACTACGACAATGCAGACGGCACAACTGACGGCAGGATTCGCCTGAATATTCAAAATCCAAACGGAATTGAACCAGGAACCTGGAAGTATGAAGTATACGGGTACAAGGTAACCGGGACAGAAGATTATACAATCTGAATATAGAAATTGAATTAATCAAATTATGTGGAAGGCGAGCTTACTTTTTATTCTCGTTTTGAGTACCGTAGGCACAGCTAGTGCAGATGCTGGAGGATATACTGTTGGTCCCTGCCCACCTGATGAAGAGCTCGAAAAGCTGGGCGATACCGTCGATATGAGCGGGGCGGATAGGACTCTTACCTTCTGGGAATTCCCTTTATCATTCAAGATAGCTTACATCGTGGGATATCTGATTGCTTTTATTTCTTTTTTTAAACTGGTTCCAATAGTCCTGGGCCAGATAAAGAACATAAATAAATATAAAAAGAGAAAGGAAATTATTAATTACGTGCTGAACAAGCCGGGATGCACACCATCCGAAATTTCAAAAGGCCTGAATATTAGCCGGGGATCTGTGAGGTATCAGCTGAAGGCACTCAAAGGTGAAGAGAAATTGACTTTAATGAGTGGAGGAAAGTTCACAAGAGCTTTTCAAAATTCCTATGTTTTAACAAACAACGAAAAAATAATGATAGCACATCTTAAAGGCGATACAAGAAAACAAATACTTCTTAATATTCTGGAAAATCCTGGGATTACAAATCAGGAAATCTCAGAAAAGCTGAGTTTAGACAAAAGTACTACTCACTGGCATATAAAAAAGTTACGGGAAGACGATATTATTATTTCCGAAGCAGAATGGAAGTTCACAAAATATATTATAAACCCTGCTGTGGAACCAGATCTACTAAAATGGCTTAAAACATAAAGCATGAGACGGTTTTCTTTCTGTGTTAAAAAAGAAATTAGATAGCTGCAAAGAGAGATAGCAACTATCAAAGCAATCCATACTTTGTTCTTAAGAACTGTACTTTCTCACTTATCAATTTTCTATTAGCTATTAAACCCTGGCTTTTATTCAGTATGTAATAATCAATATACAGGAATCAAACCCGGATTATCTCCTGTAATGCAATCTCCACCTTCAGCAGTTACTATGAAGGTGTTTTCGATTCCGACCATACCGATATTTTCAATTCCTTTTTTAGGTTCGAGGGCAAATACCATTCCTTCCTGCAAGGGCTCATCAAATCCTTCGGCAATTACAGGAGTTTCATCGATTAATAAGCCGACTCCATGCCCGAGGAATTTAACTTTACGGTTGCCGAAGCCCATGAAGTTTTGCAGGAATTCCTTATCGAGTCTATTCATTATGGCATCATAGATTTGGGAAGGAGTATTTCCGGATTTCAGCATTGATGCAGCTTCATTCTGTATATCCACACATTTATTGTGGATGTCTATCGCATACTGCGGGAGGGAAGATCCAAACATGTACGTTGTTGTCTTGTCCGTGTGGTAACCGTCAACTCCGCATCCGACGTCAACAAAGACAAGGTCACCTTTTCTTAATTTCCGATCCCTGCTTCCGAGCACGGGTGCTGCTGGGCACAACCCGAACTTTCCGCCGGGTCCGTTAAAGTAAGTCGGATAAATGGAGCTTTCCCCGAAACAGACATTTCCCAGGATCATCTCCGTATCGAACATGCCAAAACGACATGCTCCGTGGTGCCCTTTCTCTACAAGAACTGAAAACAGCTCAGTTGACAGGTCAGCTTCACTCATTCCTTCCCGCAACATCCCGGGTACAAGGTTCTCAAGAACATGCTGATGGATCCTGCCGGCTTCCCGCAGCAAAGACAGTTCATACTCACTTTTTACTGCTCTGATAGCGCAAATCTGAGCATCAACGGGTTTAACGTTCTTAAAGGGGAAATATTTTTGAAACCTTTGATATAAAGCCAGAGGGACTACTTCAGTTTCCAGATATACCGTATCCGGAAGCTTGCTTGCTTTACTTACACTCCCGATAGCATCACGGAAACTGTTCATTGGTTCTATACTGGAAAACAATGATTCGTCCACCGCTCTTTCATAACTGCGCCGCACCCATAATGTCGCCTCTTCGTTCCTGGGAATGATTAACATTCCGTCCTGCATGGTGCCGGTAAAGTAATAAAGATTGATTTTGCTAAAGATAACAGCGATTTCCCAATCAGGGTTTGATAAGTCCATCTGTTTTCTGAAGCATCTCATACGGTTTTTCAATTCGGTTAAAGGTATTTTCTTAATCATGGGAATCCCTTTATTAGGTTTATCTGCCCTCAATTATAGAAGTGTAACCCACAATAGCCAGTTTAGCAGAAATTATAAAAAAAATGCCTTTTTTAATGACATTTTTTAGCAATAATATATTGTCTGTATGAACTCAATTAAATCAAAATCAAATTCATTGGCCAGAAAATTACTCTGAGTATAGCCAGGAAGCCGACAGAAACTGTTAAATATTTATTTATATGTCTAAGAGCATATTCTAGCTTATTAAGTGCGTTATTTGACGCATTTAATGTTTTTACATGCTATTTAATAGTCAAAGAAAGTAAATTATATTATGAGGTCGGCATCTTGGTTAAGGAACAGATAGTAAAACCAAAGGCTGATAACACAGCTAAGAAAACAGAGATAAAGGTCAATAAATCTCCAAAAGTAGAGAGTAAGCCCCATTATATTCCAGGTTCCTGGAAAGGTACAGCGCAGAAGAAAGTTATATCGAACACTGGCTACAAACCCCGGTATGTCCCCGGATTCTGGAAACCAGCAGCAGAAAGTAAACCCAGGTATACTCCCGGCTCCTGGAAAGGAACCGTAGAGAAAAAGAAGTTATCTAAGATCATTTATAAACCTCGTTATATTCCGGGATTCTGGAAACCGGCTCCGGAGAGTAAGCCTAGATATATCCCTGGTTTCTGGAAAGGAATAACAGAGAAAAAGAAGATATCGAAGCTCAGCTATAAGCCTCGCTATACTCCCGGCTTCTGGAGTCCAGTTACGGAAAGTCCGAAGGTTGAGAGTAAACCCAGATATATCCCTGGATCCTGGAAAGGAATAACAATAAAAAAAGTCCCATCAAGAACTGGCTACAAACCTCGCTACATTCCAGGGTTCTGGAGAACAACGAAGGAAAGTTCAAGGATAGAGAGCAAAACTCGTTATATACCAGGTTTCTGGACAGGGACGACACAGAAGAAAACTATATCGAAGATAAGCTATAAACCACATTACTTCCCCGGCTTCTGGAGACCAGCCGCCTGAAAACGGATAGAACTTATGTGCTTCGAAAGCAAGTAAGCGCTAGAAACATATCGTAAATATCATGATTTAGATAGTATAAAGGTTCATGCCACTTGTTTAGAGATTTAACCTGATTATTTCATTAATCAGCCAATGGGATGTTTTTGCATTATAACCCTATACGTGCAAATTTAGAATTAAGTGCAGTTGACATGTAACCTTCGCATTTGATAGTGGTTGTTCTACCACTATCACTATTTTTCCAGAAGTTTTTGTAAGTTTTTCAGGTTTATCTCCCATTTTTCTAAATCTATAGAAAATGTATCCATAAAATGAGATTAACAGAAACTAATGAATAGATATGTAAGAGTACTTGATTTTCAGATTTACCCTGTAAAAAGATGAAAGAAATATCATTACATTGTAAGTCCCATTTTTTTCTAAAACAGAAAAAATAATTAGAAGGGAGACAAATTAAAAGGAAACAAAAAGTAAAATAAACAGAAACAAAGTAGACAGGGCTTGAAAAGGGGTTATCATGCTTGGGAAATATGAGGACCTTGTTGAAAAGGCATCGGAAATGGGAATTAAGGCTTATTTTTTGAAAGCAGGAGATATTCCTATTGAGAATAGGATTGCATTGAAGTGTGCTTACGGATGCAGAGGTTATGGAAAGAGGTTGAGCTGCCCTCCCTATGTCATGTCGATTGATGAGTTCAGGAAAGTCATAAGGGAGTACAGCAGTGCCCTTCTCCTTGTAGACGAATATGACACATCAGGAATTCAGGACGTTCTTGAAGCCTGGTCAGGGCTTCGGAAGGATTCCTTTCATAAGATGTTAGAGCTTGAACAGGAAGCTTTCAGGGAAGGCTTTACCTTTGCACACCTCCTGAGACCCGGCTCCTGCAATGAATGTGAGATCTGCAACCTTGAAAAATGCATAAAGCCTGAAATGAGGCGCTTTGCACCCGAGGCTGTTGGAATAAATGTCCAGAAAGCAATGGAAGAAGCAGGACTTGTTCTTGAATTCTGCAAACCGGAAAAGACCTCATGTGTCGGGATTCTGTTGTTAGAGTGAAGTATGACCGGGAAAGCCGGAATTAAAACTTCAAAACAGGAAATTAAAGCCGAGGTAACTGTCTGTTCCATAAGAAGTCATCAAAGGAACACTTTTACTTTTCCCCGGAGGGTAATTTTGCCACGTAGCAGATCTGTTCAAGGGGCACGGAAATTTTCAGTGTAAATATCCCTTTTGCTCCCGCGGGTGAAATTCCGGATTTTTCCGATGATAAGCTGCTGCCTGTATAAAGGTTTTCAAGAAGGTAGACTGTGTTACTATTGACCGAACCATACCCGAAGACAGTATCATAACCTGGTTCTCCAAGGTCTTCGGCTGAAGAGCACAGAATTTCACGGATTTCACTGCTGTTCTTCTCAGGATGTATGCTCCAGACAAGAGCACAAATCCCTGCAACAGAGGGAGCAGAAGCGCTTGTACCTGCAAAGAGGCTGTCCATCCCATTTGTGCCTGAAACTCTCACACTACCTGGCCCACTGAAATCTATCTTGTTCCTGAGCTCGTACTCGGGATAGTAAATGCTTACAGGACCGCGCGAAGAATAGGATGCTATACCTGTAATTTGTGGATTTCCCGAATCAACAGCTCCAACGCAAATAACCTCCGGGACGGCAGGATGCCCGAAGACAGAGTCCTCCTCAACAAGGTTATCAGGATGGATTTTTACTGAAGAGTTCGCATAAATGTAAACTTCCAGTATCCTATCTTTTCCGGAATGTTTTTTGACGGAAACACTGACTTTCTTTAAGGTTTCTTCCGTGTTGGTGTACTTGACATATTCAAGAGGGGTACCTGTACCGCTCTGAACCTTTTTACTTGCGGCAAGTTCTTTCCCACTGAAGAGGTCATAGAGGTAGAGATCATAATCGTTTTCGGAACTGTTCCAAGAATCATTCCACTGGAGGACTACAGTCGTCTTCTCCCCTTGAGGGATATCTATGTAAATGTTTCTGGAAGTGCTGGTTCCTGAACTGAAATCATGCCAGCCCGATCCGTTGTCAAAAAACATTCCCTGGTAATGTCGTCCTGCATCGTTACCTGCTGCACTTACATACAGAATACCCTGATCTTCTATAACTTCTCTGACATGAGAAGCTACAATTCCGTCCTCGAAGAAAGGTTCGTCGGGCCATCCCACATCATCACAGATAATCTGGCAGCCTTCGGCAATAAGAGCATCAACAGCTCTGTTAAACTCAAGCTTGTTATCGCCTGCGCTATGAAAGTACAGTTCTGCACCCGGAGATACCTCATGGACTACTTCGAGTATTACTGTACCCTCAGTTCCTTTTCCTGGGGAAAGTATATGCACATCTTCAGGGAGAGCTCCAAGTGCTACGGCTTCGGATATATCTTCTACACCATCAGAAATTATTCCTATTTTAACTCCAGATCCAGTAAAACTATCAGGTTTCCGGAAATTCCTTGAAGAAAAAAGCCCTTTTTCTCCTCTGTCTATTTTTCTAATAATAGGAGAAATAGCCGGCTGGACTGAACACACCCCTTTAAGGGAGGATACTGTCTCAAGTGATTCCAGCTTGACACTTACTGCATCAGTACCGGAGTCTTCATCCCACTCTTTAACTGTGGCGCAGGAGGTCAGGACTTCTTTATCTGTGTCGGGAAAAAGACGGATATATGCAGTCAGGTTCTCTTCTGTTTCTTCCTGGTTTTCTATTGTTTCTTTAAAGATAGTTCCAGAATCTTTCTCCACGGGTTTCAAAACAGATGAGTTTGAGTACATTAGAATAGATGAATCTGAGTAAAGTAGTTCTAAGTCTGATAGAGCAGACCCTGAAAGTTGAGAATCAGAAATTTCATGTTCAGATCCTGTAAATCCCTTTTCTCCATATACCATAAAACTGGTAGAAGAAAACAAGCCTGTAAAGACTGCGGTCAAAGTCAACAGGTACAATACTCTTGTGGTGTAACTCCCCAGATACACTACCCCCAATAGTGATTATGTAGTACTCAACGCTGTAAACAGGACACAGGTATATGCGAAGTAATTCATGAAGCAATACTTAAACGGAATTAATTTATTTTAACATATAACGAGATACATTATAAATATTTCTATCAATTTTTACAGCAGTTAAAACGAAAGCAAAAGGATTAAACAGTAGCATCTGAATATTTTTGTTTTTCAAAAACATGAAAAAAGCATTAAAACTGAACAAAATAATTTTGCTATAACATTAAATATTATAATTTAATGATTGAAGACAGAAGATATATTAACTTCCTGACATATGTTATGGAAAGACATAGCAAACTGGAGGTCTTGTTCAAATTGAATTCTGAAAAGCTGAAAATAGCTGTTCTTGGAGGAACCGGTAATATAGGAGAAGGAATGGTGTTAAGGCTTGCCCTTCAAAACCTTATGCCTGAAGGTGTGAAGAATGAGATAATTATTGGGTCCAGATCTCTGGAAACTGCGGATGAAGCCGCAAAAAAAGCATTATCAGAACTTGAAAACTGCGGGTTCGATACATCCAGAATGACAATTAACGGCATGGGCAACCTTGAAGCCTCACAGGCAGCCGAAGTAATAATACTCACGATTCGTTTTGACCACGTTCTGCCTTTGCTAGAAGAAATAAAAGAGGCTCTGGAGAATAAGATCGTTATTTCGCCTGTTGTTCCGATGGTAAAAGAAGGAAGCTTTATGGCATACAGGCCTCCTGCAGAGGGTTCAGCAGCCCTTGCAATTCAGAAAAATGTCCCGGAGTCCACCAGAGTTGTTGCCGCCTTCCATAACATCCCTGCAGGGAAACTCAGAGATGTTGTTAAATGCAAAGCCGTGCACGATGCACTTGTTTGCAGTGACGATGCAAAAGCAAAGGAGCTTGTGATGGAACTTACAAGGCATATGGGATGCCTCAAACCCCTTGACGGAGGCCCTCTTAAACAGGCAAGTACAATGGAATCTCTGACACCGTTGCTCATCAATCTTGCAAAACTGAATGGGCTTAAAGACCTCGGAATAAACTTCTCCTGAAAATATCAGATTAAAAGGGTCGGAAGAACGTACATCTGGAAAAAGATTGCAGGGAAAAATAAACTTCTGGGGTGTTGGATTTACTCAAAATGACTTATCTTATATATAAGATCAGACATATAATTAAGAAACGAGAGTTATACGGAAGAGAAAAAAAACTTTTGCTCCAGGTCATTAAACAGGTCACTAAACTATAGAGATGCAAAACAAAAAATAGAGTTAGTTTCACCCCTGAAGACATCAGATCTCTGAAGGAATCAGATCTTTGTTTTCAAAAGATTTCTAAAGAGCTATCAGAATTTGTAATTACCCTTATTTGTAATTACCTTTGATCCGAATTTTAACCCAGTAGATTAGCTCATGTTAAATATCATAAGAGTAATACGAACATACAATAAAGAATTAATAAAGGATTCGTTTAGTGAAGAATTATTTTAGTAAAGAGTTCATCATTAAAGAATCTAACTGAAAAACTATCTGGAAAAATCCGATGGAAGTAAGTTATCCATTCTGAAAAATCAGAAACTCTGCCATCATATTCTGCCCTTAAACGCAGGGTTTTATCCGACATGCTTCTTTCGATTATACTTTACTTTTTCTAAAACGGAAGAATCAATATCAAAACCAGACAGTGAACCTGTATGAGTGAAGAACTGCTAAAAGTGTTAAAAGCTGCAGGGCTTGATGTACTTTCCTGCATGCACTGCGGTACATGCACAGGCAGCTGTCCTTCGGGACGGCATACCGGGCTCAATACCCGGAGAATAATTAGGGATGCACGCAAGAACAGACCTGCTGTTCTGTCAGACGACGATCTGTGGCTCTGTACAACCTGCTATACCTGCCAGGAGCGCTGCCCGCGCGGAATACCAATTACAGATGCCCTTCTTGAGCTCAGGAGACTGGCTGTCAGGCAAGGGTTTATGCGTCCCGAGCACCGCCGTGTTTCGGAAATGGTTCTTGAATGCGGACATGCAGTTCCCCTTGATGAAGAAACAAAGAAAAAGAGGGAAGAACTCGGGCTGGATCCCATACCAGAGACCGTCCAGAAATATCCTGAAGCCCTTGAAGAGCTGAAAGCTCTCCTCAAAACCTGTAAATTCGATGAACTGACGGCTGAAAAATAAGGAGGCAGAAATAATGAACAAATTATCGCTGTTTCTTGGCTGTATCGTACCCAACCGCTACCCGGGAATTGAGAAAGCAACTAAACTCTGCCTGGAGAGACTTGAAATCGATGCTTCAGACCTTCCCGGAGCTTCCTGCTGCCCTGCCCCGGGAGTGTTCAAGTCTTTTGATAAAGCAACATGGCTTGCCCTTGCCAGCCGGAATATAGTCCTCTCGGAAAGAATGGATAGAGATATCCTGACAGTTTGCAACGGCTGTTATGGCTCTCTGGCAGATGCAAATATGGAACTTAAAAAAGATCCTGAAATGAAAGCCTGTACAAACAGCTGTCTCAAAGGAATAGGTATGGAGTTTAAAGGGACTGCCGAGGTAAGACACATAATCGAATTTCTATACAGGGAACTCGGACCTGAAAAACTCAAAGGTTACATTACAACTCCACTTGACCTGAAAGTAGCCCTGCACTATGGATGTCATCTGATCAAACCTTCAAAGGACAGGAATCTCGGAGAAACGGAATCACCTGTATTCTTTGATGAACTGGTTGAAGCCACCGGCGCAAAAAGTGTGGATTACACAGACAAAATGATGTGCTGCGGAGCAGGAGGAGGAGTCCGTTCAGGGTACGCTGCCGAATCCCTGGAAATGCTTGAACATAAACTTGCCTGCATCCGGAAAGCAGAAGTGGACTGTATAGTTAATGCCTGTCCTTTCTGCCATCTTCAGTTTGACAGGGGGCAGCTTGCCGTCAATGAGAAATTCGAAACAGACTACTCTATCCCGGTTCTCCATTACTCCCAGCTCCTTGGCCTTGCTCTCGGCTTTTCCCCGGACCAGCTGGGAATAGAGCAGAACGCAGTTCAGAACATCGAGTTTCTTGCAAAAATCTATGAGATAAGTGCAGGTTTAAGGTGAAATCACAGGAAAGTAAGGCCGAAAGAAAATATTTTGGATTCTCGCCTTCCTGCCATATTCTTATCTGCCGGCCTGCATGTACCAGAGGCATTTTTGCCTCCACTTGCAGGTTCCACAGACCTCTTCAATATCAGAAGCGTTATTAAGTTTGGAATTTATGAGCCTGAAAGCTTCATCTGCTTTTACAAAAGTTCCATCTTCTATCTTTAGTTTTTCCAGAACAGTAAGATCCATCTGTCTGATCCTGCGCGAAAGGACAGATTCCTGAATAGTGCATTCCCTTTTGCTGGGGCAGGAAATACAGATTGCATCACACTCGGTTACAAGTTTAAGAAGTCTGGAAGGAAGAGCTTCAAGATCCGAAATCACAGCCCGCATATTGGCAACAAAGGCAGGACTGTATCCATACCCCTGGAACCCCTGAATACAGCAAAGGTGATGAGCCCTGATCTTTATTAGTTGAGAGTCGTGTTCAGAATCAGTTTCCGATTTGGATTTGGATTTTTCTGACATGCATTTCTCCGGGGCTTGAATATCACAAATTAAAAACCAGATACGAAGTTTATTCTATAAAATCAATTTCTGAATCCCCTTGATAGGGAAGTTCCAGAAGAGGAAGTGTTATTGAAGGGGCTTCAGAATATTTAGAGAATAGTATGTCGTAGCCTGTTTTAAGGCCGAGCATAATATTCAGGTCAGTTCGATCATCATTAAGAAGCAGCGCCTGCCCGATAGGATTGCAAGCTGCCTCAAACTCCAGGTCACCGGTTTTTTTGATGTTCAGGCTCTCTTTTTCAATACTGCAAACCTTGCAGCAAACCGAAAATACCTCAAAGTATCTTGAGAGGATGTCATAGACCAGCCTGGCTTCCCTCTCATGCTCTATACAGAAAGCAATTCCTATCTTTCTGTACCCAAGCCTTTTTGAGTAAATTGCAATTTCCTCTAGCTTTGTTCTCTTTACAGGGTCCGATTCAAGCCAGGCGGAAATCTGGATTGACTTAAGATTCTCGCCATTATAACCAAGTCCCGATTTTATAACGGAGCAGTTTTTGCCTGTAAGGCATTCCTTATTCCTGCACAACGCGCACTGCACACTTTTTCTCCACGGAGCTTTTAATATGCATAGGTATTACAATCATAAATAAACTTTGCAGGTATAAATATTTCCATGAAAATAAGAAATGTACTGGTAGAACTCATAACGAGCAGACCTGATTAAAAAAACTTAACGAGAAAAGAAAAACTCTCGTTTGAGAAATAAGAAAAAATTAAAAACTCCGGAAGTTATTTCCTTGCTTTCGGCATAGGACCTTCATAGAGTTTTTCAAGAGCATTAACGATTTCTTCAAGCTTGTTGAAAGGAATACCTATAAGCATTTCATTGTTTTCTATATCAGTAGCTTTCCTGCATCCGAAGCAACCTAAAGAAACATTTATTTCTCCTGTCAGGCTTGGCAGGATAGTTGTGTCGGCACAGGTTGCCTGGAAAGCTGCGCTGCTAAAGTTAACCCTTCCACCTTTATGGTAGGTACTTGCAGGGATGATCCAGTAAATAGTTTCCGGTTTGTCCACAAGAACAACCACATCAGGCTCGACTTTTGCATCCTTCAAAGGCCCTACAACGGTTGCAGTCCTGCTTTCGGGTTCAAAAGCCGGACGCTGTGATATCATTGCGGCTGCAGCTTCCACGCTGTCAAACATTCCCAGGTTGTAGTGGAACTCCCCTGAGGCTACCTTTTCAGGTGTAGGAATAATCCCGAGGCTTGAGGCGCCTACTACGCAGGCATGTTTATCTGCAGGAATTACGAAAGACTCCCCTTTCCTGGCTCTCATAATTGACTGGCAGTGTCTGAGGTTTTTATCGGGTTCGTGATACCCTTCGGGTATGGGCTCTCCTTTTTTAATAACTTTGACTGCTACCGGTTCACACTTAAGGTCAAGGAACTTGACCAGTTTCTCTGCAAGCTGATTATAATCCATGTTCTTCCCTCACCAACTATCTATTAAATTCGTTAACTTTTGAACTCGTTACTATTGAATTCACTATTTATTGAACTCACTACCAAATTATTGCTCAATCATCTACAATTTACAAGCAATGTAAAAAGAAGAAACTGCTATACTAATTAACAGCTGCCATATTATTTAACTTTCTAACTTTTGATTTCCTATTATTCGAGAAGGCTAAGATTTCCTGATTTTGAGAGCTCTTGAACACGTTTCTTTTTCGAAAGACTCTGAAAGCCTCATTTCGATCTCTTCCCAGAGCTTACGGACAATGTTTGCGAATTCCACAGCCCCGGAATCCATCCAGTGAGCGGCATATTCGATCACGGTTTCTTCCTTTACCATTGCCTTTGTAGTTATGTCCGTATAAGGTAAACAGGCAAGAAGAGGAATTCCGGCTTCCCTGCAAAAAGCCTCAATTTCAAGGCTCTTTTTTTTGTTGATATCATATCTGTTAATGCAGGCAACAGTAGGGATTTTGAAATGAGCGGTAAGCTCGACTGCCCGTTTCAGGTCATGGAGTCCTGAAACAGTGGGTTCGCTGACTACAAGGACAAGGTCAGTTCCGGTAATTGCTGCCATAACCGGGCAGCCGGTACCTGGAGGGCCGTCAATAAGAATAAGTTTGCAGCAATATTGATCTGCAAGTTCTGCTGCTTTTTTTCTAACCATATTCACAAGTTTTCCACTTGCCTCCTCTCCGATATCCAGTTTTGCATGAGCCATCGGCCCGAAACGGGTTATGGAGGAAACTGCCTGCCCTGAAACTCTAGGTACTAAAGATACCGCATTTTCAGGACAGGCGACAGTACAGACTGCACAGCCTTCGCAGCCATACGGGTTTATTGTGAAGTTTTCAAGGACTGCTCCAAATCTGCACACCTCCCGGCAAATACTACAACCGGTACAGAGATTCGGGTCAATGGATGCAAGCTCGAGTCCCGGACAATTCTCTCTATTAATTACCTGAGGCTTAAGGATAAGAGGCAGATCAGATGCATCAACATCGCAGTCCGCAAGTGCGGCATTTTCCGAGAGAGATGAAAAGGCAGCTGTAAGAGTGGTCTTTCCGCAACCACCTTTTCCGCTAATAATAGCCAGCTGCCTCATTGTACCCCCGTATTTTTGCAAGCCAGTCCTTTTATGGTTCCGAACATGTGTTCGAATTTCTTTTTCCATTCAGGCATTTCCTTAACAAAGGGAATGCCTTCCGAATAGAGCCTGGCAATTGTTCTATCATCAGGAATGCGGAGAAGAACAGGTATCCCTTCAGCCCTGCAAAAATCTTCCACCCTTGAATCCCCAAGCCCATCCCGGTTAAGAACAACTCCTACGGGAACATTAAGAGCTTTTGCAGCCTCCAGAGCAAGAAGGAAGTCATGAAAACCAAAAGGTGTGGACTCTGTTACAAGCACACAATAATCTGCACATTCCATAACTTCAAGGACAGGACATGCCGTCCCCGGAGGGGAATCGATGATTACAGGTTTGCTCTCATCGATATGATTCTGAAGCGATCTTATTACAGGCGTTGCCATGGCTTTCCCTATGTTCAGAGTACCGCACAGAAATGTAAGAGGAGATCCACAGGGCGCTTTTTTGATAACTCCGATAGGCTCGGGCTTTTCTTCTATAGCTCCTGCCGGACAGACAAGGCTACAGCCACCACAGCCGTGGCAAAGGGAAGGAAATGAAAGGATTTTTTTGGGAAGGGAAACCAGAGCATTATACTTGCAAAAACTAGCACAGTTCCTGCATAGTGTACACCTATCAGGATCTATCTCAGGAACCAGACAGTTCACTTCTTCTACGGGCTCCAGTTCAAACCCAAGAAACAGGTTGCAATTAGGCTCTTCCACGTCACAGTCAAGAAGCTGCACGTCTTCGAGAGCAAGGGCAAGGTTCACTGCAACTGTAGTTTTTCCGGTACCGCCTTTGCCGCTTGCGATTGCAATTCTCATGAACTGTGCCTTCTGCTATGCACACAAATTAAGAAGCTATCTCAGTGATGGTGGTCGTGTTCCGCACAGGTATTCTCGGCACTGGCATTATTGAGCTGACCTGCTTTCCAGGCTTCTATCGTGTCCTGAACCGTACCTCTTGCTCCTACGAAAACATCGATTCCATAGGATTCGAAAATCTTGACAGCTCTATACCCCAGTCCTGAACAAAGCATAATTTCCACACCATTCTTGTAAAGTAACTCAGGTGGCAGGTCTGTTCCACCCATGTGATCGCTGGTATTAGGGATCACGGAAACTTCTCCACTATCAGTATCCAGAATAGTATAAGTAGGAGCTTTTCCGAAGTGTTGTTCTACAGCCCCTTCCATGCCGTTGTTATCTCTTGTGGGTACACATACTTTCATACAGATCACCTTTTATTTTTACAGTTACTTCGCATGAAATACTACTAAAAAATGAAATACTACTAAAAAATTTTGTATATTTGAAAGATTTAATTTTCAGTTTGAACCTTTAATTCAAACCTTATTCATACCGTTATAATTGGAAACGTTCGGGCTCTTAAGAATGGGAAGTTTTCCGGATTGATACTCTCGAAGGGCAAAGGAGACTGTGTTTCTGATTCCAGAGTAGATTTCAATCCCTGCTTCAAAGAGTACAGAGAAGGAATTCGGTCCCACACTTCCAGTTAAGAGCGTATCTATCCCTGCACCCGCAACTGCCTCTGCTGCCCTGATTCCCGCACCACTGGAAGCTTCTGAGCCTGGATTTTTGATTGATGTTACTGAACCTGCATCCGGATCAATAATTACGAAATAATTGCATCTCCCGAATTGAGGGTCTACTTCAGAATCAGGGTCCTTTCCACAGGCACTTATGCAGATTTTCATATTTTATGCTCCTATGTAATCTACTGACTCTCAATTGAGCATTCATCTGTAAACTTTAGAGTGGGTGAATGCACTCAGTCCCGCACAGCGTGGAGAAGTCAGAGATATGCAAAGTATAATTTCACACATATGTGCGTAAATATTTATAATTTTCCATTTGAAAAGAGAAATTGTTATATATTTATTCTACAATGTGCATAAGTAACCTATGAAAAAATGCAGAGGAAGACCTAAATGCCCGAGGCGCGTTGAACAAACTCCTGATGTCACATATTTCAAGCCCAGAGGGGTTCCACTGTCAGAGCTTGAAGTGGTGTCCCTCACGGTAGAGGAGCTTGAGGCTCTCAGGCTTGTAGATGTCGAAGATCTGAGGCAAGAAGACGCAGCCGCCAGGGTAGGAGTATCCAGAAGGGCTTTCTGGGAAGATCTGAAAGCTGCCAGAATGAAAGTAGCTCTTGCCCTGAGCACAGGAAAGGCAATAGAAATTAAAGGCGGTAACTATATCAGGGCTGAGGGTGCTGACATTAATGAAGATGCTGACGCGTGAAAGAGACTTATGAAAAGGGGAAAAACATAAAATTGCGGAAATTTTGGACAGGCGATAAAAATGACAGATAAGGTTCAACCACTGGAAAGCTTATCGAAAAAGCCCGAGGAACCGAAAATCGTAGTCAACCTCAGGCGTATAAAACGCAAGATCATGGTAATGAGCGGTAAGGGCGGGGTAGGGAAAAGCACAATTGCTGCAAACCTCGCTGTCGGGCTTGCTCTCCGCGGGCACAGGGTAGGTCTTCTGGACTGTGATATCCACGGCCCGACCATCCCCACGATTTTCGGACTGGAGTCCGCAAGACCCGAAGTAAACGAAGAAGGAATTCTCCCGATTCAGGTGCTTCCTAATCTCTCAGTAATGTCTATTGGTTTTCTGCTAGAAAATAAAGACTCACCCATAATCTGGAGAGGCCCTGCCAAAATGGGAGCAATCAAGCAGTTCCTGGAAGAAGTATTCTGGGGAGCGCTTGACTTTTTGATTATCGACCTGCCCCCGGGAACTGGAGACGAGCCCCTGAGCGTAGCGCAGCTTATTCCTAACTGCGACGGCTCCGTACTTGTTACAACCCCTCAGGATGTAGCCCTTGTCAGTGTCCGGAAATCAATCACATTTTCGGAAAAGCTAAACGTGCCTATAATAGGGCTTGTGGACAATATGCACGGGCTTATCTGTCCCCACTGTGACAAGCCTATAGATGTATTCGGAAGCGGAGGCGTTGAAAAAGCCTCAAAAGACTTCAATGTCCCAATTCTTGCCAGACTCCCTATAGAGCCCAAAATTGCAGAAATGGAAGATAAGGGCACGGTGGTTCAGGACTATCTTAAACATAGCACGGAATGGCAGAAGAATTTCGAAAACGTAGTAAGCGCCGTAGAAAAAACCCTTGAAAAAGAGTAAAGCTCATCTTTATTCTCTTTTTTTCTTTTTTGACTCCATCATTTCTCTACGTACTTTTTCCATTCCGGCTTAAGGAGTCTAAGGCTTAAGGAATCTAAGGCTTAAGGAGTCTAATATAGTTATTGATTTTTACTGTATTAAATACCTTAAATTGGGAAGTAGATACCTGTTACATTATTTACAGTTAATTATTTGTGTATCATAAATAATTCAATTGCAGAATTAGGGCTTTCAGAGTCAATAGAACAAAATTATTTGAGATAGAAAAGAGCTAAAAGATAAGAAAAAGCTAATACTGGTACAAAAAGCCTAAAAGAACTACAAAATGAAAAATCAACGTTGAGAACATGAAAAAGTTAGTTATATTACTGATCCTGCTCGCGGCTGTACTCTTTACGGCAGGCTGTACTGAAGACTCGGAAAATGGCATAAACGAGATTTCCCCAGATTTCAGAGATGCTCAGGAGGAAACTCAGGAAATAAGTGTTGTTGAAAACATGACCGATCTGGCACAGATTAACGCGTCCGTTCAGGAAGGGCCGGTCTTTGTGAAAATCGGGTCCGAAAGATGTGGTCCATGTCGACAGATGAAACCTATCCTGAGCGATCTGGCAGCAGAATACACAGGAAAAGCTACGGTCATGTCTGGAGATATAGATCAGAGTCCTCAAATCGCAGTATACTTCGGAATAAACTATATCCCTGACTCATTTGTGATTGTGGGCATTGAAAACGGAGAATATGTTTACATGCGGGAAGACGGAAGTGTTACCACAGACAGGTTCCAGGCAAGAATTATGGGACTTAGAGAAAAGCAGGTGTACGAAGAACTTCTTGACAGAGCTATTCTTTACCATGAAAACGTAAATGCAGAATAAGAAGTGGTCTTATCGGAAAGCCGAACTTCAAGCTCTCCCTATCAGCTGAAAAACTCAGATTTTCGGTAGATCCTGGATTCAAAATCAAACTTTCAGACAAAAAACAGCGTCGTAAGAAAACTGAATTACAAAACGTCGAAGCAGAACCATGTTTAATGAAGCTATTTCCCCTGCGGTTGCATTCGGTGCAGGAATTCTCAGTGTCCTGTCCCCGTGCATCCTCCCCCTTCTTCCTGCAGTTCTGGCAAGTTCGACAGGAAAAGGAAGGTTAAGGCCTCTTGCCATAGTGCTTGGGGTATCCATATCTTTTACCCTTATGGGAATTGTGACCTCCGCTTTCGGAGCAGCTTTTCAGGCATATACAGGTTACCTGAAGATCGTGGCAGAGATTCTTATCATTGCAATGGGCCTTGCAATGCTCTTTGAAATAGGCCTGTTTAATGCCTTTTCAAGATTCCCCATGCTTGCAGGAATGAATGACAAAGGCCCGGTTTCAGGTCTTCTGTTAGGGCTTTCCCTCGGAGTCCTCTGGATCCCCTGCGTTGGATCGGTCCTTGCCTCAATCCTGACAATGGTAGCTCTGGAAGGAAGCATTAGTAAAGGCGCACTAACTCTTCTTATCTATTCTGCAGGATTTGCGGTACCCATGCTCCTGCTAGCATACTCAGCCCACCTTTCAACTTCGAAAATAAAACTTATATCAAGGTATGATGCAGTACTCAAGAAAGGAGCCGGAATAGTGCTCATCCTTGTAGGACTCTGGATGGTCTACCAGAACCACTTCTGGTGGCTATTTTAAATTTCTCAGAAGTACTGCATGTTTAAATGCAATTTTGGCAAAAAAAAAGTAAATTGACATGATTCTTCTCATACCATTTCTGCGATTTCCATGGAAATAGGAACAGCTTCACTGGACTCATATTCCTTGCTGTACAACCATATATCGACTAAAGCATGACTATTCGGAATCTCCAGTTTAACCGCATTTGTAATCTGGTTATCCATAGTTACTTTAAATGTATACTCTCTTTTTTCCCGATGAAACCGTAGACTTAGAGGACGAGGTCGTGACGGGTCGCTTTCAGGCTCCAGAATGTATCTTTCGTTTATGATTGAGTTGTTATTCTGATCAAGTACCTCGATTACTACTTCATGGTTCTTAACATCGTGATTGTGTATTACGAAAAGCGGCGCTGCTGATCCTCTAAAATAAAGGAAACAAAGGCATAAAAAAATAAAAACAGCTATCAAAATAATGATACCTGAAATAACCTGTTTATTGAAATTATTACCCAATTAGTTCACCCCAAGAAGAAAGTAAAAAAATATGTACGTTGTTTCTTGTTATTTGTTCTTGAGCTTTATACTAAAAGGGGGACAACAAATATAAATTAATTCAAAAGAAAAATAATATCCTGCAGCAGTAACTAAAAAGGTGTGAGAAAACAAAAGTGAGATAAGATAAAAGAAAAAAGCCAAAAAAAGAAAGCGAATATTATTCTTCACTTTCTCTTGCGATTGCTACGAGCTCGTTTACGCAGGCAACGGCCATCGGAGTTCCTCCCCTGGTCCCTACACAGCTGATTGAAGGGATGGGGATTTTCAGGTTCCTGACCATTTCCCTTGACTCGGCTGCATTTACAAAACCTACAGGAAGCCCGATTATAAGGGCAGGCCTTACACCTTTTTCAATAAGCTTGCAGACCATGATGAGAGCAGAAGGTGCATTTCCGATTGCTATAATGCTGCCATCGAGTTTTTCCCTTGCCGCCAGGAAGCCTGCTGATGTCCTGGTTATCCCGTATTTATTGGCGATTCTGGCATCAGGGTCTTCATCAAGCACACAGATGATTTCGGACTTGTGCCCGGCTTTTGTGATCCCGGCTTTTACCATGTTAATATCCACAAAGATAGGAGCGCCTTTTTTAATTGCTTCTACACCCGCAGGTATGGGGTCGTTCGTAAAACGCATGATATCAGCAACCGAAAGGTCGCCGGTTGCAATTACACAGCGCTGGCGGAAGCGGTCTTCGGGCGTGGAGTTCCCGACAATTTCCCGGATCATTGTCCGGCTTTTCATGTAGATGGCTTTTGCCTCGTCAGTCCTTGCCCCGGAGTCATTGCAGATATTTACAAGTTCAGGGTCTACTTCCACTGTAAGCTCGGTAAATTCTTCGAGATTTTCGAGGTTTCCTGCGTTTTCATTCGCTTTTTTTTCAGTAGTCATATTTCTTATGATACCCCCTAGGTGTTATGATAATATCCTTTTTCGGAGACTTCCAGATCCTGGATTCCCCGTTGCCTATGAGAATGGCTGTGCTCATGTCCACCCAGTCCTCATAATTCATGACTTCTCCAAGGGTTGTCACGATCTGGTCCTCATCCTCGCCTCTCATGGCATTCTTAACAAGCCCCACAGGTACGAAATCAGCCTTGTACTTGCGGATGATTTCGATTGCCCTTGCAAAGTTAGACTTTCTCTTGCGGCTTTTTGGGTTGTAGAGCCCGATCACAAAATCAGCATCTGCAGCCATATTAAGCCTCTTTTCGATGACTTCCCAGGGAGTTAAGAGGTCACTTAAACTGATCACTGCAAAGTCCGTAACCACGGGTGCACCAAGAATGCTTGCTCCGGCGAGGACTGCTGTGACCCCTGGCAGGATTTCGATGTCCACATCAAGGTTCTCGTGTTCAGCAACCTCAAGCACGATGCCTGCCATACCGTAGACATTGGTATCTCCACCACTGATCATGACCACATTTGCGGTTTTTGCAAGTTCCACAGCTTTCCGGGCTCTTTCAACCTCTTTTCCCATAAAACTCCGGATTACCTCCTGGGTGCCGAGAAGACTTTCCATCTGGTCCAGGTAAGTACTGTTCCCGAGAACATAATCGGCATTGAGGATTACATCCCGGGCTTTGAGTGTTAACTGTTCCACGGAGCCCGGTCCTATCCCTACAACGTAGAGTTTTCCGGATGCCTTATCTTGCGATTGCGATTGTGACTCTGCCATAGACTTTCTTCCTGCAAATCAATTCGTGTTTTTCCGAAAGGGCCAGCGCAGCAGGCTCTGCAACCCCTTTTAATCCGAAGCGAGAAGCCTGGGAGGACGAAGGAGGGTTGTAGCTGTTCAGCACTTCATCCGGCAAAAAGTTTACCGGAATGCCGAGCAGTTCACCTGCTTCCAGCAGACCTCGCTCGTTTTCTTTAAGTTTCGCAGAAGCAAAAGCCGTAATCTCCTGAAGATTCAGGCCGCATTCATCAAGCGCCTGATTTACGGCTTCAAGAACTTCTTCTTTTGTAATGCCCCTGCGGGTTCCGATTCCGAGAATCATCAGTAATCATTTATCCACTGCTATTTTATGCAGTTTCGGTATTAATCGACTGTTAGTGTTAATAATCAGTATTTATTATCAGATGTTTCATTATTAGCTGTTTCCGGCACTTTCGTCCTTTGCTTCAGCCTGTTTTTTTCTCACGAGGACGGAAACATCTTCATCCACAATAACAATCCTGGGGCCCTTAACCTCAAGAACCTCTATCTGCTGGTCGAGGAGTGCACAGTTTACAGCAATTGTGGATTCCTTATTGAAGACCTCACAGCCAAACCTGTCAGCAATCCCCTCAACAGAGGGTTTACCGTGAACCTCAGTAGCTGTGGTGAGCACGGGAACTGCCCCCAATTCTGCAATCTTTCGGGAAATCTCATTTGCCCCGTGATGTCCTCCGAGAAGAGGAATTGCGAAATTAAGGTTTGAGTCCACAACGACTACTGCCGGGTCCGACCATTTATTATCGAGAAGAGGGGCGATATCCCTTACCACAATACCCGTAGCAAAGACTGCAACTATTGCCCCGTATTTTTGAAAGGCTTTCCTAAAAATGCCTTTTTCATAGAGAAGAAGGTCAGCTTCAAGATGCTCTGCTATCTTTGATGCAACTTCCCTGTTCCTTTCAAAGGTAATTACAGCGGTTCCTGGGCCACTCCGTATAGGTAGGACCTCCTGTAGTTTTTAGGGTCGACAACCCCGCCGATGATAATCATTGCCGAGCGTATAATTCCTGCATCTTTGACCTTATCTGCAATATCTTCCACAGTCCCTGTAATGACTTCTTCATCTTCCCAGGACGCATGGAAAATAACCGCAACAGGCGTATCCTTCGGGCACCGGACTTTTTCCATGATTTCCCTGATCTTCTGGGTGCCAAGGAAGATTGCCATGGTGGTGTTATAGGCAGAAAGCTCGGGGATAAGGTCTTTTTCCAGGGTTTTTCCTGCAGGGCGAGTAATGATGAGGGTATCGGAAACACCGTTAAGAGTAAGCTGGGTCCCAAGAGCAGCTGCACTTGCAAAAACCGAGGAAACGCCGGCAACCCTTTCGACTTCGATGTCATACTTTCTCAGCTCTTCCATCTGCTCCACAACAGACCCGTAAAGAGATGGGTCTCCACTGTGAAGTCGTACCACGAACTTTCCTGCATCCACGGCGTCGGCAATTATTTTAGTGGTTTCATCAAGGGTAAGCCCGTAGCTGTCAACTGTCTCTCCTCTTGTGTAATAAAGGACTTCCGGGTTTACGAGGGAGCCCGCATACATAACAAGGTCTGCTTTCTCAAGCATCTCACGCCCCAAAACAGTAATCAATTTGGGGTTTCCGGGGCCTGCTCCTACAAAATACACTTTTCTTTCCATCTGACCATTCCCTTTGCTTTTCACATTATTCGAAAATTATAGAAAGTTAATTTGACTATAGAGGGTTAAGTTGTGTGTTGAAATTCAATTTGCACACAATACTCGACCATATATGACTGTTAGAAGTTCTTTTCAGGTGGCTTCATTTCTTTCCGTAAATGATGCTGAAATAGTTCCCTTTTTCCGGGATTTCTTCTTTTTTGCTGATAATCAGTTCATTGTCCGAAAAAAGCCTCTCTGCAAAAATAAACTCCCTGTACCCTTCAGTCTCGAGCTGTTCCATTATTTTTCTGGGCTGTGTGGCTTTAAGGTGGATTTTATACCCGACCTCAGAACCGTCACTTACCTCAAAGGAACTCTCTACAGCCACATCAGTCCTTGCGGCAAAAGATGTGATGGAACTTATTCCCGGCACTGTTGAGGTTTCAACATCAGGATAATGCCTGCTCATGACTTTTTTCAGGTGAGTGAAAGTTGAGAAAAAGTTAGGGTCACCTATAAGCCCGAAAGCTACTGTCCCTTTTCTTGCTTCGTCTGCGATACGGTCTGCATTCTCTTTCCAGAGAGTATTCAGGACTTCAATATCCCTTATCATGGGAAATTCAAGAATTTCGGCATCCGCATAAGGAGCTACAAGGTCTTTTGCCAGGCGGCCTGGAACATATACCTTATCGCTGTTTTTCAAAACGTCCACTGCTTTGAGGGTTAAAAGCTGGGGGTCTCCGGGACCAAGTCCTACTCCTATTAACATACTATCGCTCCACAAATTTACAGGTAAATATTGGTGATTTGATTAACTTGATGGTGATTTAGTCTGATAGTGATTTAAGAGTAACTTTTCAAGTTTGTTTTTTTCCAACAACTATATACACGGGATTTTCGGGTTTGAACATAGTCTCTCCGGCAATCGGGGCACTTCTCGAGACTGCTACATGGACTACCTCATCAAAAATCCCCAGCCTCTTCATAGCCTCAATCGTCCTGACAACGGTTTCGATTCGGACCGCGTTTACCACAATGCTCCGGGCTTTTTTTTCAACAAGTTTCTCAAGTATGGAGCCAATGTTTTTCGTCCCGCCAACAAATGCGCAGTCAATTGAATCGATAGGCTCTGCTGAGTTAAGGAGATCCGAAGCTTCACCGGCTAAAATTGTGGCATTTTCGATCCTGAAATTCTTAAAGTTCGTTTCCGTGGCAAGAAGGGCTTCTTTACGGGCATCGATTGCGTAGATAGTCAGGTTCCGAGCAATCCGGGATGCTTCAATCGAAACCGACCCTGTACCACAGCCCACATCTGCGAACCGGTCCCCATCCTTAAGTCCGAGTTTGGAAAGGGACACTGCAATTATTTCCGGTTTAGTCGGACCGCCGCTAACGCTTACTATTTCGGACATGTTCTACCTCGGGAAAAGTAAAGCAAAGATATCGAATATAAATTAAATATATGGCGATATAATTTGGAAATTATATTAGATTTGGATGCAGCAATTAGAGCTGAAAGATACGACTTTTATCAGGTACAAACCATATGCAGATGCATATAGAGAGACTTTTATAAATTAGATATTCCAGATCTACCCGATTATAAATATAACTTGCTATAGATATACCTTATTATCGGCAAGAAGGGCAATAAAGGAAAGTAAACTTTAATGAACTTCAAGAAAGAGATGGAGAAAACTGATAAAAAGTCTGTACTGCGTATAGGCTGAACCTTAAATACGACTCTTCGAAATTGAACAAGAATTCCTCGAAAATCAGTATTTATGCTTCTTAGAGTGACATTTTTCTCAGGCAAATATTCATAAAGTGATAGAAATAAGTTTTAAAGAGAGATGAGAATATAACCTTCTCTCTATTGACTGCACTCTAGAAACATATTTATAATTATAAATTTAAGAGTATGTATAAAATATTTCAAAAGAAAGAGATTTTAACTATTACAGCATATAATAGTTAAATTTTCAGGAACCTTGCAGAATATTTTTTGAGAAAGATCAAGTGCTCTTTGAAGTAAAAAAACAGATATTCCCCATAGTAAATATCTTTAAATGTTTTTTAAACAAGAAGAGGAACATCTTCGGTTTAATATCTGATTTTCTGGTTTGCATAAATAACAGTATTTTTTAACAGAAACACACCAGCAGTGTAAGCCCACTTCCTCGATACAGGGCCCCGCCGCCTGGAAGAGATAGGAGGATAATATATGAAAATTTATGAATCATACGAGGACCTGCCAAAGTTAAAGCTACCTTATGGAAACGAGGTATTCATAAGTGACAGCACAATCCGCGATGGATCCCAGATGCCGGGAATAGTCCTGAGCAGAGAACATAAAGTTCAAATTTACGAATACCTTCACGAGATAGGGATTGAGAAACTTGAGGCCTTTGTATTCAATAAAAGAGATAGAGATGCTGTCGAACTCATGTTTGACAGGGGATACGAGTGCCCGGAAATTACAGGATGGGCAAGGGCTTCAAGGGCGGATATAGATAAAATTCTGGAAGTTGACGGGCTTGAAGAAACAGGGATTCTGATGTCTGTCTCGGATACGCACATTTATTCCAAAATGAGGCTTTCAGGCAGGGAACAGGCTGAAGAGAAATATCTTGATGCCCTCCAGTATGCAGTGGACCACGGGCTCCGCACAAGGGCTCATCTGGAAGATATGACAAGAGCTGACAACTACGGCTTTGTTTTCCCCCTGGTAAAACGGATTATGGAAATCGACCCTGACTGCATTATAAGAGTCTGCGATACCGTTGGATATGGGATGCCATTCATGAACATTGATGAACCTTATGGCATTCCGAAAATTGTCCAGCACCTCAAAAAGGAGATAGGAGTCAAAAATATAGAAACTCACATACATGACGATTACGGATTCGGGTCAGCAAGTTCGATTGCAGGTTTCTGGCATGGGGCTAACTGGACAAGTGTGACCTTCCTTGGCATAGGGGAACGTGCAGGAAACAGTGAAATGGAAAAAATCCTGCTTTTCCTGGCAGACAGGGTTGAAGGTTTTGAGAAATACAACCTTGAACCTGTGACCCGTTTTGCGGAATTTATGGAAAAAGAGCTTGGGCTCAGGGTCCCGAGAAATAAAGCTGTTGTCGGAAAAAATATCTTTGCCCACGAGTCAGGTATCCATGCCGCAGGTGTCCTGAAAAATCCCTTCAATTATGAACCCTATCCGCCCGAGCTGGTAGGAGGCACCAGGCTTCTCCTCATAGGTGACTCTTCAGGACTTGAAGTAATACGTTACAAGGTCCAGGAAACCTTAAACAATCTCCTTGATGTCGAAACAATAGTGGAAAAAGATGACCGGAGACTGCTTAAAATCCAGAAAGAGATACAGAAACTTTACGATAAAGAAGAGAGAGTTTCCTGCATCTCAGATGAGGAGCTCCTCGCTTATGTTGAAAAATATTTCCTTTATCAGCCAATCTGTGATCCGGCACGTACTGGCGGAGGAAAACTCAAAAGCAAAGGGAAAATCCAGGAACCGGCAGAAGAAAATGAATAAAGACACAAAAGAAGAAAGAAAAAGAGAAAGCATTAAATTAAGTGGTATAAGGTTCTTCAGACCTTATATCAGCCTTAAACCTTACATTGGCTATAATGTCTTATTAGCAGCTTTTACCACTTATTTTACTTCGACGTATTTGGATTTTCAAGTTATTAATTTCCAAAATTGTTATTTCAGGATTTTTTCAGTCTGCCTTGCGATCTCATCAGCCATCTGACTGAGTTTTGCACTGCCTCCGAGATCGTAGGTCACATACCTGCCTTCGGAAATCACATGTTCAGCAGCTCTGAATATGGCCTCGGACTTTTCCTTTTCTCCAAGGTAGTCCAGCATCCAGGCGCCTGCAAGCACGGTTGCGACAGGGTTTACTTTGTCCTGACCGGCATACTTCGGGGCTGAGCCGTGAGCCGGTTCAAACATTGCAAAGTTGTCCCCGATATTTGCGGAGTAGATAAGCCCGATACTGCCAACAAGGGCTGAACATTCCTCGCTGATTACGTCCATGAAGAGGTTGGTGGAAAGGAGGACTTTCTTATTGAAAATCTGGGGGTTCTTGATAAGCTGCTGGGCAATGTTATCAATATGATAGGGCCAGACCTCAATGTTCGGGTAGTCCTGTGAAACCTTTTCGACTTCTTCTAAGAAAGAGCCGCAGGTCAGTTTCAGGATATTGCTTTTATGGATGGGTACAACAGCATCGTAGCCTCTTCTTTTAGCTTCTTCAAAGGCATAGCGTGCGATCTTGCTGGAAGCTGTGCGGGTAATCTTCCTGATTGCAATGGATACATCATCTGTTAGTTGAATTTCCTCTCCGATGTAAAGACCTTCTGTCCCTTCACGAACACAGACCATTTCGACATCTCCGAGAGGTGCACTTGAGTTAGGGAAGGTTTTTATTGGCCTGACGTTTGCATAAAGATCATACTTTCTCCTGATAGATACAGCCACACTTCGGGGGGAACCAATTCCACCGGGGGTGGTTGTCGGGCCTTTGAAACAGGCATCGGAACTGTCAAGGACCTGCCAGGTTTCTTCAGGAATGAGGGAATTGCCTCCGTGCTGCTCCCACCAGCCGGCTCCTGCTTCACACATTATGAATTCGACATCGGTGCCAGCGGCTTCTGCAACTTTAAGCATTGCGTCCACGAGTTCGGGGCCTACCCCGTCACCTTTGATTACTGCTGCGGTTTTAGTCATGTTATCACCAGATCTATAGGGTTCGTGTTAAAAGAACCGTAGCGATGAAAAGCTAAAAAAGGGGGAACTTTTCTAAGAACTTGGTAAGTATAATTGAATCTTGCCGCGTACTCAATGTAAGGCTCATATTTCAACTTTTGGGTAATAATATAGAGTAGTACTTCCTGGAAATAGATACTGGATTCCTTGAAGTAGATAAGGGATTGCAGAATATAACCCTTCCTTCTACTCTAATAGAATTGGTTTTAATAATAGATAGTCTTGAAGAAAGTTCTCAGAAAACATTCGAGGAAACAATCATGCCTGCAAAAATTCCGATTACCGACAACCATATGCATATAGACCCAAGGGCTAGAGGCCTTGAAGCTGTAAAGGAGTTTAAGAATTCAGGTGGAACCCATATAATTCTGGTCACCAAACCAAGCTGGTCTCTTGGGATTGCGGTCAAAAAACCCGAAGACTACCTTGCAGTATTTGACGAGACAGTAGAAATTGCATCGAAAATCTGCGATATAGGAGTTAGTGCTTTTCCGGTTCTCGGGGTTCATCCTGCTGAGATCTCAAAGCTTACGGAGTACATGGAACTGGCAGAAGCCAGAGAAACCATGAAAAAAGGGCTTGAACTTGCTGCTGGATATGTAGAAAGGGGTCTTGCAGTAGGAATAAAGTCAGGACGCCCGCATTATCCTGTGCCCGCAGATGTCTGGGAAGCTTCAAACGAGATAATGGAACATGCCTTTTCTCTCGGAAAAGAACAGGACTGCGCAGTCCAGCTTCATACCGAAAGTGTGGGGGAACCCGAGCTTCGGGACATAGCTGAAAGGGCAAAAAAAACAGGGATAAAAATGTACAGGGTAGTCAAACATTACTCTCCGCCTCTTGTAAAAGCCTGCGAGGAACTCGGGATTTTTCCAGGAGTAATATCGGTTAAAGGGGCAATCGAGCAGGCAATTGAGGAGGGAACTCGTTTTATGATGGAAACGGACTATATCGATGACCCTGATAGGCCTGGCGCTGTACTTGGCCCAAAAACAATCCCGAAAAGGACCTTGAAACTGATGGAAAATTATGGAGAAGAACCATTCTGGACCATCCATAAAGAAAATCCGGAAAAGGTTTACGATATAGAAATCGAACTTTAACAGTCCCTGGAAAAACCGATTCTGAAAAGAGTGCCATAAAAATCGTAAAAAAAATATAAAAAGGCAGAAAGTTCCTGATGAACCACGGAAAAATACAGAGAGGCACGAAAAGACCGCATGTATCGATAAAAAAGTCCTCTCGAGCGGATATTCGAAGAGGCATTGTTTTGAGCCTCTTCGGACATAAGCTCTCTCCATCTATTTGTTTCGGAAGGAGAAAAACTGCCGGAAACAGTTGCTGCTGCTGGAAACAGAACCTCAATTTAAAGCTTTACAGTCAAAACTCACAGCTTATTTGCGCTTTATTTTTACTATGTCGCCCAGAGTGGTATCTTTTCTCATGTGAGAAACTTCCTGCTCTGCGACATCCACGCGTTCGGTAAGTTTGATATTAAGGGTATGTTCCAGTTTCTTTCTAACGGAATCTTCGGGTACGATTTCTCTTCGTTCTATCTTTTTGATGAGAGATGCTTTTTCCTTGATATTTTCAGCCAGGTCTTCCTGAGACCAGCCTCTGGATTCTCTGGCTTCCCGGATAATCTGATCGTAATTGTCCAGGAGCTCATCTTTTAAAATATCGAAAAAGTCCTTTCTTGGCCTCTTTTCAGTTCGTGGTACCGTACGAACCACCGGAGAGACTTTCCTTGATACGGGGGTCCGCTTATCAACGGGCTTCCCGTAAGGAGCACACTTCTGGCAGACCTGGAGTTCGCTGTTATCAATTGTAATGCATATAGGCTTTCCGCGGATCTCTGCACCACATATTTCGCACTGCATATTGATCACTTCGAAAACGCTATATACGGTATGAACTTAAATAATATTCGGAGCTCCATGACGGATAGTACCAAAAGTAAGGATGAAAGCATGCGCAGTCACCTTGTAAAGCCCGGATCTGTGTATGACGGAATCGAGCCTGGAGAGCTGGGGGAGTCAACTGAAAGCGTCCAGGACCGAGTGAGGCAACTCGAAAGCCGCAACAGTTTTCTGGAAGAGCAGTGTAGCCAGATAGAGTCCGAGAAACGCTATTTGGAGAACCAGAAGATCAAGTATGAGAGAGAGATACGAAAGCTGCAGTCAGAGCTCGATCGCATGAAAACCTCTCCGCTGATCATTGGTACGGTTATTGATGTGATCAAGAATGATCGTATAATTGTCCGTAGCAGTAACGGACCTCAGTTTCTGGTTAACGTCTCACAGTATATTGACGAGAAAAAACTGCTGCCAGGGGCAAAGGTTGCCTTGAACCAGCATACACTTGCCATTGCAGAGGTTATCCCCTCCACGGAAGAACCCTTTGTCGCTGCAATGGAGGTTATCGAAAGTGTGGAAGTGGACTATGACCAGATAGGCGGTCTAGATGAGCAGATTCAGGAACTTCAGGAAGCAGTCGAACTTCCGCTAACCGAACCTGAACGCTTTGCCCGGATAGGAATTGAGCCCCCGAAAGGAGTACTACTCTACGGGCTTCCGGGAACGGGCAAAACTCTGCTTGCAAAAGCCGTAGCTCATAGAACAAATGCGACATTCATCAGAGTCGTGGGTTCTGAGCTTGTACAAAAATACATAGGGGACGGCTCCAAACTGGTCAGGGAAATCTTCGAGATGGCACGGAAAAAAGCTCCCAGTATCATCTTTATTGATGAGCTGGACTCGATAGCTGCAAGGCGTTTAAACGAGACGACTGGCGCAGATAGAGAAGTTCAGAGAACTTTGATGCAGCTTCTTGCAGAAATGGATGGCTTTGACAAGAGAAAGAACATTCGGATTATTGCAGCAACAAACAGACCGGATGTCCTTGACCCTGCAATTCTCAGGCCAGGCCGTTTTGACAGGCTTGTCCATGTTCCGATGCCCGGGGTGGAAGCTAGAGGAAAAATCCTCGAGATCCATTGTGAAAAGATGACTCTTTCAGAAGACATCGACTTTAAGAAGCTTGCAAAAGCTACAGAAGGGATGAGCGGAGCAGACCTGAAGGCTATAGCTACCGAAGCAGGTATGTTCGCGGTCAGAAAAGATAAGGAAATGGTTGAGATGGAAGAATTCCTCGAAGCAGTGGAAAAGGTGTCCATGGCTGCGGATACGCAGAAGATGATGCCTGTCAGCCTTCCTGAAACCATGTTCGTGTAAGAAATGCGATAAATAAGAAAAGAAGCCTTTCAAAGGCGCCCATTTTTTACCGAAAAAAAATTCCAGTTTCCCTTTGATTTTCGCTTGAAGCGGCTTCATGGGAAACCGGCAAACTATTTTTGTAATTCAGACATACAGGTAGCTGTGAATTCAGATTTTCATGTAAAACCCGAAATCCGAATTCTGGGCATAGACGACTCTGCGCTTCTTAATGAAAAGGTAATGATAATAGGGACTGTTTTCAGAGGAGGAGACTGGATAGACGGAGTCCTGCGCTCGGAGATTACCAGAGACGGGCTTGATGCTACTGAGACTATGATCACGATGATAAAGAATAGCAGGCACTACGGCCAGCTAAGGATTATCATGCTTGATGGAATCACCTATGGAGGCTTTAACGTTGTCGACATAGAAGAGCTTTACAGGGAGACAGGACTTCCTGTTATTGTGGTCATGCGCTCCTACCCTGATTTTGAAAAGATTCGATCTGCTCTCAGGCATTTCTCAGATGGTGAGGAGCGCTGGAACATAATAAAAAAAGCAGGTAAAATAGAAAAACTATTCACTGGAAGAAACGAGGCTTCGATATACATCCAGAAAACCGGGATAGGAGCAAAAAGTGCAGAAAAGATAATCCGTCTTACTTCAATAAGAAGTAGTATTCCAGAGCCTCTCAGGGTCGCCCATCTGATTGCAACTGGGATAATTTTAGGGGAATCGAGAGGAAGAGCATAACTGGAAATATAATTAGTTTTACCAGGTTCAAAGAGAGAACCCGAGCAGGAGAACTGACAGGAACCTGAACAGAAACCCGGTGAAGGACTGAGTGCAAACAGGCTGAGCTCAATGTAAAATTAGGAGGAATCATTGTAAAAAAAATCAGGAAAAAAGGGAAAGCTAAAAATATAGGAACCAGCCTCAAAAAAATATAAAAAATAAAAAAATATACATTTGAGACAAAGAAATTAAAGAAGATCTGGCAGAAAAAAGAAGATACCAGATAGTCTCCAAGAGCAAGAAATATAACTTCAGACAGTAGATAGAGTAACATTAATAAAATTATTAAACATATATAGTGTAAATTCAAAAACTAGAAAAGGAAAACTATTAAATTGGAAACTGTATATGTGATGGTTAAAATAATTTGTCCCTTGTTGTAATATACTTGTTTCTAATACAATCCGTTAAATGATCACCCCAGCAGAATGGAGGAAAACAGTAGCATGAGATCCATTGTGGAAGAAGCCCTTGCTCGATCTGCCCTGGAAGGACGTATCGGGCAGGGAGAGAACTCAAACTCAGATTACTCCAATGAAGACATAGAAGTGGATGCTGAACTTGAAGAAATACTGAGAAGTCTTAAAACGACCATCAAAGTAGTAGGTTGTGGAGGCGGCGGTTCAAACAGTATCCAGCGCATGATGGGCGAAGGTATTCAGGGAGCAGACCTTGTTGCCATAAACACTGACGCTCAGCACCTTCTTCATATTCGCTCCGGCAAAAAGATTCTCATCGGGAGAAAGAAAACCAGAGGACTTGGGGCCGGTAGCCTCCCCCAGATAGGAGAAGACGCTGCAATCGAGAGTATTGATGAGATTAACAAAATCGTCCAGGGCTCGGATATGGTCTTTATTACCGCAGGCCTTGGAGGAGGAACAGGAACCGGATCCGCACCTATAGTGGCTGAGGCAGCCAGAGATGCAGGCGCCCTTACAATTGCGGTCGTAACCCTTCCGTTCAGTGTTGAAGGGCATGTAAGAAGAACAAATGCAGAAGCCGGTCTCGAGCGCCTGAGAGATGTTGCCGATACGGTGATTGTGGTCCCTAACGATAAACTGATCGAAGTGGTCCCAAGGCTTCCGCTTCAGGCCGCTTTTAAGGTATCGGATGAAGTCCTTATGAGAGCAGTAAAGGGTATAACCGAACTGATCACAAAACCCGGACTTGTCAACCTTGACTTTGCAGATATCAGGACTGTTATGCAAAACGGAGGCGTTGCTATGATAGGGCTTGGAGAATCAGACGGCGAGAACAAAGCTGTCGAATCCGTCCAGAAAGCACTGCGCAGCCCGCTCCTTGATGTGGACATCTCAGGTGCAACCTCTGCTCTTGTTAACGTGGTGGGAGGCCCTGACATGACCATTTCGGAAGCCGAGTGTGTAGTGCAGGAAGTCTACAGCCGCATAGACAGCAATGCCCGCCTGATTTGGGGTGCCCAGGTTGATCCTGACCTCGAAAAGACAGTACGTACCATGATTGTGGTCACAGGAGTTACCTCTGCCCAGATTTATGGACACGGAAACGATAAGAACATCACATATAAGTACGGAATTGACTTCGTAGAGTGATCAGAGGAAAATTAAACGGTAAAAATGGGTAAAAACGTTCGGTTGGAGAAAAATACTGTTTTCCTCCTCTTAAACTAAAAAGAAGGAACGTAGGAATATAAATCCAATCGAAAACTATTTTTATGGTAAATGCAGTATGATGCCGATACAATTCGGCACCAGAAATGAAAGCTTTTGCTGACATGATTAGGGGTTTTATGTAATTAATAATCCTGCGTCTAAATTTTAGGATGTATCAAAGATCGTGCCAGTGATATCTTCATATAATAGGAATTAATAATATAATCCGCCCGTTCTTCCTGGAAGTAAAATCCGATATTCTGCGAGATAAAAAGCAAACTTCGGGGATATACTATACACAGGAAGAGCTGTGTGCGAAATTCCAGATAAAATTAAATATGTATACAAAACCTGGATGTGAATTAATTGGTAGATTCCACATTTGAACCGAATATAACCACAAAAAGCGTTGGTCAGGCAATCCGGGCACACCTGAGGGTCCTGAAACTTACGAAAAAACCGTCCAGGGAAGAGTTCTTGACCATTGCCAAAGTTGCAGGTGCCGGTATTCTGGCTGTGGGCGCAATCGGATTTATTATCTACGTACTGCTGACAATGTTGCCCCAGTGGGTGGCCCGATGAGTGAGGATTCCCAGATATTCGTAATCAAAACCACAGCAAACCAAGAAAGGTCAGTTGCAATGGCGCTTGCCAGGGTCGCAAAAAAGGAGAAACTGGACATAAGGGCAATTCTGGCTCCTGACGAGCTAAAAGGATATGTTCTTGTCGAGGCTCCCAAATCCGGAATTGTTGAACTGGCAATCCAGACGATCCCGCACGCAAGAGCCATTGTTAAGGGGAGTTCTTCGATCTCTGAAATCGAACATTTCCTTAAGCCCAAACCAGTAGTGACCGGAATCAAAGAAGGGGCTATAATTGAGGTCACCTCTGGACCCTTTAAGGGAGAAAAAGCCCGGGTTAAAAGGGTTGATGAAGGGCACGAGGAAATTACTGTGGAACTCTTCGATGCTGTGGTTCCGATCCCTATCACTATTCGCGGTGACACCGTGAGAATACTCAAAAAAGAGAACGAATAAGCCAGAATCGGATGGGAATTCCAAAAATTCAAGCTTATTAATAAACAAAATCACCAGTACTCAGAGTGGATTGAAACAAATCTACAAAACTCATACTTATAAAAACCGGTGAGACTCAGATGACAAGTATTGTTGAAGCACTTGTCCCCGGAGGAAAAGCGAATCCCGGACCTCCATTAGGTCCGGCACTTGGTCCGCTCGGGGTCAACATAAAAGAAGTGGTCGAAAAGATCAACGAAAAAACAAGGGACTACAATGGAATGCAGGTCCCTGTGAAAGTAATTGTTGACGACAAGAAAAATGTCGAGATCGAGGTAGGCACTCCCCCAACTGCATCCCTTGTCATGAAAGAGCTTGGGATCCAGAAAGGATCAGGAAATGCAGGAAGCGAGGTTGTTGGAAACCTCACCATCCCGCAGGTTGCAAAGATCGCCCGGATGAAAAAGGAAGACGTACTTTCTTACGACCTCAAAGCTACAATGAAAGAGGTTATGGGTACCTGTGTCCCTATGGGCGTGAACGTAGAGGGAATGAAGGCAAAAGACTGCCAGAAAGCACTCGATGCAGGCAAATTTGACGATATGCTTGCAGGCGAGGAGTGGTAAGCCTTTTATCCCCTCCCACCTTTAAATCCGGGATCTGGCTACACACCAATAGTTTTAAATCGGATACCACTAATAGCACAAGAGCCTTGAACAGTTTTCTATTAGAATAACTAAAAGGAAGTTATTGGTGGCTTACTGTTAAGAGTAACAGAACCCGGAAAGGGGAGCCCCTACGACCACCGTAGTAAGCCGAAACGGCTGTCTGGACATTCGGTTCAAACACTACGGGGAGGAACAAGATGGTAGAAAGAACTATACTGGAAGCTGTCAAGAAAGTTATTGAGGAGTCGCCAAAGCGCAATTTCTCGGAAAGCGTGGACCTGGCGATAAACTTAAAGAACCTTGACATGAACCAACCAAAGAACAGAGTCGATGAAGAAGTAATTCTTCCGCACGGGCTCGGAAAAGAGCTAAAGATCGGCGTTTTTGCAAAAGGTGACGTTGGCCTGAGGGCAAAGGCTGCCGGTGCTGCGTATGTTATTTCTGACGTTGAGCTCGAGGAACTGGCAGCTGACAAAAATAAAGCTAGAGTTCTTGCAAACGAATGCGACCTTTTTATTGCAGAAACTCAGTTCATGCCGATTATCGGTAAGAACCTTGGTATTGTTCTGGGACCCAGAGGTAAAATGCCTATCCCGCTCATGCCAAACAAGGATATCGGTGAACTGATTCAGAGCAAACAAAATGCGGTCAAGCTCAGGTCAAAAGACAGACTTACCTTCCACGTGGCTGTCGGCAGAAGGGATATGAATCCCGATGACCTTGCCGAGAATATTGAGACTATTATGGCCAGGCTTGAGCGTGTCCTCGATAAGGGCAAGCACAACCTCAGAACGGTCTATGTCACGACAACCATGGGAAAATCAGAGAGGGTGGTGTAAATGGCAGAAGAAAGGCATCACACCGAGCACGTCCCGCAGTGGAAAAAGGATGAAATCGAAAACATTAAGGAACTCATCCAGTCTCACAAGGTTTTCGGGATGGTAGGGATCGAAGGCATCCTCGCAACCAAGATCCAGAAGATTCGCCGGGACCTTAAGGACGTTGCGGTGCTCAAAGTCTCCAGGAACACCCTCACAGAGCGTGCTTTAGACCAGCTCGGGGAAACCATTCCCGACATGAACAAATATCTGGACAAGCAGACTGCTCTGATATTCACCAATGAAAGTCCCTTCAAGCTTTACAAACTGCTCGAGCAGACAAAGACTCCTTCTCCAATCAAAGGAGGCGCAATAGCTCCTGCTGACATAACTGTCCAGAAGGGGCCCACCAGTTTCCCGCCTGGCCCGATTCTGGGTGAACTCCAGAGCGCAGGAATTCCCGCTTCAATCGAAGCCGGAAAGGTGGCAGTAAAGGAAACGAAAGTTGTCTGTAAAGCAGGCGAGGCAGTCCCTCAGAAGCTCGCTACCATGCTCTCAAAGCTGGAGATATACCCACTCATTGTTGGGCTTGACCTTAGAGCAGCCTACGATGACGGGACAATTTACGAGCCTGAACTCCTTGCAGTTGATGAAAGCAAGTACTTCTCTGACATTATCAGGGCAGCTCAGAACGCTTTCAACCTCTCAGTCAACACCGCATTCCCGACAGGCGCAACAATCGGCACCCTGCTGGCAAAAGCCTATGCAGAATCAAAGAACCTTGGTGTCAATGCTGTTATCCTTGAACCCGGAGTTATGGATGCCCTGCTGGCAAAAGCCCACGTCCAGATGACATCCGTTGCATCCGAAGCCGCAGACAAGGATGCAAATGCCGTGGATGAAGGCCTGAGAGAAGTTCTTGGGGCAGCCGCAAGCGCAGCAGCAGCAGCAGCAGCTCCTGCAGCAGCAGAAGAAGAAAAGAAGGAAGAAGAACCTGAAGAGGAAGAAGAGGACCATGCCGAAGAAGACGGAATGGCCGGACTCGGTGCCCTTTTCGGATAAACGTACTTACATTTACGCTAATACAAAGTTAGGTGATTAATGATGGAATACATATATGCAGCTCTCTTATTGCACAACGCTGGTAAAGCAATTACCGAAGAAGCAATCACTGCCGTTCTTCAGGCAGCCGGTATCGAAGTGAACGAAGCCAGGGCAAAGGCCCTTGTCGCAGCCCTTGAAGGCGTAGACATTGAAGAAGCTATCGCAAAGGCAGCATTCGCAGCCCCTGCAGCAGCAGCCGCACCCGCAGCAGCCGCACCCGCAGCAGCAGAAGCTCCTGCCGAAGAGCCTGAAGAGGAAGAAGAAGACACCTCTGAAGAAGACGGAATGGCCGGTCTCGGCGCCCTCTTCGGATAAATACATTCAAAAACTTATCTCAGCTCGCCTCAGGGCGGGCTTCTTTTTTTCAATTTAATTTAACAGTGAGCTTATCCCAAAAGCAATTTCACTTCTGCTCATTGAGTCCATTGAGTCAATAAAATTTTTGAGTAGTTTTCTTACTCTAAAATAAGGTTGATTCTAAAATCCAATATTCAAAGAAATTAATAGAGAGCTGATGGGGTATGCTCTTCAAAAGAATACAAACTTAAATTTTGAAACGAACCTTTTGTTTTTATTTCGCCATTGAATTGATTTTAGACAGTAGAAAAAAATTGTAGTTTTGAAGTTATGGGACCATGAGGGAGGAAGTGATGATAACCTCCAGCTTTCAGTATATGCGGAAGGCGTACAAAAACATACACAACTGGTGGCTGAGGGTTGTAGATGGTGCAGCAGGAGACGAAGGATCAATAACCGAATTCTATGGCTTGATAGGGTGAATAATTTTTACCCAATTTTATATTTTATGGCGATGATTTGATGAGGATAAAAATCGCACTGGCATTGATGTCTGCTATCTTTATGTTTTTTTGGGCCGAGATCTTAATAGGATCTTATCTACTTCGGTCGATGTCTATCACACCACCTTCTTTCGGGGACTTGATAGAGTTATTGAGTATTATTTCATTTTTAGGTTCCATGCTTTTCTTGTTGGAAACAAGGAAAGTACTGCCCAAATGATATCTGGCAGTCCCGTTGTATATTTCTCTATTTTTACTGATTATTGTAAATTTTTGGATTAATTCCAATGGTAAAGAACTTCTAACTGTCAGATCTTCTCAAAATAGCTGTAATTAAACCAGCAAATGACTCAATTTATGCTTTCAATTTATGCTTATATGTTCTTTTTGTGGTCCAATTGTGGCATTAATACTTGTGGAATTAATACTATAGAGTTAGCATTATAAGTTCCAGCAGATTCCGAACCCACCTTTAAAGCCATATCTACCTATTTATAGAATAAAATAGAGAGTATGAAATAGTCAATATGACAAAACAAAAGTTTGTCGTTCTAATTGAAAAAGATGAAGATGGGATCTATATAGGACCGTTCCTGAAATAAAAGGATGCTACAGCTATGGAGATACGCTTGACGAGTTAATGGAAAAATCCGGGAAGCTATCCTGGCCCATCTAGAGCTCTTAAAATCGAAAAACGAATCTGCCACTCATTAAATTCCAGGGAATTCAAAAAATTGAAATTGAGGCTTAAGATTGAAGTGATTTCCAGTGAAACTGCCACTCACCCTGGGAGAAGAAATGTGTAAGATTGCCTTCAAACAGGGTTTTGAGATGGTTCGGCAACGAGGAAGTCTACTATATGGCCGCACCCAACGTGAGGACGACAACAATACCAGTTCATCCGGGAAAAATACTGCCAAGAGGTTTGATCCATAAAATAATAAGTGACCTTGAACTGACAGTAGAAGATTACATAAAAATGAAATAGCTCCCTTTCCATTTATAATTAAATTTTCTTTTTAGAAAAACAAAAAGAGATCCCCATGTCCCGATTTGACCCCATCCTGGCTTCAAAAGCCCTCTGGCAAATAAGAATCAAAAAACGCCCGTTTGTCCTTTCTCACGGTGTAAATGCCAACTGCAATATGCGCTGCAAATTCTGCGAATACTGGAAAGAGACAGGAAAAGAACCTCCAAGAGACGAAGTCTTCAGGCTCCTTGACAATGCAAAGAAATTCGGGATCGGAGTTTATAATGCCTGGACCACGGAGCCTCTTCTCAGGAAAGACCTGCCCCTGATAATGGCTCATGCAAAGGAACTCGGGATGGTTACATCCATGGTCACGAACGGAAAGCTGCTTTACGAAAGAGTGGAAGAGCTTGAGGACGTGGACTACCTGTCGGTTTCAGTAGACGGAACAAAAAGCTACAAAGAAATCCGGAGGATGGATTTCGAAACCCTGTTGAAAGGCTTAAGAAAAGCTATTGAGGTAAGGAAACTCCAGAAACAGGAAAACCCAATCCTGATGAACTGCGTACTCACAGGAAAAAACCTGGATGACATTGAAACTCTCATTTTACTTGCAGAAAAACTGGATGTAAAAGTTTCTTTCGAGCCCGTACATGAATTTCCCGGAATCAGTCAGGAGATCTGGAGCGAAATAGGTATCCGGGATAAGGAAAAATTCCACATCACTGTAAACCGAATAATCGAACTGAAGGAACAGGGCTATCCTATAATAAACTCCAAGACTTACCTGGGAATGGTCAGGGACGGGAAAATGGATTACAAATGCCGGGCAAGTGGCATTATTATCAACATAACTCACGACGGCAATGCCGAAACCTGCCGAGTACATCAAGAGCCTCTTGGGAACGTTATGAAGGACGGCTTTGAGAAGGTCTGGAAAGATTCTACACAGCGCAGGGAAGAAATTGTAAATAATTGCAAAGGCTGCCTCTTTTTTGGGTATACGGAAAACAGTTTAATGCAGAGCTTCAATCCTGAAGTTTTGATGCATTATGAGTGGATGTGAAACCCAGAAAATGACACTTAAGAAGTACATTAAATCGCTACATGAGAACTATATTTAGAGAAAATCAAAAAAGCTTCATTGTCTGAATAAACACAACTATTTTTAAAGTAAGGAGCTCACATCTCAAGCTCCGGTGGCTGCGCACGCTTTGCGCCTTCGGGCTTCACCAGTTGGAATTCAACTATACTTCAATAACTAACTGGAGCGATAAAGTGGTAAAGAAGAAAATGGTTATAATTCCATCAGAAGACGAAAGCCAATATCGGCGTCGCGATTGCTTTGGATGTCCCCGGAGCGGTTCGCCGATCGACAGTAACTAGCGTTGTTATGCCATCCACCTCCCCGTATTACACGTTTAGGACTATCTCCATCTTCCCAAGCGCTACCATCGGAAGGAGAACCATTATAGTTATCATGCCACTTGTCCTGTACCCATTCCCAGACATCCCCATGCATATCATAAAGACCCCATGAATTAGGTTTTTTCTGTGCAACTGGATGAGTTTTACCTTCAGATTGACCACGGTACCAAGCATAATCCCTGAGCATCGATTCATCATCACCAAATGAGTATCTTGAAATAGTTTTAGCCCTACAGGCGTATTCCCACTCAGCTTCAGAAGGCAGACGATACTTATGAACACTTTCAGTTTCATTGAGTTTTTTGAGGAATTCCTGAACATCGTCCCATGAAACATTTTCTACAGGAAGGTAATCACCCTTGAAAGAAGAAGGATTATTCCCCATAACTTTTTTCCAATGCTTCTGAGTCACAGGATATTTACTAAGGTAAAAGGAATTTTTAATCGTTACTTTGTGGACAGGCCCTTCTTCGGAGGATCTACCCAATTCATCCTGAGGGGACCCCATCATGAATTCCCCTTCAGGGATCAAGAAAAATCCCATAAATCCTATAGCTTCAGGCAAGGGGCTAAGTACATTTTCGTCTTCAAGATATAAGACTATAGGTGAAATTTGCAACAACTTAGAAAAATCAAGACCTGAAAGAGTATAATCATCTACAGTTTGCGAAAGATTGTCCTCTTCTATGCAACCGTATCTCAATAACCTTATCAATCTTTCATCTCGAGTCCATTTTTCCAGATTTTTATCTTCATTTTCCGAATTCAATGCATATTCCTGTAAAAGGGTAAGAAGTGCCTTGTTTGAATTCAGAGCAGAAATGAGAGAGTTCCAATTTATGTTTATTGCCACGAATTTTGCAAGCTTTCTACAATTCCACATGTTTTCAAAATTGGTATCCTCATCATAACAAAATAGACCTGTTCTTTTTCCTATAGTTCTCTGAAAACGAAACTGATTAATGAATTGTTTTATTCTACGAGGATTATTATCCAAAGCAGGAGAAACCATTTCCAAAATCATCTTTGAGGTTTCAAAATCTTCGATACAATCCATATCGTTCAGGATTTTTGGGTAATTAGATTTGATTTCAACATTGTTAGAAGTATCTGTTCCTATTTCTTGTCTGCTATTTTCATTCGGGAAGGATCCGATATCTTCTTCAGGAAGTTTATCAGAAGTAAAATCTTCGAAGATACTGTATTCACTTATAGGCTCGGATATACCTAAAGAATTACCGGTTTCATTAGCTGATACTAAAAATTTTAAAAAATCGACGCTTTTTGGACTGGGCACTTTAAACGGAAGCTGGATAAATTTTTCAATGAAATCATAACCATATTCAAGTCCTTCGATACCCAAGTAGTCGATAACTTTTTCGTGTTTAGCCGCAAGTCCTGCAGAGATAATTTTTCTATCCATACCTATTGAAAAATACACCTTGGAATCCTCAGAAATCATGAGGTTAATTGCTTGCATCAGCTCCGCTGCCTTTGGAACTTCGGCACGGTCAAGATCATCAATAAAAACATAAACTTTCGAATTTCTTACATATGATTTAATTATTTCATTAAAGTCAGAATAAAAATGCTCTCTGAAAGGAAGGCGTTCCTTATAATTAGTATTTGACTCAAGTTTTTTCAGACCCAAGGGATCTGTAAAGAGATCTGTGAACGGTTCTTTACTGAAAAAGTGGTTTACAACAATTATAAAAGAAGTTAAAAGTGTAATAATACCCGAAAACTCTACGATATTTTCTGGACTCAATGACAGTATGCCTAAACCATTTGAAGGACTTATTCCAAAAAATTTCAAGATATAACTGATTACTAAGAATAAGAATAAGAAAATAATTATGAAAGAAATTATTCTCAATAAAAGGTAAATAAGAATAACGGACGTGTAACTAAATTTAATATAATATCTTCGCCAAATTAACCTAAACTGTGAAATTATTTTGTAGTACCAAGGAAGTTTTTTTGATAACTCTTCCATAAAATTAAGTGCAAAAGCAGCCCATAACTCGTCTTCTTTCTCATATCTCCAGCAGTTGAACCATACTGTAAAATACTTTCTTCTATTAATTTTTAAAGGGATATATATTAGAATTGCTCTTATTTTATTTTCGAAGGAATATAGATCAAAATTTTCATCTTGATTATTTGGCTCATTTCCATTATTTTGTGAGAATTTTTCTTCAATGGAAGAAAAAAGGATTTCTAGTTTTGAAATAAGAGATTTTAATTCAGGAAGACCTGCTTTTTTCTTATTTAAGAATAGATACTTCAAAAATTCTCTAATAGATATATCGCATATATTTCCCTTTTCAATTTCCTCTTTCAGTTGCTTCATGAAAGAAGATTTACCGCACCCCCATTGCCCCTCAATAGAAAGAGTAATCGGAGCTAAAGTTCCCTCAGCGGTAAGAAATTCTGCGATAGCCTCGACATAAGGTTTGAATCCGAGTGAATCTTTTCCTGTTGCAGTGTCACTATGCATGTAGCAAGAAGTTGAGTTAGACTTATCGCCTGCCAAAGGAATTTAGCTCCATTTTTGGTTCAATATCATAAAACATTGAGAGAAAACTTAATGAAAAGCAAGTTTTTCAAACACAAGGCCTGAAGGATACCAACGTAATTTAACCGTTTATTAGAAAGCGATATAAAAATTTGTTGAAATTTACTAAGAAAACATAAAACAAGTCTACTTTTTCCAAAGTTCATACAAAGTAACCTTAAAACTACCATGAGTATGATTTAGAAATTAGTCCATGAAGTAAAAAACAGGAAGGGTAAATATGCTCTCCAAAAAATAATTGTATAAAAATTGCTAAATATTATAAAAATAATCAATTATTGGGGTTTTTACTGAATCTATCTGGGGGAAGTGCAGTTATAGGAGAACGGAAAGTTGCCGACAATCTTCGGTTTTTAAAATTCCGTTAAAAAATAGCTTTGCCGTTATAAAAGTAAAAACATCTCCATTAAAGGGATCTTACAGGAGAAAGAAATCCCACTGGAGAAGAAATATAGAGAAAATTATAACTGTAAACTGGTTCTTCACCATGTGAAATTCGCAGCTCCTCTCGCTTCTATTGCAGTTTCCCTCTTTGCGGACTGGAACCCTTAGTCGACATTGGATTAAAAGTCGAGATTTGATTGTAGGAGGAAAAATATGCCAGTAAAAGGAACCGGAACAAGACTTGATCCCGTATGCAACATGGATGTTACAGGAAGGGACGTAGAGTACAAAGTCAATTACAGAGGTAGAGAATATTATTTCTGTTCGTATGACTGCATGAAAAAGTTCGAAGAGAATCCGGAAAAGTACCTTAGTTTCCATAGTCAGGAAAGTGCGGTATAATGAAAATAGTGGTTTCAGATCCTATATTCCTGCCCGGAGAGTATCGAGAAAGGCTGGAGAACCTCGGAGAACTGGAAGTCTATGAAAAAATACCCTCATCAACGAGGGAGTTCATAGATAGGGTAAAGGATGCGGACATAGTCATAACAGGAAGATACGGCTTTTCAAAAGAGGCATTTAATGCATCCCGGAACCTCAGAATGGTTTCGGTATGGCAGACCGGATATGACCACATAGACATTAAAACAGCAACTGAGAAGGGTATAGTTGTGTCCAATGTCCCTGACTATGCTTTTGATTCAGTTGCTGAGATGGTTTTTGCCCTTACCCTGAATCTCATGAGAAAAGTTCACGTTGCAGACAGCAGGCTGCGGGAGGGAAAATTCGACTGGAGGGACTACATAGGGAACCAGCTTATGGGAAAAATAATAGGAGTTGTAGGTACTGGCAGTATAGGAGGGAGGGTAATCCAGATAGCTCATGGATTCAATATGAACGTACTGTCCGTAACCGGCCATCCCAGTGAGGAAAAAGCAAAAAAGCTGAGAGTAAAATTTGTTGATCTTGACACACTGCTCGCAGAGTCGGATATTGTTACCCTTCACGTCCCTTTAACTCCTGCCACGGAAAAAATGATCGGGGCTAGAGAACTTGCAAAAATGAAAAAAAGTGCTATCCTGATAAATACTGCCAGGGGAAAAGTGGTAGATGAAGCTGCTCTTGTGGAAGCTCTGAAAAAGAAAGAAATCCGTGGAGCCGGTCTGGATGTTTTTGAAAAAGAGCCGCTGCCAGCAAATGACCCGTTGACTGAACTGGAAAACGTTGTACTTACGCCGCATATAGCTTTTCTCTCGGAAGAATCCCTTGAAGAGTGCACACACGTTTGCGTGGAAAATGTAGAGAGATTCGTAGCCGGAAGACCTCAGAATATTGTAAACCCAGAAGCAATTGCCAGTTCCAGACTGCCCTGAAGTCTGGATATCAGTCCTGCCAGTGAAAATTTCAGGAAGTCCACCCAGGGCATAATGGAGGGCTTTTAAAACGGCTTTTTCTTTACCTTTAGATACCTCCACCTGGCTCTTTCACCAGATTCCGTTTATTCAGCATCCTTAGAGCTTCGGCCACAGCCCACCTTACTTTCAGTTCCGGGTCATCCAGGTTTTTAATAAGGGAACTCGTTGCCTTTATGTCTCCGATTTTTCCCAGGGCTTCGGCAGCATATTGTCTAAGCCAGGGGTTGTTGTCATCGAGGAGCTCAAGAAGAGGCTCAACTGCCTCGCAGCTGCCTATCTCTCCAAGGGCATATACCGATGTGATTCTCAGTTCAGGGTCTTTCTCTTGCAGCATTTCTATTAAAGGGGCTGCTGCTTTCTCAGCTCTGAGTGTTCCAAGAGAATATGCAGCGGCGTTTCTTACTTCAGCAGTTTTGTCTTTCAGGCACCTGAGAAGAGGCTCAACAGCCTGTGGACTGCCAAGCTTCCCAAGAGCTTCAGCTGTGTGTTTCCGAATCTCAGGATCTTTATCCTGCAGCCTGGATATAAGCGCAGAAACTGACTTTTCACTTCCTATTTTTCCGAGAGCCTGAACCACCTGGCAACGAAACTCCACAGGGCTTTCATCAAGCTTTGCTATAAGGGCTTCTTCTGCCCTTTCATCACCCAGGATTCCAAGTGCCCGGGCTGCTGCAAATCTGACTTCAGGGACTTTGTCATCCAGATTTTTTATAATAGGTCCCGTAGCCCTCCTGTCCTGCAGGTTTCCGAGAGTCTCTATAATACGGGCCCTTATTGCCGGGTCTTTGTCAGCCAGCTGTTTAATCAGAGGTTCTACGGCGTCTTCGCTTCCTATCAAAGTAAGAGTTTTAATCACCGCAATCCTTACAGTGGAACTTCGGTCTTCAAGAATTTCGATAAGTGCCTTTTCAGCCTTCTTCTCCCTTACCTGACTCAGAGCTTCGGCGGCAATTGCCCTGACTTCAGGATTTTCGTCATCCAGAGACTGAATACAGAAATCGATATTTTTACTGTTTTTCATTAAGAGATTTTCGGAATCAGGTCCTTCCAGTCCTCTGACAAGATCTGAAATGTAGGTTAATTTCTCTGATGAAGTCTTCAGACCTGAGATATCGCTCAACAGGTTCATCGAGGAATAGACAATAGCTATTAGTGACGCTACCATAGAAAAGAGCGAAAAGAGGAGCAGGATTTTCATTTTACCCTCAGAAAAAGTGCCCAGGCTAAAGACGATCAGTATCAGTCCGTTAAAATAAATCGTGCCTGCTGCCGTATAGGATACGACCTTCAAGGTAGGTTTTATGCGGTTGGCAATGGAATTGATATTTTCTCTGTTGTTCTGAAGGGAAAGGATGAAAATTGCAATAAATACCGCATATAAAGCAGCTGTAGACTGCATTACTGCAGAAGGGAGCCAGAAAGTGTTTGAAGAATTTCCACTGGCAGTACCTGTACTTTCGTTCCCGAAAAGCGTTAAAAAACTCAAAATTGCCAGAACAAAAAGGAAAAGAAATTCGAGTTTGTAAGTCCTCATGCTACTAAATCTCATTCTAAACGGCCAGTCTGTATTCGAAGAATTATATAATAATTCCGGCGTTTATCGGGTAAGAAGAGAGCTGGAAAAGAGATAGAAAAGTATCTTATAAATCTATAGATTAAGGCTATACCTCTTCAGAATTCCGATAGATGTCTGTCAGTGATAGGAGTAGTCACAGAACCTTTATTGCCACAGGATCCCCGCTTTTGAGACCGAACTGCAGAGCCGCGCTTCCTTTATTTACTGCGATTTCCAGAAAGCTGTGGCTGCCTATGAGTGCAAGTGCCTCTCCCTGTCTGACAAAACCGTATGTTTGAACAAAAGAAACTTTCCTGCCGTTTACTTCCACCTGCGAGCCGAAATTACGGAACTTCAGGACCGCAGCTTCAGGAATATTCGTAATCACGTTTCCGAAACTATCAGCAAAAACAACTTCCCCTACAAGAAACGGCCCGTCAATTCCTACATTTCCGAAATCAAGGTCTACGAAATCCGAAATCCTGTGCCCGACAGTCTCGATCAACATACCCTTTGAGAGCCTTGCCCCCACAGGTGCGAAAATATCCCTGCCGTGAAATGTTGTAGAAATTCCTGAGTTGAGCATTATTTCCTTATTTGTGATCTCGTACACTTCCATATTCCCAAGCCTGCGGGCTGCAGGGATCATGAGCCCGTTATCAGGACCTACAAAAAATTGCTCTTCTCCTTCCGGGCCGGCTTTCAGGGTAAGTGCCCGGCGGGAAGTTCCAACTCCTGGGTCGACAACTCCTATATGCACGCTTTTAGCCGGGAAATACGGGACAAGTGAATACAGTGCAAAAGCGCCTTCCCTGATTCCTGCCTGCCGGATAGAATGGGTTATATCAACAATCTGCACTCCGGGATTGATTCCAAGAATCACGGCTTTCATGGCTGCAGGATAGAGGTCTCCGAAATCAGTGGTAAGGGAAATGATAGACATGAATATTATTCGGCTTTTTTGCTATTTCAGAGTATGTTAGATTGAAAAATAATATTAAGGTGTGAGTAGATACAGGCTGACATTAGAAAATATAGAAAAGTCCAGGAAAGTGAAAGGGAAATGAGAAGGACGAAAGCATTAGCCTTAATAATTTTGATAAGCCTGGCTCTCTTTGCATCAGGGTGTGAGGAAGAGCTGAGTGCAGAAGAGATCGCAACAAAGATGCAGGAAAAACAGGAAAACCTCGAAGATTACTCCGGAATAATGTACATGGCAACCTATGTCAACGGGGAAAAGGTTATGGAAAACGAAATCAGGATGATGTACAAAAAGCCGAACCTGATGAAGAACCTGGTAATAGAACAGGGAGAAGAAGAAGTTGCAGCAGTTTCGGACGGGAAGTTCGTGTGGAGCTACGATCCACGGACGAATACAGTTACCAAGATTGAACTGCCTGAGGAACCGCTTTTGAAGGGAAGTGATTACGTAAGGCTCATAGAGGATTTCCTGAATGAAACAAATGTTTCCATCCTGGGAGTAGAAGAGGTGGACGGAAGGAGCGCATATGTCCTTGAAGCTGAGCCCGAAACTGAGAAAGAAGGTTACAGACTTGTTTCCCGGACGAAAATGTGGGTGGACAAAGAGACCTGGATGGCTCTCAGATATGAGATGTATGACAGCAAAGAAAACCTGGTAATTGAAGTGGAAATGCGCGACCTGGAAGTAAACACCGGCATTCCTGATTCCGAATTCGAGTTTGAGGTTCCGGAAGGAGCAGAGATAAGAGTTCTTGACCTGGAAGAAGATTTTAAAGCTCCCGAAGAACTGAGCCTTGAAGAAGCCAGACAGAGAGCCAGTTTTGAAATACTCGTCCCGGAGTACGTTCCTGAAGGCTATGTACTTAATCACACAATGGTATATGATAACTACGAGACAGCCACTGGAGGTCAGGGTTCAGAGACTGCAATTCTTAACTACCAGAGAGGGGATGAAAGTTTCCAGATAGCACAGACCATCTACGAAAGTAAGCCAGAACAAAACGCTATGCTTACACAGATGGCTGAAAATGTAAGTATTAACGGAAAGGAAGGAAAATACATTGACGCATTCGGTGACCTCAAGATCCTGAAGTGGAATCTTGGAGAACTTGAAATGTCCCTGAGCGGTTCCCTTGAGAAGGCCGAGATACTGAAAATTGCAGAATCTATTCCGGAACCTGCCTCCGAGAAAAACTAAAAAATAACGAAAATAAAAATAACGAAGATGGGAAATAATGGAAAAATAATGGAAAAATGATGGAAAAAATAATGGGAATAATAGGAATCAATAAAAAGATAAGAGAAACTGTTTCAGCGGGATTTCAACGCACAGGGTTCGGTTGCACATTTCCCGCAGGCAAACTGATTAAGTTCGGGAAAAAACCTGGCATTTTCCTGAAGCTGCCTTTTTAAGGAACCTTTATTGCCAAAGGTTCCCCGTTTCTGAGCCCGAACTGCAGAGCTGCGTTTCCTTTATTTACTGCGAGCTCCAGAAAGCCGTGGCTACCTATAAGTGCAAGCGCATCTCCCTGTCTGACAAAACCATAGGTCTGAACAAAAGAAACTTTCCTGCCGTTTACTTCCACCTGCGAGCCGAAATTACGGAACTTCAGGACCGCAGGTTGCAGAAATTCCTGAGTTGAGCATTATTTCCTTATTTGTGATTTCGTACACTTCCATATTTTCCAGACGACGGGCTGCAGGAATCATAAAACCATTATCAGGGCTAACAAAAACACCCACATGCACGCTTTTAGCCGGGAAATAAGGAACAAGTGAATACAGTACAAAAGCGCCTTCCCTGATTCCTGCCTGCCGGATGGAATGGGTCACATCAATATCCGCACTTCGGGATTAATTCCAAGAATCACGGCTTTCATGGCTGCAGGATAGAGGTCTCCGAAATCGTTGGTAAGAGAAATGATAGACATGAATATTATTCGGCTTTTTTGCTATTTCAGGGTATGTTAAATTGGAAAAAAATATTAGGAAGCAAGGAAATACGGTCCAAAATTGAAAAATATAGAAGGAAATATAAGAAGCGTGGAGAAAATGAAACATAAAAAAATATTATTCATATTGATTCTCATAAGCCTGACTATTCTTGCATCCGGATGCGAAGAAAAAAAGAATGCTGAACTGATGGGAGAGCCTTTAAAAGAATCTGATACCGAATTATATATTCTGGGGCCTGAAGGGAAAGCTGACAACTATCCAACAGATTACGTACTCGGAGAGAACGGGACCGTAATAGTAGGAATTGTAAACCATGAGCAGAAGCCCATCAATTATACACTGGAAGTTAAGCTTGAAGGCACACCTCTACCTTTACCCCCTGATCAGGAGTATATAAGTCTTGAGGACAACAAGACCTGGGAAAAAGCAGTTACCATAACTCCTCCCTTTGAGGGAACGCACATGGCGCTTGATTTTTCGCTCTACAAAGAAGGCGAGAAAAATATAGTTGAAGGAGGTCTCTGTACGCCTTATAGAGGCGTCTTCCTATGGATAAATGTATCGCAGAATATCTCGGAGAATACTTCGATAACAGCGATATAAGCGATCTACTTGAAGGAAATTTAGGAATGATAAAGTATAATTTCAAATATTCACTTTGGGAGTGACTTCATAGCCATTGCTGAAGACAATACCGATAACAAAATCATGAAATTGTATCTTCTTTATTCCTTAACATTGGACTCTGCCGATCTCGAAAAAAACGAAATAATTAAAATTACGAAATCGGCATCCGAAAAAATGGAGAAGTTGCTTGGTTTCAGCGAGACCTGAGGGCACAGGGTCCGGTTGCACATTTCCCGCAGGCAAGCTGGCTAATTTCGGGAAAAACTTTTGCGTTTTCCTGGAGCAGTTTGAAACACTTTTCCTTGTCGAGCCCTTTTATACTGAGAGCTCCCGCCGGGCACCTGTCCACACAGACAAGGCATTTTTCTCCTTTTTTGTAACGGCAGAATTCTTCGGTCGGACGTGGAGTGGGAGGAATTTCGGCAGAGATTAGAAGAGTCCCGAAGCGGCCCGCACACCCGGCTTTCGTGATAAGCATGTGGTGGACTCCGAAAGTGCCCAGACCCGCAGCATAAGCGGCACTCTTATGAGACCAGACAACATCAAACCCTTTACTCTTGTAATCAAAAACAATTCCGGGAACAACTGCCTCTACACCCTCTTCTGACAGCTCAGCCTTCAGTTTTTCATTGATTTTTTCGATTAGACAGTCGGTTTCACTTTTGGCCTGAATCCATTCCTTTATAGGGCCAGGAGACCGCCAGTTCAACTTTACCAGTTCTTTTTCAAACGGCAGGAAGAAGGAGACAACTGTTTTTGCCCCTGGGAAGATTTCCTTTGGGTGCAGGTGGTGAGGACCTATGATTTCTTTCATTTCATCAAATATCGGATCGTCAGCAGAAGCATAGCCGACAAGAGGTTCACGGTATCGAGTTTCAGTACCCGGATTTGAGGCCATTGTTTTAATAACGCTCTCAATCTTGTTTTTGAGCTCCATAATACATTCTCCTTGAACTTACACTTTTGAGACCTGCTAATGAAATAAATTCAAAACCGGCTTTTCAGGCAGGTCTTACAAAAGTCTTTCTGCAAAACCCGATCGAAAGTTCATACATAGTTTTTCTTCTTGAGAATATAAGCTGTCAGCACGTACACGGCAATATTAAATATAACAAGGACTCCAAGCTCAGGATACAAATCAGAGATTCCGGAATTATTCAACATAGCATCTTTTATGCCATTAAACATGTAGGTGCTCGGTATGAGATAAGAGATATACCTGATCTCTCCGGATAAATCGGCCAGTAGAGCCGGTAAAATCAGGGGTGCCATACAGATAGTGGAAAGCAGAGACGCCGAAGAATAATTGTCAGAATAGCTGGCAATCAGAAGCCCGAGGCCTGTGAATGCTGTAGAACCGAGGACTATGAAAAACAGGACCGCAGGGAAGTTCCCGACAAATCCCCCATTAATAAAAATTATGACTAGAGATATGAATACTGTCAGGAATAGCCCAAAAAAAGATTTGCCGTAAATCACATCTTTTTCCGAAGCCGGCGACACAAGTATTGCATCAAGAGTTTTTTTCTCCTTCTCAGTAGTCAGCGTATTGGGCAAAACCATCATTCCAACAAATATCACCGTAAACATGAGCCATACCGGGATGTAAAACCTGGACTGCAAGCCTGCAGGGAGCATATTTAAAGAAACGTGCACCGGGTATTCCTGTCCTGCAAAGTCCATAATTACGTCTCTGTAAGTTTGCAAAAATACAACCGATTTCGCATCATAAGGGTTGACCGTGATATTCAGGGAAGAAGTAAGTCCATTTTCAACATCGGCACTGAAGCCTTCCGGAATAATCACAACAGCCGCAACTTTTTCATTGTAAAGTAATTCTTCTGATCTACCGGCAGAGTCCGTAATGGTTACTTCATAACTGCCCGTGGAACCGAGATGCTCAACAAAATCGCCGCTGTAACCTTCATCATACACGGCAATGGGTACGGCGATGTCATCAGTTAATGAGACCGTAGAGTTAAAGAGGATAGACAAAAGGACCGGAGTTAGTAATATGATCAATATGTTCTTGTTTTTTACCGACGATATCAGGTCCTTTCTGAAAATAGCCAGGATAACACTAAGATTCATCGGTCAACCTCTCCCCGGTTAATCTTATAAAAACATCTTCAATTGTAGCCTCTTTTGAATGTACAAGGAATATCTGATTATCGTCCGAGAGTTTCTTAAAAATATCACTACTTGATTTCGTATTCAGTGGCGATTCGTAAATATCTCCTGTTACGGTCTTGATCCTGAGAACGTCTTCCCCATACTTCTTTTTCAGATTTCCGGGCGCGTCCATAGCTATTATGGAGCCTTTATGTATGATAGCCAGACAGTCACATAAAAAGTCCGCTTCCTCCATGTTATGTGTCGTTATGAGGATTGTCTTGCCCCGGCCTTTAAGACCAAGGATCATTTGCCTTATTTCCCTTGCCGAATGCGGATCCAATCCGCTTCCGGGCTCATCCAGAAACAAAATGTCGGGATCATTGATTAAGGCCCTGGCAATCATTATCTTCTGCTTCATACCTTTTGAGAGAGTCTTTATTTTGTCCTTTTGATTCCCTTTCACGCCCACAACTTCCAGAACCTCAGTAATTTTTTCCGCTGGGGCGCCGTACAATTGACGAAAAAAATTAAGGTTTTCAAAGACAGACAGCTCTTCATACAGGTTCTGGGATTCAAAAACAACGCCTATTCTCTTTTTTATCTCTGCTGCATCTACCGCGGCGTTGAATCCCCCAATGTATGCAACGCCTGAAGTGGGAGGAGACTGGCAGGTGAGAATCTTAATGGTAGTGGATTTTCCCGCACCGTTAGGGCCCAGAAGTCCGAATATTGTCCCCTTTTTGACACTGAACGAGATGTTTTTCACAACTTCGAAACTGCCATATTTTTTAGACAAATTTTCAATAACTATCGCTTTGTCCAGAGTACCACCGGCTGCCTCACGTCACTGAAATACATATCCTTCGTTCCGTATCAACTTTCGAAGCTTTGTATAATCTAACAGTCAGACCATCGAACTTATCCAGAAAAACGGAGCAAAACTTACCCGAATCCCTATAAGATAACCCATCATCATTCTTTCGACATATACAGTAGAATATTCGATATATACTGTAAATGTATCAGATGTTATTGATATTAATTTGTTTCCTTCCGGTATTATTTTGTGATATTAAAAAGAATGTCATTTCTCAACAAACACCTTCACTCAACAAACACCTTCAAGCCTTAATAAGAATGCCTTTATATCCAGCCCACTAGCATAGCCCGTAAGTTTCCCATTTGCTCCGATGACCCTATGGCAGGGCACGATTATTGCAATTGGGTTCCGGTTGTTTGCAAGCCCCACAGCCCGGGAAGCCTTCGGCTTTCCAATGTTTTTTGCGATCTGCCCGTAAGTCCTGGTCTCTCCGTAAGGGATTTCACATAAAGCCTTCCAGACGGATTTCTGAAATTCCGTGCCTTCTGGGGCTAGCTTTACATCAAAAGATTTGAGTTTCCCTGCAAAATATTTTTCAAGTTGCCTAGAAATATCCCTGAAAAACTCTTTGTTTTCCTGCCAGCTGTCCGGAACTTCGATTTTCTTTTTGCCTTTCACGAAGTTTACATATTTCAGCCCTTCTTCATCTCCTGCAAGGAGTAGGGGACCGATTGGGGATTCGACTATATGATAGTACATTTTTGTATTCTCCTGCCGGTTACAGGTAGTTCTATCGTTTATGATAGAAATGCTTATCCAATGCCTGACCCGCAGAAAGTGCAGGGCACTTCAAAGGAAGAAAAAATCTTTAAGGTGGTAAAAAGAGGCGAAAAAGAAAAGAATCCGGAGGCAAAAGGCACTTAAATATCCAAATGACCCAGAGCTTTCAATTCATTAAACCTTCCAGTTGATAATTCTCTTACGGAGCATTCCAGAAGGAACCTGAATAGACGTTCAGGCTTTCTGCGGCAGACTCAAATTTAGGACTGTTCCTCTCCCTTTCCAGCTCCTCGAGCTGCTGGATCCTCAACTCCACGACATTCATGGCATCTTCAAAAAGCTGCCTGTTGATTTCGATCCCGAAGTATTTTTTCAGTTTTTCCTCGGGAGTCAGTGCCGAGCCTGCAGAGAGATAGGCGATATAGTTTTTGTTGAAGGTTTCAGGATCCTCCTTATATTGCTTGAACAGGGCCAGAGTTATTGCTTTCGAAACCGCATAGTTGAAGGTGTAGTAGTTATTTGTCAAATAGATGTGGTTGATGTAGGTCCATTCCGCAGAGTCTTCGGGATAGTATTCGATAGAGTTGCTCCTGTATTCTTTAGAGAGATCTGTCCAGAGGGCATTGAGTTCAGCTCCGCTGACAGTTCCGTTTTCAGCATATTTTTCAGCGCATAAGCTGTGTGCCTTATATTCGAATTCCGTAATCATGGGCTGGAAGGAGAAATAGTTCTGATACTCTCCTATGTGCTGGGAAAGTACCGCAACAGCGGTATCACGATCGGAGTTCTCGACCGCATAATCGACAAAGAGCTCTTCGTTGAAAGTGGAAGGGACCTCCATTTCGTAAGTTGGGCCGGAGCAGTAGAGGTAATCCACGGAATTACCCATCAGATAGAAATGGATTCCATGCCCCAGTTCATGCGTGAGACCCTTCTGGTCCGAAATCAGGCCATTATAATTCATAAAGATCAGGGCTGGGGCCTGCAGGGCCTCGAGTCCGTAACAGTAGCCGCCGGGCTGCTTTCCATTTTCGGGGTCAGGGTATACGTCTATGAAATTCCCTGTAGCCATCTCCAGAAAGATATCGTTGAAAAGGAGGTCCATTCCGGAATAGGACTTCTGAATGTCTTTCAGAGCATCCGCATAAGCATACTCTTCTCCCAGTTCTTCAGTTAACTCCAGTAAGAGGTCATAGGGTTTCAGGGTTTCAAGCCCTAACTTTGTTTTCCTGAAGTCGTTATAGCCTTCAAACACATCTTTTCGTTCCTTGAAGACCGAATTCATCTCATCAACCTGAGAATCGGTGAGATAGAGACCGTAAAAACAGGCTTCGTAAGAATCGGTATAGTTCAACTCCTTTGCAGCAAGGTCATCAAGCCTAACTTTTTCGGAATAAAGAGCTGCCATTGAGTCCGATTCGTTAATCAGGTGATAAAACCTCTGCTCATAGCATTTTTTTCTGTTAGCTCTGCTGGAGTCCGTTGAAAGTAGAGTATAGTAGGACTGGGAGTTGACGGAATATTCTTCTCCGTTATCGAGGGTTATATTCCCTGCATTTGTGACATTGTTTGTAATCTGTGAAATTGCCTCAGTCTGAAGTTTCATGCGCTGGTTTTCCATATCTGCAAGGTATGAGACCTGAGCCTCGTTTTCTGGTCTGTGTTCTGCAAACCGGAGATATGAAGCTTCTAGATAGTGCCTGTACTTTTCAAGCCCGGGCTCCTCGGAAAAGAACTGTTCCCATTCCTCCGTTGAAAGCGAAGTCAGCTTTACAGCAGCAAATGCAACGGCTTTTCCATGTTCAGTAGCCAGATCCTGGGTGTCCGCAAGAAGGGATGAAAAGAACTGATCGTTTACGTTTTTACTGAGCCCTGTGTATGCATAAATATACAGAATATCAAGGGACTTTGAAAACTCCTTTTCGGTTTCAATGTAGGCCAGCAAAGCAGGCCCCGAAAGCTCCTCAAATTCCGGACGAAAGGTTTCGCTGATCTCCGCAGAACTCTGCTTCAACCTCTCAAGTTCTTCCTGAGCAGTTTCTCTGTTGCTGAAGAGATATGAGTCGTTCCATACTGTGGTAATCTCATCTGGATTGATTTCTTCAAATTCGTATTTCTCTATCGTACTTTCAGAGGAGATTCCTGCCTTGGCCCCAACCTGGACTCCGGACCCCGGAAAAACAAAAAATAACAGCGATATCTCGAGAATCGCAACCCATGTAAAAACTTCCCTTTTCATAAAACCTCTACCTCAACTTGTATATGAGCAGGCTCAATCCCATTTCCTGAAAAAAACAGGTCCCAACGTTCCAGGAAATAGAATAAAAGTTAGGTAGAGATTTAAGAAACATAATAAAAAACTGCCGATTTTTAATAATTGAAAAATTTAAAAAATATAGGCAGACATATGGTTATTTTTCTAAGAAAGATTTAGAAACCGAATCATTGGAAAGAATCTGCGTCAATTTTCGGGAATCTTCCGGAAGAAACAGAGTTTCCAGGTTTTTTTCTGAATTATCCTCTGTCCTCGTATCAGACCCTCATTTAATCTTCAGTTCCTAGTTTTTATTATCCTACTATAATATCTATTTTTATAATATTTCATCAATACTCATATTGGAACTAATTTTATCCTTCTTACATATATCTTTTATGGCCAGATCATCAAACAATTCCTGAGAAAACTTCATGATCCCCTCCATCTGAAGAAAATATTCATAAAGAAGCTCCAAAAAAATTCCGAAAAGAGAAAGTTATAAGTAGTCAACATTTAGATGTTTACTTGTATTCCTTCCATATCAAAAAATTACTCATGTATAGCACACTTGAACTCATTCATGCACACTTTAATTTATTTTTTTAAGAGAACATCCTGGAAAGAGAACTCAGGTCCCGGAAGGGGTAACGATAGAAACCGGAGAGTTCGGAAAAAATCCGGGAAATAGAACGGTGAAGAAAATGACAAACAGGAAAACACTCACAACACTTACATTACTGGCCCTGCTTGTTCCGATTCTTTTTATATCGGGCTGTACCGGGGATCTCAGTGCAGAAGAAATCGCAAAACAGATGCAGGAAAAAGAAGCCAACATCCAGGATTATTCATATACGATGCAAATGACTTCATACTTTGGAAATCAGACACAGGAAAGTGAGGTTCGGACCCTGCAGAAGAAACCGGATAAGATGAAAACAATTACAATAAAACCTGAAGAAGAAGCAGGCACCATTGTAGTTTCGGATGGAGAATTTATCTGGACCTATGACCCCAAAACAAATACGGTCACGAAAATGGAAATGCCGGATACCCCGATACTGGGGGAGATAGATTACGTAGGAATTATTGATGAGTTCCTGAACGAAACGGATGTCTCCCTGCTTGGTATGGAGGAAATCGACGGAAGGCCCGCATACCTGCTTGAGACCAGCCCAAAAGAAGAGGAAGAGGGATTCAAGCTTGCAGACGGGATGAAAATCTGGGTGGACAAAGAGACCTGGATGCCTCTCAGGTATGAAATGTATGACAGTGACGGAGACCTGGTGATGGAACTCGAGATCCACGACCTGGAAATTAATACAGGCATCCAGGACTCCGAATTTGTATTCGAGGTGCCGGAAGGGGCAACCGTAAAGACAGTGGACCTCGACTCATTTAAACTTCCCGAAAAAATGACCTTAGAAGAAGCCAGAGAATCTGCGGGATTTGAAATCTTGGTTCCGGAATACCTCCCAGAAGGGTATGCCTTCAACTATTCGATGGTTTCCAATAACAGCTGGATAGCCCCTGAAAACCAGGCCTTCGAGACGGTTTCCCTGACATACGAAAACGAGGAGGGAGACATCATTTCCCTTTCGGAAACCGTGTACGAAACCGAGACTCCGGAAGCTCCAATCATGAATTCTGCAGAAGAAGTTTCGATCAATGGGAAGGAAGGGAAGTACCTTACCCTGGGAGATATGAAGATCTTGAACTGGGAAATAGGGAATATTGAACTGAGCCTTGCCTCTTCCCTGGAAAAAGACGAAATGCTGAGAATTGCGGAATCCTTGCGGGAAAATGCCTGAAAAACTCATTTAATGGCAGTTAAAGCCGGAAAAAGGTGAGGAATATGTCAACAAAGAAAATGCTATTCCTGCTGGCCCTCGTAATTCTGGCCCTTTTCGCATCGGGCTGTACGGAAAAAGAACCGAATGCCGAAGAGATTGCAGCCCAGTTGCTGGAGAAACAGAACAGCATTGAAGATTACTCGTATACGATGCACATGACCTACTACATCGGGGAGAAGGTTGTGGAAAACGAATTTAAGACAATGTACAAAAAACCACACATGATGAAAAACTTCGTAGAAAAGCCGGGAGAAGAAGAAGAGACGCTCGTGCTATCGGATGGGGAATTCAGGTGGACCTATGCCAAGGGAACGAATACGGTCATGAAAACAAAAATTCCCAAGACCCCGGAATTAACTGAAAACGACTACCTCTTACTCATAAAAACCACCTTTAATGATACGAACGTATCCCTGCTGGGAACAGAGGAAGTTGAAGGAAGGAAAGCCTACCTGCTCGAGGCGATTCCGAAAAAGACAGGAGAACAGACCCCTGAATACAGTATGAAAGTCTGGATAGACAAAGAAACCTGGATGTTCCTCGGGTACGAGATGTACGATAGCAATGAAAGCAGTAAGACGCTGATTTCAAAAGTAGAAATCCGGGACCTGAAAGTAAACACCGGGATTCCGGATTCCGAGTTTATGTTCAAAATCCCGGAAGGGGCAACCATAAAGACCATGGACCTCGAAGAGATTGAACTCCCTGAAGAATTAAGCCTCAAAGAAGCTGAGGAGCGTGTCGGGTTTGAAATCCTGATCCCTGAGTACCTGCCGGAAGGTTGCGAGTTCAGCTATGCTACAGCCTACAATACCAGCGAGACGACCCCTGAAGGCCAGGCTGCTGAAAAGGTCGTCCTGACCTACAAAAAAGGAGAAGAAAATATAGTGATCACGGAAACCGTATACGAAAGCCAGGCCCCAGATGCTGCAATAATGAATACTGCAGAAGACATTACCATTAACGGGAAGGATGGAAAATACCTTGCCTTCGAGAACATGAAAATCCTGAGGTGGAAAATAGGGGATGTTGAACTGAGCCTTACCGCTTCCCTGGAAAAAGATGAATTGCTGAAAGTTGCAGAATCAATTTGCAAGGATGAAAGAAAAGGTGAAAAAGTAAAGCCCTGAGGCCTTACTTTACTTTTTTAAGCTTATTTTGCAAGGTTGTAGTTCTGGTTGACGATCTTCAGAGCGCAGAAGTTTCCGCACATCGTGCATGCATCTGTATCTTCGGGTGCCCTGCTGTTCCTGACTGCTCTTGCGTGTTCGGGGTCGATTGCAAGGGAGTACATCTTTTCCCAATCGAGTTCCCTTCTGGCTCTGCCCATATCAAGGTCCCACTGTCTTGCCCTGTCAGGATACTTTATCATGTCTCCGACGTGGGCTGCAATCCTGGAGGTCTTGACACCGGTGATGACGTCTTCGAGGTTCGGGAGTGCAAGGTGCTCTGCGGGTGTTACGTAGCAGAGGAAGTCACAGCCGTAGGAGGCAGAGACAGATGCACCGATTGCGGTTACGATGTGGTCGTAGCCTGGAGCAACGTCAGTAACGAGAGGACCGAGCATGTAGAAGGGTTTGTGACCGCTCATTTCCTTCATGAGCTTCACGTTGGTTGCGATCTGGTCAAGTGGAACGTGGCCAGGACCTTCTACAATGACCTGCAGGCCCTGCTTATGTGCCCTGTCAGCCATCTCGGAGTTGATGATCAATTCCTGGATCTGGGCACGGTCGGTTGCATCATGGACTGCACCCGCACGCATTCCGTTTCCTGTCGAGAGGACGACTTCGTGTTCCTTGAGGATTTCAACGAGGTAATCGAAGTTTGCGAAAAGAGGGTTTTCCTTTTCGTTGTGGAGCATCCAGGAGCTCATGAAGGCGCCGCCACGGGAACAGAGTCCGCCGTACCTTCCATGGGCTTTAAGCCTGTCAAGGGTGATGTTGTTGATCCCGGTATGAATTGCCATGAAGTTGGTTCCGAGCTTTGCCTGGGCTTCTGTTGCGTTGAAGAGCTCGTCTTCTGTCATGTGGACGATTGAACCGTACTTTCTGGCAGCTTCAATGAAAGCTTGGTAAAGGGGAACTGATCCGACTGAAAGGGAAATGCTGTCAATGACTTTTTTTCTGATTGCAAGGAAGTCTCCACCGGTCCCGAGCTCCATGAGAGTGTCAGCACCTGCTTTTTCTGCAGCGATTGCTTTTTTGACTTCCATCTCTGGATCCACAATGTCCGAGGATACACCGATAGAAGCATTGACTTTGGTCCTGAGCCCTTCTCCGATACCGCAGATCTTAACCTGTCTGTAAGGGGAGGTTGGAATAACGATTCTTCCGGCTGCAACACCGCGGCGGACGAATTCAGGGTCAAGTCCTTCATCCTTTGCGACGATCTTCATCTCTTCGGTGATAATACCTTTTTGTGCATCTTCCACAATTGTCATATTTATTACCTCAAGCTTTCATTTGTCTGTAAGATTATCGTGAAGATTTCATACGTAAGTAAAGGGATTGTGAGTTAGAACATAGAAGGAAAGTAATTATATATAACACTATTTAAAAAACTAACTTTAACCTAAATCAATTTTACTTTACTTGAGTGCCAGTTGATAGCGAAAATATAAAGCTTGCGATTAAAATAAGTTTTTTATAAAGATAGTTTGAAGTTAAGTTGAGTTGTAAACAAGTAAATTTGTTTTAGAGATAAGATAAGTTTGATGGTTTGGCTAGAAGAACTTATAAGTGAGCTACATTATAAGGAACTTTATGGGATTCAAACGGACCTACCAAATCAATTTGAACCTCACGCGCCCAAAGGCAGGATTATGTTACAGATAAGACTTACCTTAACTCCGTGACAATATTTGATGGCTCAGCTGGTCTTATCGAATATGACAGAATGGATAACAATTTTAGTGTAGGAGGTACTTACTACCTGCAAGACGGCCATCAATATATAGTTTATTTAAAAGTAACTGGATCAGAGAGTACATATGGGGTCGGATATGCATGTAGTGATGCTGGCCCGTGGGACCTCGATGATTGGGGATATGTGAAATATACAGTTTCAGCATTGTCTGGTAAGAAAAACTTTGGGATGGAATTATTCTCCCTTACCTACTATTATTTTTTTGTATGGGGATTTAATGAGTTCTGAAGAATTCGTCAAATACTATAGATGTCGGATGATTGTTCTTGGATCAAGTATAGATGTTTCTCTCATTCTTATGGATGATTTGTTGTTTATTTCAAAACACGAAATAAAAAGAGTTTATCGATATTTTGAGTATGTAATTATACTGATACTTACAGGTGCATCGAGCAATTTTATAACAATATTATACGATGAATTTGGTAAAAAATTTCCATATTTTCTTGGTTGGGCTATTTTTTCAATGCTAATTATTTTATTTTTACTGCTACTATTTTCCTTTCTCTTTTTCAGGCTTATTAACGATTTTCTGATAAAATTGAAGTACGAACAATTATTTACAAAATATTATCCATCAGACGAGCATTTTGATTATATCAAGATTCATCTAAGTAATATAATTGATGTTAGCAAGGACAAAGGGAATTTTTCAATTAAAACAATAGATGGACAATACAATTTCAAAAATGTCCACAACGATTTTTTTGATGAATTGAATGCAAAAATGATATCTATTTAAAATATCCTTCAAAGAGGTCCGAGAAAAATTTGAAAAAATCGGGAGACGGCCAGGAGGCTGCTAGCAGGCTACCAGGAAATTGAGAGATTTCCGGATCATTTCCTGATTATTTCTTTACTTACCATCTTCTCCATCTATTATTTTTTCCCTGTTTGTTATTTCTCTCTGCTTGTTTTTCTCCTGGATTAAGCTAACCGTTTGCCTGTGAAGAGTTACTATAAGGTCGCTGAGCATCCCGAAGATAAACATCTGAAGACCGAATATAATAAACAGAGCCGTGAGAACCGAAAGGGGAATACGGGTGGTTCCATCTAGCCACTCGATTACCACATAGGTTCCCGTAAGCAAACCCGCCATAATAAAGACAAAACCAATAATCCCGAAATAGAACATAGGATTATGCACTTTTGCAAGCCTGTAGATGGTAGACCCGATTCTTATTCCATCTTTTACAGGATTTAGCTTGGTTTCTCCTTTTTCACTTCTGGGGAGGTAAGTAATCGGCACCTCTTCGACTAACTGTTTTTTCAGGATGCACTCAACAGAGATTTCGGTTTCTATTTCAAAACCGGTCTTATTAAGTTCCAGTTCTCTAATACTATCGAGCGTGAATGCACGGTAGCCTGAAAGAATATCTCTTAACTGCACTCCGTAAGCGATATCAAAAAGCAAGTTTATCAGGCGGTTGCCAACCAGGTTTAGCTTTGTAAAAGCCCCAGGGGAATATTTCTCCAGCCGGTTACCTATAACATGGTCGGCTTTTCCTACCAGAATCGGCTCAAGAAGGGAAGGAGCTTCTTTTGCAAGATAAGTCCCATCTCCGTCAACCATTATTACATAGGGACTTTCGATGAGTTCGAAAGCCTGGATCATTGCCTGACCCTTGCCCTTTCCGGTCTGCAAGACAACTCTTGCACCTTCCAACTCTGCAATCTGCGCTGTCCCGTCTTTGCTGTTTCCATCGATTACAAGAATATTGGAAAACCCTACTTTCTTGAAATCTTTAATGAGATCCCCTATCGTTGCAGCTTCGTTAAGGGTAGGAATGAGAATGCAAACGTCCGTGTAATTCACGTTTCACACATATCCTTCGTCGGAGCCTCTACGCATACCGCAGAATCCGTTTTTGTACTGAATATTCTATCCATGCCCCTTCCGCAGGGAGGCAGATTAAAATGAATACAATAGATATAAAGATATAAGGGATCTTATAAAAGTCCCATATTATCGAGTTGTTGACGGACTACTTCTACACCCCTTTCACAGTCTTCGGGGGACTTTCCGCCTGTAACTACAAGTTTTCCGGAACTGAAAATAAGGACGACCACCTTGGGTTCATCAATCCTGTAAACAAGACCCGGAAACTGCTCGGGTTCGTATTCGATGTTCTCAAGTCCAAGCCCGATTGCAATTGCATTGAGGTTAAGGATAGTGTGCAGGTCTGCTGAGGCAACTATATTCTGGACAGTAATCTGCGGGTTTTCTATTGTTTTGATCCCGATGCTGTTCAGCTTTTTTGCCATATTGCCAATAACTGTGTGCACGTCGGCAACGTTTTTTGCTCCTGTACAGACAACCTTTCCGGAAGTAAAGACCAGAAAAGCAGCTTTAGGGTCTGAAACTCTGTAGACAAGCCCGGGGAACTTCTGTTTGTTATACTCAGCCCCTTCGAACTGGGATTCGATCAAAGTTAAATCAAACTCTTCTGCGAGTTTGGTGGATGCGACCACGTTTTCAATTTTGATGCTAGATTCGCTCATTAGTCAACCCTCAGTATATAAAGCAAGAGTAATATCCTCTAACCACTATATAAAGCTATAGTTAAATGCCTCGCATAGTATATAAATACTATATATAAAGAATATAAATGCGACAGAAAAGCTTAAATTATGGGCGCCAGTTAAATGAAAAAAATTAAAGGAGACAAAGGCATCCGCATCTGCTTTGAAAACCGTCAATCTTCAGAATTTTTTAAACCTTCAAGGATAGAATCATATTTTTTGCAGACTCTTTCAAGAAGATCTCCTTCTACACTGCGGTGAGTTGGTACCAGAATTTTAGCCCCTTTCCCTATATTCACTCCCTCACCTGAAGTCCCGTAATCAGGAGACACAAGGATGCCGTCCGTAGAAATCCTTATATTAAGATCATTAACGATCCTTGAGACCATATCAGTTGCAGGCTTTACCTTCCTCTCAATAAGCAGGGCTGAAGCTACATATCTTTCCCTGGTCTCCCGAATCTTCCGGAGAGTCTCGTCCACAACTTTGGGATCCACTTCATCGGAAAGTTCTTCTGAGATTAAAGAGATCGCCTCAACAAGGTCTTCAAAAGTTGTTGAGCGCACCTCAAGGATCTCACCATCACAGTGCTGCTTCACAGTATCAAGATAACCTGCAGTGACCACAAGCACATCGGCCTCAAGCAGGCGAGAAATCTCCTCTTTAGAAGGGCAATAAGCATTCGCAACAAAATAATCTTTAATCCCGCACATGCCCATAAGGGACTCATACATCGGAGTCACAGCAATGGTTTTTCTCCCTACCCAGAGGTTGATTTCGCTCTGCCCGCCCTGTGCCTTTAATAGATCAATAATTTTTTCCTTTATGGCTTTAGGGTCGTTCTTTTTAAGCCCGAAATAATCTGCAAATAGCGGGGTTGTGGAAAGCTGTCTGCTCCTCCCGCAGGGCACGGAATCGACAAAACCTCTCTCAATCAGGTCTTTTATATGGTCGTAGGCTCCGCTGCCCCTCATTTCAATAAGGTCGGACTGGAGCAGGGGCTGATGATAAGCAATCATGGATAAAGTCCGGAGTTTAGGGGCTGAGAGTTCTTTTGGGGCAACATCCCTCATAAGTTCGGAGTATTCCGGCTTGACCTGCATGACGTAGCGGTCTCCAAGGTCCAGAATTTCGATGCCTGAGTTCCGTGAAGAGTAAGCCTCCATCAGCTCCTGCACCGCCGAAGACACATTCTTTTTCGGCTTTCCGGTAATTTTCATAAGTTTCTCAAGGCTTACTGCCCTGCCCGCAGCAAAAAGAGCCGCTTCGATAATTTCAAGCTCACTCATAAATTTCACGACCAGAAAAAAGGATTAAGTTATTCATCAGGTAAGTTAACTTGCTTCTTCAGAAGAGTCCGAGTTTGTATATTCCGATTCAAAGGAAAAAACTTCAGGATGCCCGGCTTCTCCAGGCTCTGAAAGATCTCCTGTTAAACCCTGTTTTATTTGATGGAAAAGAGGCGGGTTGCCTTCCGTGGAAAACCCGGATTCTTCTCCGGGATAAATATACAATTCTCCGAAAAGCTCACTCTGGAAAAGCCAGATTTTCCTGCTCGAAGCAAGAAAAAGGAGAGAAAGATAGTCTGTGATTCGATCTTCGCTCAGTTGAGTTAAAGCAGAGAATTCCACAACAGACTGCTTCATAAAGAGTTCAACAAGCCTTGCCCAGATAAGGGCCAATCTCGAGCTGATGGCTTCATCGTGGGCAATCCCGAGCACATCTCCGGTAGCCAGGGGAGCATCAGGGATATCAGGCTCTTCTGCAGCCAGACGGGCTTTCTTTTCGTTTTTTCTAGAGAGTGTTTTTTCAGCTTTTTTAAGTTCCACAATCAGTTCATTCAGTGTGACAGGTCTTGTGGAAAGGCGACGGACAGGAAGCTTCGGAACAGGAAACTCATCAGGCTCAGGCAGCTCTTCACCATCGAAAAAGCCAGGGTCAAAGTCCTCTTCTTCCTCTTCTTCTGGTCCGAGAATCATTGAAGATTTCATGCGGAGGAGAATAGCCGAATAAAGGAGAGTCCTCGAAGAAATTCTTAAATCCATTTTCTGGAGCTCTTCTATCCTGTGCAGAAAAGTATCGGTTAACTGCACAACATCGATATCCCAGGGATCGATCTTTCCGTCCTTTGCAAGTTCAACCAGAATGCCCAGGGGCTCATAGGTATTAAATTCCGAGAGGTCGAAAAGTGCCCAGTCAATGCCGAGGTAAGAAAGAGTTGTCGGAAGCCCGAAAGTTTCAGGGTCTGAAAAAAGAGAATCCTTTTCTCCGGGCTCACAAATCTCTGGAGAAGGGAGCCCGGAAATATCGAGTGCTGAGTTATCTATAATTTCAGCCATTGAGCTTCACTCCGGTAATACTCGTGATATTATTCTCCTGCATCGTAACCCCGATTGTCCGGCTTGCAGCCTGGATCATGGGTTTTCTCAGGGAAACAACTATGAACTGGACCTTTGAGCCTGAGGTTTTAACACGCCTTGAGACTCTCTCTACATTCCAGCCGTCAAGGAACATGTCAATCTCGTCAAAAGCATAGAAAGGAGCAGGACGGTACTGCTGGATTGCGAAGATAAAAGCAAGTGCGGTAAGACTTTTTTCTCCTCCTGACATGGCTTCTATGCGCTGGAGGGTTTTTTCTTTCGGCTGGGCCCTCAAGGTCATTCCTCCGGCAAAGGGGTCGTCCGGGTTTTCCAGCAGGAGTTCTCCCATACCGTCAGAAAGTTCGTAAAAGATCTCTTTGAAATTGGAATTTATGCTTGTATAAGCCTCCATAAAGGCGTCCCGCTTGAGCTGTTCGTACTGGCCAATGCGTTCAAGGAGCTGTTCCCTTTCGGTAAAGAGAGTATCTCGTTTGCCCTGCAGGTCGGAAAGCCTGAGTTCCACCTCATTATATTCATCTATTGCCCTCATGTTTACAGGCTCAAGCCTGCGCATGGCTTCTTCGATTGCCTGAATCCGCATGTAAACGGTTTCGTAACTCGGAACCTCCGAGGTCTCCTCAATTCCCCTTCTCTGTATCTCTTCAACCAGCTGCTTTTCCTGGTCAAAAAGAGCACTCTTAGTAGCTGTAAGCGTAAGTACCTGCTGTTTTGCCTTTTCAAGGGTGGTTGCAGCTATACTGACCCTGCGCTTTACCGCACTATGTTCTGCCTGAACATTTTCCCTTTCTTTCTGAAGCCTTATAAGTTCGTCGGAAAGTTGAAGTTCACGCTTCTGTTTTTCTTCAAGCTGAGCTTCAAGTTCCGCGATTTTTGCTTTAAGGGAATCTACTCTTTCCCGCCTTGAAGCTTTCTTTTCATCAAGTTCCTTTATAAGCTCCTTGGCTTCGGCAATTTTCTGCTCAGCATACTCTTTTTCAAGCTGAAGAGCATTCAGACTGGCTTCTGTATCCCTGATTCTGCCATCAAGCCTGCGGATTTCTTCATCTACAAAGTCGGCTTTTTTGTTTATCTCGGGAAGGGGAGAATCGGCAAGCTTTGCCTCAAATTCGGCAACCTGACTCTCAAGTTCAGCCGCAATACCTTCTTTTTCCACCTTTTCCGCAATTACCCTGTCCATCTCAGCCCTGAGTTCGGTTCTCGATTCTTCGATTGCCTTCAGGTCTGCCTGTTTGGCTTCAAGGAGTTCTGCAAGTTTTGCTTCCCTGCCAGCGATTTCCTGAAGCTCGAGCTCCTTTCTGGAAATAGTAGCCTCACAGTCGCGGATCTTTCTGCTCAGCTCAAAAACATGGCTTTCAATGCTGTCCTGTTTGCTGATAGCAGCATTCCGGCTTGCATCAAGGGATCTTATCTCTTCTGCAAGTTCAAGGAGTTTGTCCTTTTCCGCTGCCGCAAAAGAAATCCCGGATTTTGAAGAAAGAGAACCTCCTACCATTGCCCCGCTCTTTTCAAGGAGTTCGCCTTCAAGGGTGACCATTCTCGCTCTTCCCATAAGGCGGCGGGCACTGGCAAGGTCTTCCATAACCAGAGTGTCCTGAAAAACATACCAGAAAGCAGGCTCAAAGTCTGGATCGAATTCAATAAGGTCGATTGCATACCCTATTACTCCGTTCTCATAATTGAGATTTTCAAGCCTTCTGGAATCCTTCATTTTATTAAGCGGAAGAAAAGTAGCTCTACCGCCTTTCCTCCGCTTCAGGAATTCGATCGCTTCTGCTGCATCAGCATCGGTATCTACAACAATTGCCTGCATCCTGTTCCCTGCAGCAACCTCAAGGGCTGCCGCATATCTGCGGTCTACTTTTCCGAGCTGGGCAATTGTCCCGTGAATTCCGAAGAGTTCTTCCTGCTTCGATGCCCCGATTACCATCTCGACAGCTCTTGAGTAACCTCCTCCCTGTTCCGAAGCCCGGACCCTCGCTTCGGCAATTGCATATTCCTGCTGGAGGGTGTGCAGCCTGTTCTCAAGTTTCTTTATGTCTTCTTTGATTCTGGAGCGGCTGCTCTCTATGTCGTCCCGGTCTTTTATGAGGGATTCAAGGTTATTTGTAAGTTTTTCGATTTCGTACTGGACAGAAAGGGTATCGCTGTCCGAGGCAGTAACTGCAGCCTGTGCATCCTTGATCTGGTTTTCGATCTCCCGCAGTTCCGAAGACTTTCTCCTGAGAGCATCGAGAAGCCTGTCCTCGTTCCGAATAAGCTCGTTCTTTTCGTTTTTAATATCCTCAAGCTTTTTGCGGGCAGCCATGAGCTCATCCCTTGTTGCCGCAAACTTTGCATCTATATCAGCAATCCTGCTCTGAAGCAGCATGCGCTCGGTTTTTCTTTCTGAAAGCTCTGCAGAGATGCTTTCTTTCCTTACGTTTTCAGCTTCTATTTTCTCTTCGAGTTCTCTGACCTTTCCCTTTGTGGAGTCAATATCAACAAATGCTTTTCTGCGCCTTGAATCAGCTTCTTCGAGTTCGGACTCGGAAACTTCGATGCTGTCAACACAGCGGGAGATTTCTCCTTTTGTTTCTTCTATTTCCCTTTTGACCTGCAGCTGTTCATCTTCCCCTTTTTTTCGGATTTCGAGGGAGAGGTTTTCCAGAGTCTGTTCAAGAGCTTCCAGTTCCTGAACCCTTTCGTTCAGCAATACCTGTACTTTTTCAAGGTGCTCTTCTTTCCCTGCAAGTTCTTTATCCACATTTTCCAGTTCGGTTCTGGCATCCTTGAGTTTGGAGAGCAGGACATAACCTTCAAATTTAATTTTCTCAGATTTAAGAGATTGATATTTCAGAGCCTGGTCCCGTTCACCAGAGAGCTTTTCAAGCTGCGTCCGCACCTCTTCAAGAATAATGTCCACACGTTCGATTTGCTGCCTGACAATTTCAAGTTCCCCTAGTGCTTTTTGCTTGCGCTCGTCAAACTCCGCAACTCCGGCAATCTCGTCAATAATCTTCCGCCTTTCCACAGAGGTCATGGAAATAATCTGTGTGACATCTCCCTGCATCACGACATTGTAACCTTCGGGCGTTATCCCTGCCTTTGAAAGCTGGGAATGAATTTCTCCCAGGCTTACGGCTTTTCCGTTAAAGTAAAAGTAGCTGTAGTAGGCATTTTTTGTTCGCCGGACCTTTCTTGAGACTTCAACCTCATCAAGCTCTAAAGGCAGTTTGCGGTCAGTATTGTCAAAACGGATAGTAACCTGGGCAAAATCAGGTTTTTTTGCCTCATCTCCATTATAAATAAGGTCCGTAAGTTTTTCAGCCCTCAGTGTCCTGGAACTCGTGAGCCCGAGTGCAAAGAGAATCCCGTCTATAATATTTGACTTTCCACTCCCGTTAGGCCCGGAAATAGTGGTGAAGTCATTATAAAAGGAAATCTTTACTTTCTTTCCGAAGGACTTGAAATTAACGAACTCAATCTCTTTTATGTACACAGAATGCCTCTGAGGTTTTGCGTTTTTGAGGAAATTTTCGTTTTTCTCAGTCTCGTTTCACCCTGGGGTCTTTTCGGTTGCAGGTTATGATTTCCGCGTCCTCATTATCTCTGAGGTCCACGGATTCGTCAATTAAATGCTTTTTCGGAACTTTTTCGGCGATAATGTATTCGCATTTATAATCTTCATCAGGTCGGGCTCTTACAGGCTCTGCTTTCACGGGAGACCGAGATCTCTTAGAAGCTGGCAGCCCTGGTGGAACTAGCTGTCCCGAAGGAGCCTCTATTATTGGAGTTGACTGCCTCAGAGTGCCTCTAAACCGTTTCCTATCTCCACTTTCGGCGATAATATATTCACACTTTGTTTCGACAGGTTCACGCTCATCAAGCTCTCTTGGCTCAACCTCTCTGATCTTCAGCTGTACTTTTGCATTTGTTCCTGGCAGGGACGCAGGAGCTTCTCTGAAATCGGTCAGCTCGTGTGAGGAAGGACCTTCTTTCCTGAACTCAAGTTTACGCTTCGGTTTTCTGGAAAGAGGAGGAAGGTCAAGTGGGTCTTCAAGGATTGGAATAGAGGGAGAAGGAGGAGAATGGGCAATAGTACTTTGCGTACCTTCCGATGCTCTTGAAAGTCTTTCAATTTCTGCTTCCAGCTTCTTTATAAGCATTTTCTGATCGAGCAGTTCTCTGACGAGCCCATCCTGAATTCCTGCAAGTTCTTTCACTCGTCGGTCAATTGCTTCGGATTCGTCTTTTTTACCGGAAACTAATTCGGATCTCAGCTCACCAAGGATTGAAGCCTTGAGTGATGCAGAGTCAGGAAACTCCCTCAGTTCGGTTCTGATTTCGGAAAGAATTTGATCCTTAAAAGCATCAAGATCGGAACTACTTTCTACTTCGGCCTGTAACTCATTGAGAACCGAAGTCTTGATTGATTTTTTGAGAGTTTCGAGCTCCTCATAGGTAATTGACAGTCGCCTTTTAAGCGGTGTATTGTGCATATCTCTCTGTCCAGTTCTCATGAAAAATACCTCTAGCAAAGATTCGGGTCCCGGGTTTCCTTTATATATGCAGCTTTCTGCTAGCGTGAAACGTCATTATAATATAATTAAATTGATACGGTCAGACAAATTTAAATAATATGTATAAAGTAGATGTAATCTTACTTTATATATATATGGTAATCGATAGTATTCAGCTGGTTCTAAATGACTTTAAATTATATTATAATAAGATAACTTTATTAACTTTTCTGAAACCGATTACAGAGACCAACAGTAAAACAGAAGAAAGAGCATAAAGCATTAAATTTCCGAAGAAAGAAGATTTGAATCAGGGAAATGATTAAAAACAGGAGAGGCAGCTCGGAAATGTTCTGAAAAAGAATAAATATATTTCCTTAAGTTTTTCTTAGAATAATTATATGCATAATAAAATATCTCACCTCAGGATGTATTTAATACTGCAGGCCAGGGTCAGGGAATTCCCTAGAAAAATAATTTTTCAGGAAAGAAAGGAACCGAAAAATAGAATAAATATTTTTCGATGAAGTCTGTATGAAAGATATTAAATAGGTGTTCAGGTTAGGTTTAGGTTTTAGGAAAAACGGATAAAAGGCAGATGATAAAGGCCATATATTGAAAATAAGATTCACGACAAAACCCAGAAAGCAGGATACGACTGATAGTTAATGTAAACAAAATAGAGATCCAAACCGAAAATTTACAAAATAGAGAATGAAACCCAAAATTAACTCTAAAACAAAAGGAGTTAAAGAGTTGGATTTCAATAGGGGTCGGAAACTTTTTAGAGGAAAGTGTTACTGAATGGATGGAATAGATTCATCGAAATTGAGAAGTACACTCTGCCTCGCCTGAATTTTGGGGGACGTACTGCAGTCCATCTCAAGAGCACTCTCGTTAACAATAGAACCGTGAGTCCCGGTGCTTTCGAGGAAAAGTTGAACCTCTTCAACTTCTGGCTCTCGGAAATGGTCCATTTCGAAGATATCCATAATAACACTGAACACGTTTTTGTGTAAGTGATCGGTAATCCGAGTCATCGGAAGTAAACACGATCTATGAAGTATTAATAATTTACGATAAAAAGAGAACAAAAGAAAAAGAGGTAAACAAGTTTCTTAATATATAAATATTGTGCCTGATGTACAGATGTTTATTCCATGAAATAAGTCCGAGGGGGAAAAAGAAGAGAGATAAGGAAAAAAGAAAAATTAAAAAAAGGAAAAAAGTTAAAGGAAAAGGGGCCCGAAAATCCGGATTAAAACACCCGCTACAAGAGCGAGACCTATAGTGAAGGTGACAATCATAGCCGTATCCTTTGTACCAAGCTCATGCTTCAGGACTGCAATCGTTGCCACGCACGGGACATAAATGGTTGTTATAACCGCAAACTGGTACATCTGAAGAGGGGTCATTACAGCTGCAAAATTGGCTGTCCCTGCAAGCACTGCCAGGATCTGAAGTGCCATTTCTTTTCTGAGAATTCCAAAAACAAGCGCTGTTGCGGCAAAAGCCGGAAGCCCTAGAAGTCCTACAGATATGGGTTCTACGAAGTCCTGGAAGATAGAAAGAAGTCCCAGGGCATCGGCAATTCCAAGGGCTGCGCTTCCTGCAAGCAGCAACGGAAAAGCGATGTATAAAAACTCACGACTTTTCATCCAGGTTTTCCTGAGGGTTGATTTAAGTTCAGGTTTCCTGAGGGGGGTCATTTCCATAATGAAACCGCTTTTCTGGCCCGGCAGGGTTCTTCCGAGAATCCAGCCCATTGCAGCAATGATGACGATCTCCAGTACATAAATAGAAACAGCAGGCCAGAAACCAACAAAAGTTCCTACAAGCCCCAGTATAATAACTGTCCTTGCAGAGCAGGGAACAAGAGAGATGAGAAGCGAAGCTATCCGCTTTTCCCTTCTTGTGCCAAGGGCATGTACAGCCATTATTGCAGGGACATTGCAGCCAAAACCCAGGACCAGAGGGATAACAGCTCTCCCATGAAGCCCGAGTTTATGGGTCAGGTTGTCCAGGATAAAAGCTGCCCTTGTCAGATAGCCTGAGTCCTCGAATATGGAAAGGATAGCATAGAAAACTGCAATATAGGGGATTGCAATTGCAAATCCTGCCTCTACACCCCTCAAGGAATAGAGAATCAGGTTTCTAAGGACAGGTGCCATGCCAAGAGTCATTTCTTCGATGGGCTGGATTATGTAAGGCTCAAAAAGGTCGTTCACAATCCAGGTTTCAAGAAAGCCCCCTATCCTGAAGACGAGAAGAAACGTAAGGAGCAGCGCGGATATCAGGACTGCAATCCCGAAGTTAGGAGAGGTAAGAACTCTATCTATCCTGTCGCGAAATCTTTTTTTTGGCTCAAAACTTGAGACCACGCTGTCGACTATAAACCCGGATTCTCCATACAGATCCCTTGCAACGGTATCAGGAACTGAAATTCCATGATCGATTTCAAGGTTCTGCCTGAATCGCCTGGCAGAAGAGAGAATTGCGTTGGCTTCAGGCGGCATGCAGCAGAGTTCAACAAATTCGGCATCGTTTAATAGGGCTGCGATCTTAACACTTTGAGACGTATTCGGAAAAGCATGGTCAATCCCGGATAAAGCCTGGCGAATCCACTGGCTGTATCTTACCCTGTGGTGCTTCTGGACTTTTCCTGCCTCTTCAAGAGCCACAAGCACTACCTCATCAAGCCCTACTCCCCAGGTTGCAACAGTTGGAACTACAGGCAGGCCCAGGAGTTCTGAAAGTTTGTCCGTATCAATAAGAATCCCCAGCTCTGCGGCCAGGTCTACCTGATTTAAGGCAATAACCATGGGGATATCAAGTTCAAGCAACTGAAGGGTCAGATACAGGTTTCTCTCAAGCCTGCTTGCGTCAAGGACATTGATAATAACATCCGGTGAATCTTCAATAAGAAATCTTTTGGTTACTTTTTCATCTTCGTTCGCAACCCCAAGAGAATATATTCCAGGAAGATCAACTACTTCAATAGTCCTGTCTTTTACTTTCACATTTCCTGTTTTAAGCGAAACGGTGGTTCCCGGATAGTTGGATACCTCGACTCCGACTCCTGTAAGCCTGCTGAAGAAAACACTTTTTCCAACGCTGGGGTTACCTATAAAAGCAAGTGTCAAATCATAAGGAGGATTTTTTTCATAAGGAGAATTCTTTTTACCTCTATCGCCTGAATTACAGCATGAGCTGGAAATCTCTATCACGTCTCCGTTAAATGTGCTCCATGCAAATTATGGCTTATTTATCCATTTTTTACAGGCTTTTGCCTTTAGGAGTGATGAAAATTTTTTTTGCTATATCTCTTCCAAGAGCAATTTCAGACCCGACAGCCATCACCGAAATACAGCCCTGTTTCTGCTTGCGTCTGACTTCAATATCCTCTCCGGTTATGATGCCAAGAGAGGTTAAACGCTCTTTTGTTTCTCTTGGAAGGGTTACCCTGACAATCGTGCCTGAACTTCCCTCTCTCATCTCATCGAGGGGGATGAATCCTTCTTCTCGCTGCAAATTGCTTTTATCGATATTTATCGGGTGCCCGTCAGGGCAGTACTCAGGGTTTCCAAGGAAATCGTAAAGTCTCTCAAGCACCGAGTCCGATACCGCATGCTCAAGCTCGCAGGCTTCCCTGTGAGCTTCCTTTCTGTCAAAATCAAGGACATCAGCCAGGAAAGTTTCAAGCACCTGGTGTTTCCTTTTGATCCGGACGGCTTCTTCAGTCCCTTTTTCAGTCAATTCAACCCCTTGATAGGGCTTATATTCGACAAACCCCATCGAATGCAACTTTTTTATCATTTCCGTCACACTGGGTGAAGATACATTAAGTTCTTCTGCAATTTGTTTGGTTTTTGCAGGGCTCCGGTTTTTTGTAATAAGGTAAAGAATAGTTTCAAGATACTCTTCAAGTCGATCTGTATGCATTAACACCATCCCACAAGCGCACCAGCGCACACCCGAAACGCTTCAGGCCAGATAATTAGGACAACCTAAAAAACATAATTACTGAATAAATAGTTTTTGTTTTTTGCCTGTTAAGATGAACACTGGCTAAAAAGACTTTAAAACCTGATTTTATCACCTGAGCTCAGCAAGAAAAGGAAAAAAACAAAAGGCTTCCTTAGCCTTGAAGCATAAACTCTCTTAGAGCTACTGTAAATGTTTTCAGACTTCAATAGATTTAAGAACCGCAATCTCATTGCAGTCCGGAAATTTGGGGCACCTGATACAACCAGACCAGATTTTCCTGGGAAGGCTGTTTTTGTCAACGATATTAAAGCCCAGGGTTTCAAAAAAACCAGGCACGTAAGTAAGGGCAAAGACTTCTTTCATGCCGAGGCTTTTTGCGTCCTCAAGACAGGCTGAGACAAGCTTTGTGCCCACTCCTTTTCTTGAACAGTCAGGTCTAACTGCGAGAGCAAGGATTTCAGCAAGGTCTTCCCAGACAACATGGAGGGCACAGCATCCAATAACTTCACCTTCGATCTCACATACGTAATAGTCCCTTATGTTTTCGTACATCTCACTCAGGGAACGAGCAAGCATAAGCTCGTCCTTGGAGTAAGTGTTGATGATCTGTTTCATCTCAACAACATCACTTATCCTGGCTTTTCTGATCAATTCCTGTTTCCTCTGAGGCGGTAATTGTGTTTTTTAATAGAAATTATTCTACTTCACAAACATTTACTGTACTGCAGATAGGAGATAACTGTATTTCTGAATAAGAAATTTTTCCATAATTTACAGGACATACCTGCAAAAGCAGAAAACAAAATAGATAAAGTGAAACAGAAAAGTGGAACAAAAACGAGATAAAACAGGTAAAACAGACAACAAATAAAAAGACGAAATTTAATAAAAAGATGAAATTTAGCGGGCGCGAAGGGATTTGAACCCCCGATTTACAGCTTAGGAGGCTGCCGCCATATCCGGGCTAGGCCACGCGCCCACGGTATACTCCCTGAACACAGATACAACAGTATAGTAAAACTGTATTTCAAGTGAAGTATCCATAATACCGGCATAAGATATATATTTAATTATCGCTCCGAAGCATAGAAAGTCTGCCATTATCATTATGATGAATATCTTACAGAGAATACCTCTGGAAAGTTTTAAATCCAATGTAAACCATGTAACACCACTAGGTTAACAATAAATTTTAGATTACAGTAAGGTTAACAAAGAGTTTCGGATTACAGAGAATTATCTGGCAGAGATTAACGGAAAATATGGTTAACAATATGCTGAATTATTATTCCGAATATATCTTAAAACTGTTGAATTTCAATCTAACCTATATTTAAAAAATACTTACCTGACATTTTTCAGGTAGAAAAATCCAAACAAATAATAAAAACAAGAAAAACCTGACAGAAAGCCGGGTAAAGAAATAAATTAACAAGAAAGGAAAAAGCATGCATATAAGAAAGAATCATTCTTACTCCGTCCATACCCCAGAACTCAGGAAAATGGTTTTTGCATCTCTTTTTGCAGCCCTGACTGCCGCAGGAGCTTACATACAGATCCCTATACCCTTTTCACCTGTTCCTGTTACACTGCAGGTTTTCTTTGTCCTGCTTGCAGGAAGCATGTTGAAGAGTAAATGGGGAAGCCTGAGCATGGTTGTATATACCCTTCTTGGTATTGCAGGGCTTCCGGTTTTTGCAGGAGGCAGTTCAGGGTTAGGAGTGCTCCTCGGACCTACAGGAGGATATATCTTCGGATTTATACTGGCTGCCTTCCTTACAGGCAAGCTTGCCGAGAAAGCAGAGGATACCGAAAAATCCGGACTTGCAATCAATGCCCTTAATATGAGCACAGGAATTTTGATTATATATGCCCTGGGGGTTTTCCAGTTAATGCTGGTAGCTGAAATAGGACTTGGGACAGCCCTTACCCTTGGAGCCATTCCCTTCATTCCTGGAGAAATAGTAAAAACCTCAGTTGCAGCATATATAGCTTCGACCTATGAGCTCTAAAATTCGGGACTCAGTATCTAAGAAATGAGTCCCGTGATTTCATTTAACTGATAAAGAAGAATTAAACCAAAAAAAGAATTAAACCCGATTCCGCATGATCAGGCTCGAAAACGTAAGTTACAATTATCCTGGTGGAACCCCTGCTCTCAGAAACATAAATCTTGCAATAAGAAAGGGGGAGTATCTGGGGATAATAGGCAGAAACGGGAGCGGAAAATCCACTCTTGCTCTCCATCTTAACGGACTCCTTAGACCCCAGAAAGGAAAGGTCATGGTAAAGGGAATGGATACAGGAGATTTTTCAAAGCTCCAGGAGATCAGGAAAATTGTTGGCATCGTATTTCAGAACCCTGAAACTCAATTTATTGGCAGGACCGTAGAAGAAGACCTTGCCTTCGGACCTGAAAACCTTTGCCTTCCTCCTGCGGAGATACGGAGGCGGGTGGAGAGAGCCCTTGCTGAAATAAAACTTGAGAAATACAGATATCATTCTCCAAAAACCCTGAGTGGCGGACAGGGACAGTGCATTGCTCTTGCAGGAATCCTTGCCATGGAGCCAGAGTGCCTTGTTTTTGATGAAGTAACCTCCATGCTTGACCCTGCTTCCGGAGAAGCAGTCCTTAAGCGCGTAAAAAGGCTGCATGAAAAAGGAAAAACCATAGTATACACCACACATAATCTTGAAGAGCTTCATACAGCAGACAGAATTATAGTAATGGACAGAGGCAGAATAGTGCTTGAGGGAGAAACCGAAAATGTGCTATCAGATCCTTCTCTCCGGAGTCTCGGACTTATTCCGCCTTCCCTTATAGAACTTGCAGAGCAGCTGAAAAATCACGGAGTCCCTATCCCCTGGGAAAAGACCTCTTCCCCTTCCAGCTTTGCGGAGGAAATATGCCGATTATTCTTGAAAACGTAAGTGTTTTCTATTCAAGGAATACCCCTCTTGAAATTGCAGCCTTAAAGGATGTTAATCTGCGCATAGAAAAAGGGGAATTCGTAGGGATCCTGGGAGAAAAAGGTGCAGGAAAATCCACCCTCATAAAGCTGTTTAACGGACTTTTGCATCCGGATTCGGGAAAAGTAACCGTTGATGGACTTGACCCTTCCTCGAAAAAGGTTAAAAGCAGGGTAGGGATGGTCTTTCAACAGGCTGCAGACCAGCTCTTTTGCAGGACTGTATACGAGGAAATCGCATTCGGGCCGCTAAATTTTGGATATTCCAGAAAAGAAACTGAAGAAAGGGTCTTTGAAGCCGTTGAAGCTGTCTCTCTTGATCGCGCAATGCTGTCCAGAGATCCTTTTAGCCTGAGCGGGGGAGAGATGCAGAGGGTTGCCCTTGCAGGCGCCCTTGCCCTCAGGCCGGACTACCTTGTGCTGGACGAACCCATAACAGGGCTAGACCCTGCCGGAAAAAAAGAAATTCTGGATACTCTCAAAAAAGTAAAGGATCAGGGAACTGCAGTTATTACTATAACTCATAACCTTAAAGGGTTCTTCCCCCTGCTGGAAAGGATAGTGCTCGTTCGGGAAGGAAGGATAAATTTTCAGGGAAGCAGAAAAGAGTACCTGGAAACCGAAAATATGCCTCTTCCCCCAGTGGCATCAATGATGAGAGAACTTAAGTCCAGAGGAGTGCCGGTAAACCCTGCTGTCTTTACTGTTGAGGAAGCCCTTGAAGAGATATTGAGAGTGAAAGCAGCGATTGAAAAAGAAGAGGCTGAAAAACAGCCCAAAAAGAGAGTCTAAAAATTATAAAAAGTAGAAAAAGTGTAAAAAGTGAGAAGTAAGGAGACAAGGAAAGAGAATGCAACAACCTGTTTTCAGTTACGTGCCCGGGATATCCTTTCTGCATACACTTGACCCAAGGACAAAACTTGCAGCTGTAATGCTGCTGGGCATTCTGACTTTCAGGACTGAAAGTTTTTTCGGAATAGGGATTCTCTTCACCTTTTTTATTGCCCTTACCTTATTCTCCGGGCTACCAGCAAATGTGTTTTTTCGGGCAGTTAGGCCCATGGTACTATTTATTATATTCATTTTCCTCGCGCAGTTGTTTTTCACTGAAGGACGGGTGCTGGCTTCTTTTTGGATCCTGCGCCCAAGCCTGGAAGGGCTTCAGAACGGGTTCAGGCTTTCTGCACGGTTTATACTTCTCCTGCTTTTTGCAGCCCTTATGACAGCCAGTACTGACCCGTCCGCGATCACATGCGGGATAGAGAGAATGCTGCGCCCGCTGCCCCTTCGCTGGCTGGGTGTGAACTCCCATGAACTTGCGACAATGATGAACCTCTCGATAGCATTTCTTCCCCTTCTCTTTGATAGGGTTGAGCGGACAAAAGCAGCCCAAGCTTCAAGGGGCATGTATTTCGGGAAAAACCCTTTCAATTCGGTTCCTGCCCTTACCGTTCCCCTTATAAGAGGTGTGATTAGGGACGCTGAAGAACTTTCCCTCGCAATGGAAAACAGAGGGTATCAGGGAACCCGCAGAACCTCGATGCATGAGCTTTTAATGCAAAGAAGAGACTGGATATCTCTTTTAGTTCTGGGATTGCTTACAGCTTTTATGCTAAGATTTTAAAGAAATACTTGAACAGGCAATCTGTGTTTGTAAACTCTGTTTATCTGAAGATACCCGTATAATAAATCTTAATTTCTTCTTTTGCTCTTCTCTTCCGTCCTATTCTTCTTATCTTGTAATCTCAGGCCGGAGAAGTTCTTAGAAATAGATTAATATATGAACAACTGTTCATATATTCATGCAAGATAAGTGCGAACGAGTAAACCCTGAGCAGACAAAAACCCTATTGCAGAAGATTCCTGATGCAGAAATTATTACACGGATGTCTGCGGTCTTTCAGGCGCTTCAATCAGATACCCGCCTGAAAATCCTTTTTTTACTCAGGCAGAAAGAGATGTGTGTATGTGAACTCGAGCAGGCGCTTGAAGTCACGCAATCAGCAATATCTCACGGGCTTCGGACCCTCAGGCAGCTTGACCTTGTAAGGGTCAGGCGGGAAGGAAAATTTACGGTTTACTATATTGCAGACGAACATGTACGCACACTCATAGAGATGTGCCTTGAACACGTGGAGGAAAAAGCATGAGCCCTGATATACTCAGCTCTGTCCCGGACCTGCTTTCGGGAATCCTGCTTTCTTCATGGCAAATCTTTGTAGAAGCTTCTCCTTACCTGATTTTCGGGTTTGCTGTTGCAGGTATCCTCAATGTCCTTGTACCTGATCAGAAGATCGTGGATTATCTTGGCACGTCAGCAGGAAAAATTCGTTCTGTAATTAACGCATCACTGGCAGGACTTCCCCTTCCCCTGTGCTCCTGCGGAGTGATCCCAACAGCCATGTCTATAAGGAAAAGAGGGGCAAACCGGGGTGCAACCCTGTCCTTCCTGATTTCGACTCCCCAGACAGGAGTGGATTCTATTGCAATTACCTATGCTCTCCTTGACCCCCTGATGACTGTTTTTCGTCCTCTTGCAACTCTTGCAACCGCACTTCTTGCAGGGCTTGCCGATAACCTGCTGATAGGGGAAGAGCCAGAAAAAGAAAGAAGAAGAGAGGAAAAACCCGGAAAAAGGGAACATACTACCCTGAATATGGTGCCCTCAAAAGCCAGACCTCTGGAGTTAAAGAACGGATCAGGAGAAAAAACCCGACCTCTTACACTCTTACCTGGAATTTATGTACACGAATGTGTTTATGAAAACAGTGCTTCCTCATGCGGTTGCGGTCACTGCGGGCAGGAGAAAAACGAACCATTTCCGGATGAAAGAATTAAAAAGTCCGTAAAAGAAGAGTTTTTGAAAGGCCTGAAATATGCTTTCATAGAACTTCCGGGAGAGATTTCGAAGTGGATGCTTATTGGAATTCTGCTTGCAGGGATAATTTCCTATGCTGTTCCCGAGACCCTGATCCAGGAGTACCTCGGCGGCGGGATCGCGTCAATGCTGGTTATGCTCATAGTGGGTATCCCGCTTTACATCTGTGCTACTGCTTCAACTCCTCTTGCCGCAAGCCTTGTAGCTAAAGGAATGAGCCCTGGCACAGCTTTTGTTTTCCTGCTTGCAGGGCCAGCAACCAATGCGGCAACCATTACTATGGTTGCCCGATTTCTTGGAAAGCGTTCAGCAGCCCTCTACCTGGGAGTAATCTCCCTGTGCGCACTTGAGGCAGGACTTCTTCTTGACTGGCTTTACTTAAAACTGGGGATAAGTGTGACTGCAACTCTCGGAAGTGCAGGAGAACTACTTCCCGAAAGCATGAAGTTAGGATTTGCGGCCATCCTGCTCCCTCTAATGACCTACGGAGCCTTCCGCAGGGAACAGGAGTGTAGCTGTACGGAATGCCACTGAAGGAGAACAGGGAGAGCAGAGAAAAACGGAAGTGGAAAAATAATAAAAAAAGTGGGATAAATACCAGAATAATATAAATCCTTATAGACCAAATAATCAATATGCAGGAAAATCCCGAATTCCAGGAAAAAAAGGAACCGAAAGAAAGTGATTTCAAAGCTCCAGGGGAACTTGAAACTGGCTATATAGAGAAGTCATGGGAAAAACCTGAAAAGACGATGGAAACAGGAGTAGCCGGTGAGTCCACCTACCAGGAAAGAAAAGAACCAGAAGCAAGCGAGTTCAAGCCTCCGGGGGAACTTGAAACTGGCTACACAGAGAAATCATGGGAAAAACCCGAGAAAACAATGGAAGGAACAGGGGAGAGAGCCAGAATAGGGACAGGGGAAGAAACCCGAGAAGAGAAAAGTACGGGTTATACAAAGGAAAAGCGCCTGACAAGAAGTAAAACTGACCGTATGCTCTTTGGAGTCTGCGGCGGGCTTGGAAAATATTTCGGGGTCGATCCTACTCTTGTAAGGCTTGCCTTTGCTCTTCTTGCCCTGATAGACGGGATAGGAATTGTCATATATATTATTCTGGCAATAATCATGCCCCAGGAAGATAGCGTCAGGTAATGCCCGAAATCCGGAAGAGAAGTTAATGAAAAAGAGAAAAACAGAAACAAGAGATTGAATACAAAGATAGACTATTTATAAGCTGACAATAGCTGAAAAAAATTTTATCTCCAATAGACTACTCGGTACCGGATTCGGTATCGGTTTCAAAATTTTTCGAGTTTACGGATATTAATTCTTTAAGCTTAGAATCTAAATCGTTTTCAATTTGAGTTTTCAAGTCATAATATGTATTTTTAACCTCAACCGGTTGTTTCATATCGTTAATTAAACTTCCAACAGTATTCCAGTCTTCAGGAATCGGTATTTGTAAGTCTCTTAAATGCTCAGGCTCTAAATGCTGTTGTACAGCTCCATACTCATTAATTTTCATTTGATCTTGTGCATACATAGTTTGTAAGAAATGATATACGTATAAACGAGTTTTTTTATCTGGAATCCTTAAGCGAATCATATCGTCACTCAATACTGCTCCATCATGCATTTTGGTGATATATGCTACGCGACCAATTTAGAGGATTGAAAGCTCTATGGTCTGTCCCCATTCTAATGACGGCAATAGTCATTCAGCATAACTTTATAGAAAATCATTCTACTACTGATAAAGTTCCTTCTGGAAGAGCAGGAGTTAATTTAGAGTTAGGAGAGAATAAGATGGTTAGATTTGATCAGAATGTCTTCATTTAATTGTTAATTCTCTGGCAGCAACTTCTTCGTTAAAAATTTCCTAAAACATCCGCTACCGATTTATTGCCGAGTTGTTCGGCCAGCGCGACGAGAATGCCCTCGGGACCGCGGAGGTAGCAGAGTCGGTACATGTCCTCGTACTGTACCACCTCGCCAACGAGTTCGGCCCCGCGCTTCTGCAGGCGAGCAACAACGTCGTCGATGTCCGTGACGGCGAACATGATTCGACGTATACCGAGTGTGTTCACCGGCGCGTTTGGCTCGGCGCTCTGCGCCAGAGGCGTCCGGAACTTGCTCAGTTCAAGTCTGCTATGGCCGTCGGGGGTCCGCATCATCACAATGTCGCTTCGGACACCATCGAGCCCGACGACTCGGTCGACCCATCGTCCTTCAACTGTCGTTTCGCCTTCTAGCTCCAGACCAAGTTCTGTAAAGAACGCGATAGCAGTTTTGAGGTCGTCGACAACAATGCCGACATTGTCCATTCGTAGTAGTGCAGATTTTTTTGATTTCATAATCGTTACTCTTATTTTAGCAAATCTTCTATTTAACCTAAATTGGCAGTGTGCCTAATTTTCTGTAAAGTTTGCTCTATACCCTTTTTCTCCTCTTTTTTGATTATTGTTCGATTAGTATATACCTGTTTCCTGTGATCCATTCTTCATTTATATCAATACTGATTTCTGGTTCGGGAATGCTCCCACAACTTTGCTTCTTCTTTTGATCTCCTTGTTAGTTCTTTCCATCATATTTGTTGTTCTTATTTTCCTCCAGTGACTTTCCGGGAACTGCATATAATTCATTACATCATACTGAAAATTCTCAAGAGTATCTGCTGCACTTTTATATCCCATACTATCCAGTTCCCTTATCAGATCATTGAATTTCTGGCGGTCTACCAATGCTTCTTTTATTTTGTCTGCTACTTCTTTTTGTTTCTTTTTTGGAACCCTTTTCAGAGTTTGTCTTATCAGATGAACGTGACACATCTGCCAGCTTGATCCAATAAAGGATTTTCTAACTGCTTTTTGTATTCCTTTATGACCATCAGATTGATCGGAGCCATAAGCATGACAGAGGGGTGACAGAGCGACAGAACATTCGAACACACCTGGACACGATATCGCCAGATCCTGTCTCGCCAGATACCGTCGTTGTCCAGGAGCGAAAACTTGCTCCTGATCTGGCCCGCGGGTTCATGCTGTTATTTTTGTCCCATTGGAGCACGCCCCCCATCCCCCTCTATGGCGACGGTTGCGAGTCAAGGACCTCTTCGGGCCAACCATCCAGCACACCCCTAACTTCGAGATGCTCCAGCCTGTTAACCTGAATTTTTTTGCAGAAACAGTATTTAATGTAATCAGGTGAAAAACGACCATCGATTAGATGCTTAGCGCATTTTGATCGGCGATCATTTATATCGAAAATTTTATGAGTAAACACTTCCAATCAATATTGACCTATCAGATAAATGCTGATATGATAGTATTGACCAATCAGATAAATAGCAGTATTATAGTGTTGACCGATAGCATTGACCGGCCAGGCAAATTATTTTTGGCAGTTAAAGAAATTTTAAAGAAGGGAACAAAATGTTTACAAAATTGTTACATCTAGAACCCAAACGAAGAGATGCAATAATAAATGCTGCATTAAAGGAATTTGCATCCAAGGGTTATGATGATGCATCAACTAATGTAATTGCAAAAGAATCCGGAATTTCTAAGGGTTTATTGTTCCATTACATCAATACCAAAAAGGATCTGTTTCTGTTTCTGTTCGATTACTGCAATCAGGTTTTAAAAGAGGAGTATTTTGACCTAATTAATTTTAATGAAAGAGATATACTTGAAAGATTCCGCCAAACATACCTTCTGAAAGTTGATGTGATCCATAAATATCCGCGGATTTTTGAATTTATCAAGGTTGCTCTATTAACGGAAACCAATGAAGTAAAAAAAGAGCTGGAAGAAAGAAAAAAAACGGGGCAATCATCAGGTTATGAAATAATGTTTGAAAATATTGATGATTCTAAATTCAGAGAAGGGCTGGACGTTGAAAAATGTAAAAAGCTTATTTTCTGGGCCATTATGGGTTATTCGACTTATCGGTTGGAAGAAATCCGGAATTTAGAAATCAATGACCTGGATTTTGAAGAGATACAGATAGAATTTGACAGTTACCTGGACGAACTTAGAAAAAGTTTCTATAAATAAAAATGGAGCTGCCGGAATGAATGTTATCGAGATCAGGGGCCTGAAAAAGTCATTTGGCAAACAGGAAGCGTTAAAAGGTGTGGACCTGAGTGTAAAACAGGGAGAAGTGTATGGATTTATCGGACCAAATGGTGCAGGTAAATCTACCACAATTCGTATACTTCTAGGCATGCTTCGCAAAGACTCAGGTGAAGTTATACTGCTGGGAGGCGACCCCTGGCATGATGCGGTAGAATTACACCGCCGCATTGCCTATGTGCCCGGTGATTTTACATTGTGGCCAGACCTGACAGGCGGCGAAGTGATTGACTTTTTAGGGCGCTTAAACGGAGGCTTTGATTCGTCCTTCCGCAGAGAACTGGTAGAGAGATTTCAACTGGACCTCAGAAAAAAATCTAAAGCCTATTCAAAAGGTAACCGCCAGAAAGTAGCTTTGATAACTGCATTATCTTCAAACGCTGAATTGTTGATTCTGGATGAACCGACTTCCGGCCTGGACCCTCTTATGGAGCTCATTTTTCAGGAGTATATTCTTAAAGCAAAGAAAGCCGGAAAAACCGTATTTTTATCGAGCCATATTCTGGCAGAGGTCGAAGCTGTCTGTGACCGCGTGGGCATCATCCGGCAGGGCAAGATTGTGGAATCGGGAACACTGGAAGATTTACGGCATTTAACCCGAACTACGGTTACTGCAGAATTTGCTAATTTAAATATCGATTTACATCAGCTGCCCGGTGTATACGATACAAGCCAAGAAGGAGAAAAATGGCGATTTTCAGTAGACGCCAGTGCCATGGAAGGAGTTATGCGCATCCTGGCCCCTCTTGGACTGAAATCCTTGAAAGCGGAACCGGCGACCCTGGAAGAATTATTCATGCGTCATTACGGCGATGGATTAAAGGAGGCGCTTTAAGGTGAAAGAAGGCAAGGTAAAAGGAAGTAAAGTAAAAGGAGGAAATTTCACCGGTACAGGGGTCATTCTCAGTATATTATTTCGACGTGACCGCCTTGTAATGCCCATCTGGGTCTTGCTTCCTCTGCTAATTTTTGCCGGGCAACTTTCCTTTATAGGAGCAATGCCGGATTGGCAGGAATTCATCACAGAACTTTCCGCCAATCCCCTGGCTTCTGCCTGGCTTGGCCCTATTGTGCCCTTAAGCAAAGAAGGAAGAAACAGAGCATTTTGCTGAGATGGTACTGGCCAGACCTGTCAGCCGGACCCAATGGATGGGCAGCTACTTAATTATGGCATTTGCGGGAAGTATTGTTATACTTTTTGCACTTGGGATGGCTGCAGGACTCGGATGGAGTCTAGCCTCAGGAGATACGGCACTGTTGTCCCGTGCCCTGATAATGAGCCTTTCCAAAATTCCTCCCGTCTGGATAATTATTGGGATTTCCGCAATGTTTTACGGATGGCTACCCCGCACGTCATCTGTCTTAAGCTGGATTATACTGGGTTCGTTTATTGTTATAGAGATGTTCTGGGAGGCCGGACTTGTAAGATGGTCTGTGCTGCAGGTTACTCCATTTGCCTATGCACATTATAGTATTCCAATCAATGAGCTGTCCATTTCTTCACTGCTGGGGTTGATATTATTGTCAGCAGTATTTACTGGAATCGGCATGGTAGGGTTTAAACGCCGAAGTATTGGAGTGTAAAATATAGAAAATTAAAAGCGTCGAGAATCTCAATAAAGAATGAGACTTTTTAGTAAAACGTACGGAATATCAGGAAGAAAGTTTACCTGGTTATCAGAATTAATCAAAAAGTGAGCAAGGAGAATAAAGCGGGCTCGAAGGGATTTGAACCCCCGACGTCTGGGTTAGAAGCCCAGCGCTATATCCTGGCTAAGCCACGAGCCCTATTTGCTTATTCTACTGCGGAATACGAAATGCGCCTTCTAAGATAAAAGCCTTTTGTATGAACATCTGAATTCGGGTAGTATAAAATCTTAAAATATTTATGTGGAAGCGGAATTGTAATATATATTCAGTATCTACCCACTTTACTTGGAGTGTCTCTTAAGAATCTCAGAATGGCAGCTCTTCTCGAGTTCTGAGTTCTTTTAAGATCTTCGCATAGAACGTATTTACTGCTAAAGAGTGAAAAAGTTAAATGGGCTATTAGCCTGTAGATTAAAGATTGAACCGGATCGAAAGCTCCGGTTAGGTACCCCTACAGGCAATAAAAACTGAAAAGGATGATTTGCAAATGAGTGAGTTACTGATTTATTTAGACGGGAAATTTGTCCCGAAAGCCGAAGCTAAAGTTTCGGTCTATGACCATGGCTTCCTCTACGGAGACGGTGTGTTCGAAGGCATAAGAGCATATAACGGACGTGTTTTCAAGTTAAAGGAACATGTCGACAGGCTTTATGACTCAGCAAAAGCAATCGCAATGGACATACCCGTTACAAAAGAAGAGATGACCGAGATAATCCTTGAGACCCTCCGGAAAAATAACCTCAAAGATGCTTACATCCGCCCTATCGTCTCAAGAGGAATCGGTGATCTCGGGCTTGACCCCCGCAAGTGTGAAAAGCCGAGCATCATCGTTATTGCCCAGGGCTGGGGAGCCATGTACGGCGACCTTTACGAAGTCGGACTCACAGGAGTCAGTGTCTGTGTCCGCAGAAATGCGCCAGATGCACTTTCCCCGAACATCAAGTCCCTGAACTACCTGAACAATATTCTCGCAAAAATAGAAGCCAATGAGAAAGGAGGAGATGAAGCTATCTTCCTTGACCAGAACGGCTTTGTGTGCGAGGGTTCGGGAGACAATATCTTCATCGTCAAAAACGATAAGGTCTTTACACCCTTTACAATAAGCAATTTAAAAGGCATCACAAGAGCTACAGCTATCGAACTTCTGGACGAGATGGGATACAAAGCTATCGAAGCAAACCTTGGCCTCTTTGATCTTTATACTGCAGACGAAATTTTCGTTACCGGAACTGCAGCCGAATCTGCTCCAGTTACCAAACTTGACGGAAGACTCATAGGTACAGGCAAACCCGGGCCCCTGACAATGAAGATGGTCGAAGCCTTTGACAGAATAACCCGGAGTACGGGCACCCCTATTTATAAATAAAAGAATTTGAGTAACAAGAGTTTGCTTAATAAAAAAGCATGACTCTGAAGAAAAAAAATAAGAACTGCGGGACTCCTCCCGCCATAAACCTTTTTTCAACCTTGGTTAAGACCTGTTTTAGTTATATACCTATATTTCTCCGATATTCCGAACCAGTCATTCCAATCAAAACCGTATATTTTTTTCCTGCGGGTTCCGGCACATTTCAACTGTAAGAGAGTTTACGAATGCAAGAACAGATTGATATGCACCGGAAAACGCTATTAAGGTGAAAAATCCATCTGAAAACCGATAAGATTTCAGGTTTGATTCTCATGAAACGCAAAGAATTTCGGGAACTTGTCCCTGTGGAGGAGGCGCGGAGAATAATAAACAGCCTTCAAGTCCGGCCTGAGAAAGAAAGCTCAGCCCTTGAAAACGCTTACGGAAAAATCCTTGCAGAGGAGATAGTTACCGAAATTAATGTCCCCTCTTTCCCAAGAGCAACAATGGACGGCTATGCAGTCCGGGCAGAGGATACTTACGCCTGCAGTGAAACGGAGCCTGTAAAGCTGAAGCTACTTGGAAATATCCCTGCAGGTTCGGACGCCCGATTCACGGTCTCGACTGGGGAAGCTGTGGAGATTGCAACAGGAGCTCCTGTCCCTGAAGGGGCTGATGCTGTGGTTATGGTCGAGTACAGTTCCGAAGAAAACGGGACTGTACTCATTTCCAGACCCGTGACCGAGGGCGAAAATATCATGAAAGCAGGCTCTGATATTCTGAAAGGAGAAAGAGTGCTACGCAGGGGAAGGAAGCTGGGCACAAGAGAAATCGGGGTTCTCGCTTCCATAGGGAAAAAAGAAGTTCCAGTACTCAGGCTGCCTGTCGGGATAATTTCGACCGGAGACGAACTTGTCAATCCCGGAGAAAATCTGGCTCGAGGAAAAGTCTATGATGCAAATTCTTACACTCTCTATGCAGGAGTTCAGGAATGCGGAGCTTTTCCCCTGCTTTACGGGATCGTAATGGATGATGAAATTGTGATGAGAAAGGCACTTGAAACCGCAGTTTCGGAGTGTGCCCTGATCCTGACTTCGGGCAGCACATCTTCCGGGGCAGGGGATGTGATGTACCGGATAATAGACGAAGCAGGCGAGACCCTTGCCCACGGGATCAACATAAAACCGGGAAAACCCGTTGTCATAGGAGTGATAAAAGGGGTCCCGATTATCGGGCTTCCCGGAAATCCTTCATCTGCCTTATTGATTTTTAATGAATTTGTGGCACCTTTCCTGAGAAAGTCCCTTGGAGCAGAGGTCGGAATCCGAAAAACGGAAGCAGGAATTCTGAGTACGACCCTCCGCTCCGAAGGAAGGCAGCAGCTCCTTCCCGTAGGCCTGGTTCGGGGACGGGTTTATCCTGCAGACCGGGGCTCAGGGGCCATAACCTCTCTTTCCGAAGCCGACGGCTTTATAGAAATCCCACCTGAGACAGAGTTTATGGAAGCTGGAACTCCAGTGGAAGTAACTCTTTTTGGAGAAGTTGAAAAACCGGATCTGCTCATAGCAGGCGGGTTCTGCCCCGGACTTGATGTCCTGGAAGACCTTACCGGACTTCGGTTCAGAACCCTTTACACCGGTTCAAGCGGGGGTTTCAGTGTAATTGCCGCAGGCACGGCAGATATCGCAGGCGTGAACATGCCCTCCAGATATTCCGAAGGACGGAAAGAGACTCTACCAGGCGAAATCCTGTACAATACCCCGACAATCGAGAATATGGGGCTTTCAAGAGTCGTACTTATCAAAGGGTACAGGCGGGAAGTAGGATTACTTGTAAAGCAGGACAGCCAAATTTCCGGACTTGAAAGCCTGCCCGGTAAACGGCTGATCAACAGGAACAGAGGCTCGGGCACAAGGGCTATTCTTGAGATGAAAATAGAGGAACTTGCAGAGAAAAAGGGAATCAGCAAAAAAGAGTTGACTGAATCAGTCCCTGGGTACGGTTCCGGAGCGAAATCCGAAGTTGCAGTCTGCGAGGCTGTCCTTTCAGGAAAGGCTGATGCCGGAGTGGGTATAAGGAACTGTGCAGAAAAGAATAATGACCTGAAATTCGTAAAATTCGCAGAAGAAGAGTATGACTTCCTCATCAGAAAAGAGGTTCTTGACATTCCTGAAGTCAAAAAGTTCCTTCAAGTCCTGAACTCCGCAGAATTCGCTTCAAAGCTCCCGATAGGGCTACAGGTCTATGAGAGAACAGGAGAGATAATTCCTTTTGAGTGAACTGCCCGCTAAATCTAAAGATATAACGAGCTTCCGAGTTCACTTCTTTCTTTTTTAAAGACAGGTTTCAAGCTCTCCCCATACTCCACAGGTAATATAGTTCCTGCAGGATGTCAACACTTCAGAGAAAGTAAAATTGCCCGGGAACGAAGCCCCGGTTATAATAAACATTATCTCAGAAACTTAATTTCCAAAAATATATCCGTCTTTTATTCGTTGAATTAATAAAAAATATTGTGGAAAAAATTCGGGGATTTTTTTCGCAGGATTCAGGAATTGTACTCAGGAAAATAATCCCCATCAGGTCTAGCTCACAAAGTATGAAACTACGTTTGTTATTTGGGGGTAATATAAATGGCAGATATTTTGAGATTGTCGCCGGCTATATGCGCATATCCAGACGATAAATGTGAAAATCTTCAAATTGAAGTCGTTCTTCCGGGAGTTGAAAAGAAAGATATCTCTTTTAAGATCTCCGAAAATGGCTTTTATATAAAAGCTACCAAAGAAGGAGTCGAATATACAGACAGCTACCCGATCTACTGCCCGGTAGTCCCGGAAAAAGCAGTGGCTAACTATTCGAACGGCGTACTCAAAGTCACAGTACCTTATCAACAGCCCTTAGAAAAATTAGTTGATGTGAAAATCGAGTAAGGTAAAAAGTACGAAAAAGAAGAAAAAAACCAAAAAAAGAGAACTAAGGATCGAGAAAAGAATGCGATAAAGGAGACTCAATATATGGATAGTATAAAGGTAAATGTCAGGTGGATCGATGGCTATTATGAGTCATTCGATTGTACAGAAGTTAGATTTGGTTTGGATCTTCTGTGGATGAAGTTAACCGACAATAGAAACAGACATATTCCACTTCGAAGCGTACGCTGGTTTTCAGTTACACCGGAAAGTCGTGAAAGTAAAGCGACAGAATGAAGCAAATTGAATAAACGGAGACAACTGGAGTACATTTGCTGCTATGAGCGAGCTTTGCCTATCAAATAGTTCTTACAGCAGATACTTGATTCCATAGTTTGCATAGTAAGCAATTATTCATTTTTCATGTATGGGACTTACTTACTTGAGTCCCAAAGTCAGGAACAGTGAACTCATCCCTCCCTGTTTCCTACAGAAACAAGGAAGAAGTACTCCAATCATATGGGAAAATTTTGTACTATTGGCTTCCCAATTCGATCGCATAAGTCCTGCTTGCAATGTTTATCAGGAACTCTTTTTTCAATAAACTTTAAATATTATTATAATTATAAAGATATACAAATAGACTGGAGTATCTTTACCGGAATGCTATTACTATTGCCAAACCAGTAAATAAAGCCATTCCATAGGTATATATATTGCATCCAACTATTCAGGATAAAATATCCAGATAACGGATCTGTTTTAGATCAAAAAAGGTTTATAGAGACCGTTTGAATGCGGTTTCTTTTTCACGGAATATGAAAATCATTTCTTCAGTCCCGAAATCGGCAGGTTCCAGATGAGCAGCATACAGGAGCAAATACAGGAAGTAGAAGACGAAATCCGAAAGACCCAGTACAATAAGGCAACTTCTCACCATATAGGCAGGTTGAAAGCCAAAATAGCCCGCATGCGGGACGAAATTGAGAAGAAAGCTTCCTCAAAGGGTGGAGGAGAAGGTTATTCGGTAAAAAAGTCGGGAGACGGTACCGTAACTCTCGTAGGCTTCCCGTCGGTAGGGAAATCCACTCTTCTGAATAAGGTTACGGGCGCAAAATCAGAGGTAGCCGCATACGAATTCACCACTCTTACTGTCGTGCCAGGCGTGCTTGAACACAAAGGCGCAACAATCCAGTTCCTTGATGTACCAGGTCTTGTAAAAGGTGCATCCTCCGGGCGCGGACGAGGGAAAGAAGTAATTTCAGTCATCAGAAACTCTGACATGGTTATCTTTTTGCTCGATGTTTTCCAGCCAAAGCACTATGAAGTGCTTATGGATGAACTTTATCAGGCTGGAATACGGGTAGATGAAGTACCCCCTGACGTTACCATAAGGAGAAAAGACAGGGGTGGAATTGAGATTAACTCAACCATCGAGCTTGACCTTGATGAAGAGACTATCAAAGCTGTGCTTGATGAATACAAAATCCACAATGCCCATGTCCTGATAAGGGAAAATATCAATGTAGACCAGCTTATCGATGTTGTCCTGGGCAACCGGAGTTATGTCCGCTCTTTGATCGTGGTCAACAAAGTCGACCTTGCATATCCTCAGTTGATAGAAGAATGCCGGCGAATGTACCCGAACTCAATTTTTATCTCAGCCCATAAAGGCACCAATATCGAGGCTCTCAAAGATGCTATTTACGACTGCTTGGGCTTTATTCGAGTATACCTCAAACCTCAGGGACAACCAGCAGATATGGAAGAGCCACTTATAGTTATGGGTGGTACGAACATAGGCCAGATCTGTGACCGCCTGCACCGTGATTTCCGCAGGAAGTTCCGCTATGCCCAGGTCTGGGGTCCATCTGCAAAACACCCGGGGCAGAGAGTTGGGCTTGAGCATATGATGGAAGATGAAGATATCCTTACGATAATCATCCAGAAGTGAACTACCCGCCATTGAAATAGCAGGCTTCCTGGTTCATCCCTCTCTCTTTTGAGAGCAAGTCCCCAGGCTCTTCCCTGCGTTCCGCAGGTGTCAATTAATTATTAGATTTTGCTCAAGGAGAGAGAACTTTTTGACATTAATTGCAGCATTAATATCCCTATCATGCGGAGTCTTGCAATCAGGGCAAATCCATTCTCTATCCTTTAATGACAATTCTGAATTATGATAACCGCAAACATTACAAAGTTTAGAAGAAGGCTCAAATTGTCCAATCCTTAGTACCGTTTTCCCGAACCATTTAGCCTTATTATTCTAGCTTCGTTACAAAGCTATGCCATGCTGTTTTATCCTGAAATAATTTCGCTTTGAAACTTTTTTCCTTTTGTCCATATTTTCACAGCCCAAACAATCTCGTTCCTATTCTGAATTTTGCCTCAATTGGGAGTCTGTTCCAGAATGCATCTTGTGGTGATTCTAATTGTTCAAGTTTCAAAGCTCCATGAGGTCTCTGGTTATACAATTGAACGAATTCCTCGAACGATTGAAACTCTCCTCTAAACCTCTGATATGTATCGAACCATTTCTCTATTTTTCCGTTTGTTTGAGGATGTCTGACCCTTGCAAGTATTGGTTTAATCCCAAGTTCTCTAATTCTCGTTTTAAATTCACTTTCCCATGAACCATCCTCATTAATCCTGTGCGCTCCGAATTCACTTCCATGATCCATGATGAGCTCCCTTAAAGGGCATATATCCCAGTACTCTCTGACAAGTTCATCGATCACTTTAATGGTGTTTTCCGTGTTGCAATGAGCATACTCTCCTCCTGCAATTACCATTCTTGATGAATCATCAAGAATGGCACAGACTTGCAACCCTAATAGAGGGTTTTCATGCCAATCGATATGTGCAGCAGACATACTATGTTCACGTTCGTATCTACACCATTTTCTTCTCTGTTTCTTTTTTCGGTTTTCCTTGGCAAGGTTCATACTGAGTAGATAGTTATGGATTCTGTTATGAGATATTTTACGATTATACTTGCCTTCTATGAGAATTTCAAGATAACAGGCTCCAAACTTATAATCTGAGTAAGTTTGGTCAATTATCTCCTTATCGTCGGAGGATAACTGTTTACGTGGCCTTCCAAGATTATTACCAACTTGAGGAAGCTGATCAATGTCAACGTATTCTTTATATATCTGCTGAACTCGACGAGCTGAGATCCCCTGGATCTCAGCTATCGTCGAGGTAGATTCTCCTTTCAACTTTTGAGCAATGATCCAACGTATCTTTTTCCCGTTAAGTTTCACGATAGATAAGGGATTGCAACCAACATAGTTAGCGCGAAATAATTTCGGGATAAAACAAAAGCTATGCCATGCAGAATCACTTATAACCTGTGCTAAATAGTTATTCTTGACCATACCTTTAACATTCAGAGTTTCCAGTGTAATAGCTTGGTTCTCGCGGATAAGTTTAGAAGAGAGTTTGTGCTGGAAATTGTTTCTCTGATTACTAATTTTTTCATGGATTTTTGAGAGTAGTTTTCTTGTTTTATCTCTGCGTTTTGAACCGACCTGTTTCCTTGACACTCTTTTTTGGAGACATTTAAGTCTTTTAAGAGAATTTTTCAGGTATTTTGGATTTTCAATCTTTTCGCCTGTAGAGAGTACAGCAAAATCCTTAATCCCGACATCTATACCCACTGTAGTAGATTCAGAATACTTCTGTTTTGTAGGAAGTTCTTTCCCATCTTCAACAAGGATACTGACGTAGTATTTTCCAGTACATGATCTTGAAACTGTTGCTGTTCTCAGAGTACCTTCAAACGTTCTATGAAATAGAACTTCAACCTCTCCGATTTTAGGGAGCTTGACTATGCCCTTTTTAAAGTCTACAAAGTAGTGTTGAGGTACAGGAAAAGACTGTACCGGATTTTTCTTTGATTTGAATCTGGGAAAGCCGTTCTTCTCTCTGAAAAATCTAACAAGAGCCGCATCTACATGTTTTGTCATTCCCTGAAATGACTGAGAACTAGTTTCTTTCAGGAAAGGTTTTTCAGTTTTCAGGGCAGGAAGAAGCTTATCCAGCTCCATGTGATTTATACATTTTCCAGTCTGTTCATAAGTCTTAATTTTCTGTTCTAAAGCCCAATTGTAGACAAGCCGACAGCTACCGATGTGCTTATTTATTAGCGTTTCTTGTTTTTTAGCAGGTTTCAATCTGTACTTATAGGCTTTTAACATTAAAAGTTATATTAGTTTTACACGCATATATAACATGGGTAAATTACAAAAGTAGTTGTGGAAAGTTGACGGCATTCATCCCGCCACTAAAGTGACGGGTATTCTGCCTTTGATTATCGTAAAGTTATTTAAAAGTAAAAGAAAAAGGAAGGCGAAAGAAAAAAAGAGATCAATCTTTCGCATCCCATTATTTTGTTCAAGTTTTTCTGAATTTCTTAAAACGTTTAAGGGTTTGATCTTTTACGGATCAAATTTTACTCAGATCTAACTATTTTTCCAAACCCAGTTTTCTTAAATCCAACTTTATCAAATCAGACCTTTTTCTTAACCGATATTTTGGAGTTTTATGACACTTTAATTTTCAGGACAATTTTTTGAGCTTATTTATTTTTAGAGAGCCCGTAATGTTTCAGAACTGCCTGAGAAAATATTTCTTTTTCTATCGTCCTCGGATTCAATAGAGTTTTTAGCTTCGACTTCTTCTTCGAACTCAGCAGCACATTCAGCCGGGCTTTTCCTTTGAGATTGTTCACGATCTTTCATTTGAAGAACAACCTTTCCACCTGTTCCGATACCATATCTTTTCTTTGCAGCCTCAATAACTGCTGCAAGCATACCGGAATAAGAAATGTTTGCATAAGCTGCCATTTTTGCAAGATGTCCATCCCAGCACCATCCAGGGTTCGGATTAACTTCAAGCAGCTTTGGCCTGCCTTCGGCATCAAGTCTCCAGTCAAAGCGAGCATAGTCGCGGCAGCCCAGCCTTGCAAAGAGAGCAAGGCAGCTCCTTACAATTTCCTTTTCGATCTTTTCAGGCAGACCAGCAGGTACGGATCTGATCTTCCAATAAGGAGAGTCCGGGAGCCATTTAGCCTCATACCCGCAGATCCTGGGAAGTTCCTCGGGAACCGCAGAGTAATCTTCTTCCGTGATAGGCAGCACAGTACAGAAAGGCGGGTTTCCGATAATTCCAACACTGATGTCTTTTCCCGGAAGGAATTCCTCCAGCAGGAAAGGCTTATCTGCCCCTATTTTTTCCCGAGTCAATTTCATGATATCAAATATATCTTCTCTGCTGTGGACTATGCTTTTCTGCGTAATTCCGAAACTTGAGTCCCCTGAATTGGGCTTTACGAGCAGAGGGAAAGAGAGGTTAAGCCTTGAAATATCAGAGTCTCCGGTAACAAAAACTCCCTTTGCAACAGGAATGTGCATCTCACGGGCGACTCCCCGTACAAGAGACTTATCATAACAGTAAGCAAGGCACTGAGGACCTGCACCTGTATAAGGAATATTAAGTTGCTCAAGCATGGCAGGGACATGGAGCTCTTTTGTAGGGTCGTTATAAAAACCTTCATCACAGAGGTTAAGTACAAGGTCAGATTTTCCTGCTCTCTTTTTGAGGTCTTCGAAAAGGGTTTCGTGCCTGTCAAGGAAAGTAAATTTCATATAAGGAATTTCAGCAAGCGCTTTCTTCATCCTGTTAACTGTTTCGAAGTCATCATCATCAAACACACAGGCAGGTTTGACCTGGTCTTCCTTCCTCGGATCTCCGAGCACTACAATAACGTTAAGGGGTTTTTTACTCTCAGCACCTGGAGAAGCCATAGACGGCCAGGCTTTCTCAACCGTAGCTGAAACGAGAATTCTCTGTTCCATCATTCCTGCGTCCTGGGTGCCTGTTGATACAGGGCTAAAGGTCGTATGAAAAGTCGGGCTACTGAAACCAGACGCTGTAAGCAGTTCAAAAAGACTTTCTCTATTGTACAGCCTCTCAGCGTAAAATTGATCCGCAATTATTCCTCTATCAATGCGGCTTATAACCTCCCTGCAGATAAGACGTTCACCGTCAGAAGAGAGAGCCCTTTCCCTGCACACAAAATACTTCCTGTCCAGCCATTCCCATGATCTTTGCTGGAAATTTTTTTTCATGTGGTCTCCATCTACCGCGTCAATAAAGACCCTCCCTCCTGGCCTCAGTACTCTGAAAACCTCTTCAAGCACTTTTCGGTCCTGCAGGGTGGAATCAAAATATCCAAAGCTGTTTCCAAGGATGGTAACCACAGAGAAAGTATCGGAGGGATAAGGCAGTTTTCTTGCGTCCCCTTCCCTGAACCTGACCTGCAGGTTTTCTTTCTGAGATCTTGTTCGTGCTTTCCGGATAAGGTACTGGGACCTGTCATAACCTTCAACATTTGAAAAACCTCTCCTTGCCAGTTCCAGGACATGTCTACCCTGACCGCAGCAAAGGTCAAGAACCGCATCTTCAGGTTCGAGTCCAAGGATAGAGACAACAAGATCTGCCTCTTTCTTTGTAACGTCCATGTCATCCAGAAGATCGGCATCGGTCTTGAGATAGAGGGAATTAAAAAGAGTCTGCCACCAGTCGGACCGGACATGAGGTTCAAGGTCTTCAACAGGCCCGAGGGTTTTCGTCTGTACGGTACCTTTAGCGCGTTTGCGCCTTGAGTTTGAATCGGTATTATTCTGGGTCATGATAAGATATCTTCCCGAAAAAAATGTATGTGCTTTCAGTATATCAAGTTTATCGGAGGGTTAAGAAGCGTTTATATACTCAGGAGGTTAACTAGAAAAATCTATTAAAGGATTAACAGATTTTAGAACGGCATTTCAGGATAAAATGAGTTTTTTAGCTCCATTTATAGAAATATCATTGCTTTTAAGGCTTAAAGAAATATAAAATAAATAATAGCATCTAAAAATGAAATTAAGATCCCAATTCTGGCGAATTCTATAAAAGAGAAGCTTTCACCTTCTTTTTCTGCATTCTGGAGGATTATAACGTTGCTTGCGGCCCCCAGGATTAAAAGATTTCCTGCAATGGTACTTCCGGCAGCGAGCGCCATCAACTGTCCCTGAGAAACTTCGCTTCCCATTGCAGGAAGATAGAGCGCAACAAAGGGGACATTAGAAATAAGCTGGCTGAGTCCTATGCTAAGAGCCAGGATGGTCGGAACCGAGCCTAGCTGCGGAGACATCCTGTAGAGAAGCTCCTGGCAGGTCCCTGACATCCAGACACTTTCCATCATCACAAACATTGAAATAAAGAAAACCAGAGTTGTCCAGTCAATGTTCATTACGACCTCAGTTCGCCTTTTGCTGAGCAGTATGGGAGAAGCTGAGAGCAGGGCAATCCAGCTCAAACTGAAATCCCATGCAGGCAAAAATTCTACAAGAAGGATCTTACAGGTAATAAGAGCCAGCAGAAGCAAAAGAGCTTTTTTTGAGATTTCTGCAAGGTCAGGATCGGAGATGACCTCTTCAGAATGAACTAGAGCTGGTCTCCCGAATTCACGGCTGAAAAAAAGTCTGAGAACTGCATAAGCAAGTGCTAGATTTATAAGAGTTGGCAGAGCCAGCGAGTTTAAAAATGTCACAAATGGGGAGTCAAGTTTTCCGTCAATTGCGATCAGAAGGTTTTGAGGGTTTCCTATAGGGCTCATGACACTGCCTGTGGTTATTCCGAAAGCCAGGGCAAAGAGCATAAGTTTTGGGGATACCCCGTACTTCCGGGAAAAACGAAGGACCAGAGGAGTACCCATAATAGCAAGGGTATCGTTCATAAGGACTGCAGAGAGAATTCCGGTGGAGAAAATTACAAGCAAAACAAGCTGATCCGTGTTTTTCGCCTTTGAGACTATCCGACCCCCAAGCCAGGCAAGGTACCCGCTCCTGTTAAGTGCCTCACCCACACAAAAGGCTCCGAAAAGAAAGAGGAGAACATCAAGGTTAATTGCCCGGAGAGCTTCTTGAGGCGAGATTTCTCCAAGCAGCAGCACCGAGAGAGCCCCAAGAGTCATAACCTGCCAGATCTGCAGCCTCAAAGACCCTATCTGCCTCAGAGCAGTAAGCAGGAGGACGCAAAGGAGGACGAGCACCGAAAGATCGGGCGAAGACACAAAAGAGGAGATCAAAGACTCTGCTGCCATAAATCCCGCAAGCTGGTTAACATAAGTTTCGGAATTCTATTAATATAAACTTTGAATGTGATATATTTGCAAGTATAAATTTCCTGCGCTCGCACATACCGCCTCCTGAAAAAAGAGGTCGAAAAATTCCTGGGGAAAGGGCTGTCCCAGGTTTTTTCGAAAATTGTATGTTATGTATATTATTATACAGATTTGTGGTTTATTTGCAGAAGTACTGTATTAGACAAGTGACAGTGCTTCAGTGGGGATATAGACTTTATCAGTCATAGCGTAGACAACTATTCCATCGAGCTCATGGGTTACGCCGTCTTTGATCAGAAGGTTCTTGTTTACCGGAAGTTCAGCATCCCCGATTTTGAGTACAGGGTTTTCAGGATCGGTTGTGTCAAGCAGATATTCATCGGCTTCAAGGGTTCCATCCCCGTTATCTTCAGAAAGTACCTCTCCGACTTCAACAAAGAGATGCTCGTTTGTCTCAGCCAGATCGAATTTAAGTTTGTCGGCAATATATTCCGCAATTTCGGTATTATCCATATACCCTGCAGGAGAATCAGGACCAAAAGCCCAGAGGGGGACGTCTTCTCCGCAGTGCCCGTTGGTTGTCCAGCCGATTACGGTGTGATTCCGGCTAATGACCTTGCTGATTGCATAGTCAAGTGAAAGATCTTTTCCATTATTATATAGCTCAAGAATCTCAGTTACATCATCGTCGGTTGCATCAATTCCCCACCAGGTTTTCAGCTGGGATTTAATGTTGTCGTAAGAAAGATCCTCTCCTATTTTTTTAGCTACTCCTGCCGCAGTGATATTCATACCTTCAAGAGGGGTTACCACGTCTTCTATGCTGGTATCATCATATTCCGAATCATAATAACTCCCTATTGTCATCCCGCCGGTATTGTGGTCAGGGAAGACTATGACCAGGGTGTGCCCGTCAGCTCTGGCAAAGTCAACCGCAACTTTGACAGCCTCGTCAAAAGCCAGGAAGTCAGTTACCTCGTAAATCGGGTCATTGGCATGCCCTGCCCAGTCTACCTGGCTGCCTTCCACCATCAGGAAAAAGCCGTCTTTGTCCTCACAGAGGAGTTCGATGGCTTTTTCAGTCATATTTGAAAGAGAAGGTTCCTCAGGTGCAAACTCAGCGCGGTCGATGTCCGGTTGCATATGGCCGCTGGCAAAGAGCCCCCATGCATTCCCTGAACTCAGGGCGAGCATCTCGGTCTCGTTGTCAACATACTGGTAGCCTCTGTCGAGAAGGACTTCAGTAAGGTTTTCCCCGTCAGTTCTCTTGCCGCCGTCGGCAACGGGAAGGAGGTACTGTGAACCACCACCGAAAACAACATCGATGTCTTCATACACCATCTGTTCCATAATTTCGCTTTCATTATTCCTGTTATCAACGTGAGATGCAAAAGCTGCAGGTGTTGCATGGGTCACCCTGGAGGTTGCAACAAGCCCGGTAGCTCTACCTTCGAGCTTTGAGCCTTCGAGCACTGTTGCAAGGGGACTGTACTCCTCTGCCGGGTCTGCGACAATACTCAGAAGAGTATCATTTCTGGGACCCACACTTACAAAACCGTTAGTTGTCTTGAACCCGGTAGCAAATGCCGTTGCGGCAGAAGAAGAATCCGTGATAACGGAATCGGCGCTGTAAGTGGATACAGTTCCAGCCACCATTTCATCAAGCTGCAGTGGTTCTCCGCCATACCAGCGTGCGAGGGTCTGGACACTCTGAGAGCATCCGTCAGGGACCATAACAATAACGTTTTTTATTTTGGCTTCCGACCCTGCAACAGGTTTGCATTTAACGGAATCGTTGAAATCAGAGTTGTTATTCAAATTGTCTTTCACAGCTACTGCAGAACCAACATTTCCAAGCAGTAAAAGTCCTATGATGGAAAAAGTCAGCAAAATGTTTGTTTCCTTGCTTTCCATGAAAATTCCTCAAACTGAGAGCGGATTCTTAAGAGCAGGCTTAATTTCAGACCATACTCAGAATTTAGATCTCAAATTTGAAGAGGAAGCCAGCTGTATTTGAATTTTTCACATATAAAATATATATTGGACGATAGTCAATGTCAGAAAAGTGCAGCTATATAACTCTATTTTGCAGTACCTGGAGTCTGGGAAAATATCCGTCTATATCCTTCCCTTTATACCTTACTAGAACCTTCAACGCATTCATTGACAGACTTTCCTATGAAATCTTTGCATTTTGCCAGGCACTTAGTCTAAAGTAAACAATAACAGTATCCGTATTCTATTTAATTCCTGAACAAAATACTCTATTTTTCTTCATGCCAAGAATATTCAATTATAAAAACGTCTACAAGAGAAATAATTTAATGCTTAATCGATAACATATGATGGAAATTTAGTCATGAACAAGAAAATTAGAATTATAACTAGAAGAAGATTATTTAACAATTTTTACTTCTCTTTTAAAAGGTTGAATTTCACAATTTCTCATATTAATCTGATACGAAACAAGAAAAAGGAAGGAAAGTTTACCAGTAAACCAGTAAACTTGTAACAGTTCCTTCCATACCATTAAGCGTTCCCTGTCTGAACAGGTACTTTCCGCTCAAAGGCTGACCAATTACCACATTCAGTTGCTTATCCTGAAGTGTTGCTCCTCCAGGAACACCCGTACAGTCTATATACACAGTTCCCTTATCAGTTGTTTCAAACACATTGAACGCGTGATTAGCTCCGATTGCACCCACCCAACCGGCTTTTATACCGGCAGCTTCTGCATTATCGTGGAGGGCTTTTGCAAAGTCACTGCAGACATATGTTGAAGTATAAGGTCGTTCGTCGGTCTTGTCAGCTTCCAGGAAAGCCAGGAGCTGGTCATAGGTAGGGTTTACCGCGTTGTTATAGTTTGTAAGGGTCAGGACTTGCCCATTTCCTCCAACTGTACAGACATTATTACTACATAGTTTCACAGTAGTTGTGCCGGTTGCATTTGTTGGAGTGACAGGGGGGACAGAACTCCCAGGATCAGTGGTTCCGGGATCAGTGGGCTCGGGATCAGGGATTCCAGGATCAGTGGTTCCGGGACAGGTATTTTCTCCGGAATTACAAGTTACACAGTTCCAGTCCGGACACTGGTTACAAGTTCTACATTCGGTGTTTTCTCTGGAATTACAGGTTTTGTAGTCCCAGTCTGAGTATTGTCTGCAGTCTGAATACTGGGAATTATTCCATTCATAATTATTATTATAGTAGTGTTTTCCACGCTGGTACGAACAGGCAGCGGAAGCTGCTGAGGCGGTCAACAGCAAAATGAAGAAAACACTTAAAAGTTTTATTAGGGTTTTTGTTCTTAACTTCTCCATGAAAATTCCTCGGGTTGGGAGCAGATTTTCAAGAACGGAATCGGTTCAAATCTACTCGGGGTTTAAATCACAGTTTTAAAAAGAAGGTAAACTATATTTTAATATTTCGTACATAGATGGGCATCTAATGATATGCAACGTTGGGAAAAAAATGCAACTACGTAATTCTATTTTGTATCTAATGTCATCTTAAAAATATACAAGTCTGTTTTTTTCCATACATACTTTCTCAGAATTAAGACTTGAAAAAAGATCTCAAAAAAAACTCTGGAAAAAGAGTTATCCCAGGAATTTTCGAAATATATATATGAAAATTAGAAATTACTAAATTATATATTAGTAAACTGGGAACTTTTATGGAGTAACCGGACTTTATCAGATAATCGGATATTTTGTAACGTTATGACTCGTTTTGGAGAAAAAATTTTAAAATTAAAAGCCATGAGGGAAAGCCTTAAATCCCTGTTTTTATCTCATCCCAGAGCATTTCCATCTTTTCAAGTGGCGTATTCAGAGGGATCTCGCAGCCCGTTGACAGGATAAAACCCTTTTCCGGGGCTGCGGAGAGACAGCTTTTTACTTCATGCCCGATCTCAATCCTGGAACCGGTGGGAGGGGAATCCGGAATAATGTTTCCCATGAGGCAGATGCCGGCATTGGAGAATTCCTTAAACTCCTTGAAGCAGTGCCTCGGACCACACCCGATATTGTTGTGATTATGAAGTTTTTTACATTCAACCCCATAATTTTTCCCAAGCAGCCTGACGTCCCCGAAGGCAAAGTTAAGGGCATGAGGTTCAAGTCTCATTTCCAGGTCATAAAAGGCATGGGGTGCACAGTTATGGGAGATTACGTATCCTCCTTCGGCTTTGATATGATCGTAAAGTCTCTTTGTATATGGCAGCATAAATTCCTCAGCCATCTGCGGGCTGAAAAGGTCGCCGGTGTTTTCCCCGTTTTCAATAAAAATACCATCTGCACCCGATTCGAGCAGGGAGTCAGCAAACAGGATGCAACTTTCCGTGAGTTTTTTCAGCAGGGCATGGAAATTATCCCTGTCCTTCAGCATGTCAATGCAGAGCCTGCTCCCTCCCATGACCTGAGATGCAAGCATAAGGGGAGACATTGCTGCTCCTGTGATAAAGGCTTCATTCCCGATTTCCTTTTTCAGGATTTCAATCGATCCGGCAATAGTCTTTACTCGCTCGGAACTGTCGATGTTATCTGGGTTTATCAGTTCATGCTCGGTTGCGGATTTGAGGGCATATTTCGCAACCACGGGATAAGCATTTTCCTTTATATTTACCTTCGTCCCGAGCGCCTCGGCTTCCACCAGAAGGCACCCCCAGGGGGACATCACGTTATCGTGGTGATACATCTCCTTTGCAAGGATTTGCGCTCTTGCAATTCCTTCTGCAGAGCAGTATACAGCTTTAAGGCTTGCTCCCATTCGCTCCAGTACCGCGTTCCCTGCTCCGAACCAGAGGTAGCCGTAAGGGGTCCTGTCAACATCTTTTCTTTCGAGTGCGCCAATAAAACGTTCCCTTGATGTCATTTTTGTTTCCACAAATAAGATCTCCTTTTTTAAGCTTCCAGATATCACTATAAAAGTACTTTTATAAATACAAGCCTCAGAAGTTCTAACTGAAAGAGGATCTCCTTTATCGGATTCAATCGTATCCGGCGTCTAACAATATGGGATTCAAACCTGCAGGAACATAAAAGGATAGAAACTCGAAAAAGAATAATCGAAATTTTTATTTTTAGTAATTCTCGGAAGTGCCAGTTAGACTTTCACATGTCCAGGAAAAGAGAATAATAGCTGCGAAATCTTTAACACAGACCCGAAGTATTACAAAATATGACAGAAATGTTTACGTTTTCTGCAGTGGTGAAAAAGGAGAACGAGTGGTATGTATCCTCATGCCTGGAACTGGACATATCGAGCCAGGGAAAAACGATTGAAGAAGCAGTTTCAAACCTGAAAGAAGCAGTTGAGTTTCATATCGAAAAAGAAGGCATTACCCTTCCGATCAAACGCCCGTTTCTGACAACATTTAAAGTAAGAGGAAAATGCTCTGAAGAGAAAAAGACACTATAAAAAATATGGTGTAAGAAGAAGCTCAGAGGCACTATTATCCTTTATACTGTGTCCCCCAACACAGCAGCCCTGAAGATACGCTCCCCCAAGCATAGTGGTCCAGAGCAGGATCAATGGCCCCCAAGCAGTTCTTTTTGTAATACCCTACTCACTTCCCAACTCCACAAGTATAACATTATATCATTACTATTTTAAATTAATTACTCTAAATTTTGTATTTAAAAAAAAATTAATTTTACATTGAAAATTTCAAGGAGAGCTTACAGATTTATGTAAAAAATAGAAAATCTGCAGAGAAAGAAGAGAAATAAAGTGAAATCAGGAAGAAAAACTGGAAGCAAAACAAACGGAGACGAAGTAAGAAAATGCCCGAAAGCACTATGTTCCGACTGTAGCCCCCGATACAGTTGTCCCAGAATTACGCTCCCCCAAGCATAGTGGTCCGGAACAGGATCAGCGGCTTTCGGCAATTCTTTTACTTACTCATTTATACCCATTACTCACTCGTTCTATCTATTCACTCCTCGTTGCAAATATATAATTGGCTCTTGATTACTTTAAATTAATTATATCAAAAATTGTTTCCTGAAAAAATATTATTTCATACAAAACAATTCAGAGCTTGAAAAGAATTTAACAATAAGTGTGCTTTTAACTGCATCAATTCTCAAGAAAATGCACGATTTAGAAGAACAGCGAGTAAAGTTAGCTGAGTTTTAAAGTTTGGAATTTATCCTCGAGCCTGGAATAGCAAAACAACTCTTAAAAATGGTTCGAAACTATCCAGTTGTCCGGGGTCCGTAAAAACTGCTTAGAAATAGATCAAAGAAAAAGCAGTCGAAAAGAGCATTAAAGAGTTGTGAGAAAAAGTTGTGAGAAAAAGCCCGGAGACACTGCATATCTTTACTGCGTCCCCCAACACAGCCTCTTCGAAATTCTGCACTTCCCCAAACATATTTATTCGAAGAGAATATCAGTGGTCTCCAAGCGGTTTTTTGGTGGTAGATTATGCTGGTTTACCCCATCTCATTTCCCTACAACATATAGTAATAGAGCCTATCCCAAAACTTCATTTAATCTAATTACTGCTGCTACCATTACGACTCCTAGATATGATTCCTCTTTTATTTCATATCTTGGAAATACTTTCTTACATGACTCTATCCAGCTAAAGAACCTTTCTACTATACTTTTCATTTTGTATTCTTTCTGATCTACCTTTATTGGTCTTCCTATCTTCTTTTGGCAGTGTACCGAAAGTTCTGTAAAATATGATTGACTCTATATCCTTTTCCTTTCACCACAAAAAAAACAGGATGCAGAGTCAATGGTTAATGTCGTCTCATTTATAAAAGATTATCTTTTCGATCAGGAAGATGGAATTCGCCAGTTAATTACCTGGTTTTTAAACCTTGTAATGGAGGAGGAAGCCCTCCTCCAATCTGGTGCAAAACGTCATGAGAGGACTGATTCTCGCAAAGCTAGTAGAAACGGTTACAAACCCCGTACTCTCCTGACCAAGTATGGAGAACTTGAATTATTAAAACCTCAGTTCCGTGAGTTTCCCTTTGAAACAGAGGTTTTTGAGAAGTATTCAAGAGTTGAAAAGGCCATTTTAGCTGCCGTGAGTGAATCTTATCTCCAAGGTGTTTCCACCCGAAGGGTGGATAAGATCATGACTGCTTTAGGAGTAGAGGGAATCTCAGCCTCTTCTGTTTCCAGGATTACTAAAGAACTTGATCAAAAGGTTGAAGAGTTCTTATCAAAGCCAATAGAACACGAAATTCCTTATCTGTTTATCGATGCGACTTATCTCAAAGTGAGAGATGGACTTCACTATGAAAATAAAGCTCTTTTCATAGTTGCCGGAGTCAGGGACGACGGTTATCGTGAGATTCTTGGAGCAAGATTAGCAGACAGTGAAGACTCTCTATTCTGGCAAGATCTATTCGAAGACCTTAAAGTAAGAGGGTTAAGAGGTGTCAAGTTAATTGTTTCTGATGGTCATAAAGGAATACAAAAAGCAGTTAGAGAGTCCTTTGTTGGATCAAGCTGGCAAATGTGTCATGTCCATCTGATAAGACAAGCCCTAAAAAAGGTTCCAAAAAAGAAGCAAAAAGAAGTAGCAGATAAAATAAAAGAAGCATTGGTAGACCGTCAGAAGTTACAGGAATTGATTAGAGAACTGGATAAAATGGGATATAAAAGCGCAGCTGATACACTTGAAAGTTTCCAGTATGATGTAATGAATTATATGCAGTTCCCGGAAAATCATTGGAGAAGAATAAGGACAACAAATATCATGGAGAGAACTAACAAGGAGATAAAAAGAAGAACTAAGGTAGTAGGGGCATTCCCGAGTCAGGAATCAGTACTGAGACTCCGAGTCTCAATACTGATTGATATTAATGAAGAGTGGATTACAGGAAATAAGTATTTAATAATGGAACAGTAATCAAAAAAGAAGAGGAAAAAGGTATAGAGAATTTTACAGAAATTCAGGCACACTGCCCTTCTTTTTCTTCCTATTTCTTTTATTTACTGGTATATTGGACTTTATTCCTCTTTTTCTGTTATATTTTCTAATTTTAGCTGTATCATACATTCCATCAGCTGTTACTTTTGAAGGCCTGTTAACAGGCCTTCCTACAGGTCTTTTTATCTTGAAATTTTTAAGTGTAGGTATATAAAGTGTTGAATCATTCTCATTTGCGGGAACAACAATTATAGAGAGGTAGACCCTGTAAGTCTACTAAAACGCTTAATTTCATTCCTTTTACTTTTTTATGACCGTCGTAGCCGATATTCCCCCTTTTTTAGTCGGAATATCCTTTGTATCAGTAAAACAATGAGAGAGATCTATTTTCTTCAAATCATAACCTTTGTTTAAAAGTTCATTAAAGATTTCCTGATAAATTCCATGTTCACAGAGGTAGAGGTGGAATCTATGAACGGTTGATTTAGAACCATAGCGGCGAGGAACATCTTTCCATGTACAACCTGTCATAACAACGTACAAAATACCATTCATTAACTTCCTCATATTTGCACGTGGTCTTCCTGTATGTGGTTTCTGAGGAGGAAGATAAGGCTCTATTGATTCCCATAGAACGTCATCGATTTCATGGAATGACATATAACTATATTTATAATTTCAGCATAATATTACTTTTGGGATAGGCTCTTAAATTAATTATGCCAAAAATTGTTCTATAGCAAATTATATTGTTACGCTAAAAATTTCGAGGCTAACATAAGTTATGCATCTCTTTTAGTTTTAAATTGGAAAACAATAGAAGAGAAAAGAGTACTAAAAATATAGAGAAAAATGGATATAGAGAAAACGGGGCGATATTAATCAAAAATTAATTACAGATAAAAAAACGATAGAAATAAAAAATGCCTGATGCAAGAAGAAGCCCGGTGCCACCTTCATCCTTTACTGCATCCCCCAACACAGTAGCTCTGAAAATATGTTCCCATCAAACATGCTACCAGAGCAGGAACAGGTAACTCCGGGCAATTCTTTCACAATCCGCTAATACTTCGCTATTCAGTCATACCTATCTCTTCCAACTCCAGAATATACCAATAATGTAAAATTACTTTAAATTAATTATACAAAAAATTGTTTTGAAACAAAAAGTATTGCCATGTGAAAAGTTTTAAAGCCAGTACACGACTTTTGTAAAATCTAGTGTCTGACCTGAAAATCTCACAAAAAAGTTCCTAGATGGCACAAAAATTAAGTACATGAATTAAGCTATTAGTAAAAGCTTTCATGTGCAGTCCTGTAGGGTAGTGGTCAATCCTTCGGGCCTTTGGAGCCCGGGACAGCGGTTCGAATCCGCTCAGGACTATCATTATTACTTTGTAAATCTATTTTCATAAACTAGTTAGTTAAAATGTTTGCAATAAGCAGAAATAAACACTTTTTATTCGGCAGTAAATATCGAGTTCTATTTTGATCCACGGCACGAGATGGCAGCATTAAGCAGTTTACATCCTGTGATGCTTTGTGAGGGTTAATTTACTTTGATGCTATTGCGAGCAAATCCACCATGAACTGCAGGCCATGTCACAAGTTTTTCCTTAAGCGCTAAATCCCTGAACTTACTTTATTACCGGTCAGTAATACCGGTCCAGTACCTGCTGCATATTCTGGCATCTTTAAAAGATATTTTGTAACTTTCAACAGATAGATTTTTTTAATATATGAAAGTTATAGTTTAACACGTTTGGGGATGCAAAATGGAAGAAAAGGTGCAAGTCGACAGATGGAAAAACAGAAAAAAAATAATAATTTCCAGCTTAACTTTGATTCTTTTAATAGCAATTGTAATTCTCTTCCTATCAGCTGAACCTTCTGGCAAGGTTGTTTATGTAACTACCAATGGCAGTGGAGAGTTCAACTGCGATGGCATCGATGATCAGATTGAGATAAACAAAGCCCTTGCTTACGTGGCAGAAAACCCTCGGTTCAAGACTGTTCATCTGGAAGGAAATACTACATACATAATATCAGACAGCATTCTTATTGGAAGTAACACAGTCCTGGAAGGAGACTCCACAGCTGTAATCAAACTTGAAGATGAAGCAGACTGGCCAGTAGAAAAGCCTATGATTACGCAGATGAACAGCTATGGAAATCATAATATTATTATAAGGGGTTTTGAGATAGATGGGAATCATGACGGCAATGCAGAAAAAGAGAGAGGAAAGGGATATCATAATCTGATTTATTTCCTTGATTCCGAAAATATACAGGTATACGATGTATACATGCATGACAGCCACGGAGACGGGCTGAAAGTTACAAGCTGTTCAAACATTCAGTTCTACAACAATGCAGTGTATAAGCTAGGCCATGATGCCCTCTATGTCATCTATTCTTCAAACATAGAAGCCTGGAACAATAGAATAACATGCAGAACAAACAGCGGATTGAGGATTTACAACTCAAACCAAGTAAAATTTTACAACAACACTATTAACTCCGAGGGAGAAGGAGGAGCAGGAATTCAGATCCAGAAAGATGGCTCATCAGTCATTATGGATGATATAGAAATCTTCAATAATCTGCTGTATGAAACCAATGCTGCAGGTATCTGGATTACAGGTTACGGGTCCAAATATTCTAAAGACACTGCAAAAGATATATACATCCATAATAACCGGTTTTACAAAACCGGCACCAATCAGGGTGCTGATTGGGCAGGAGGCATAGTACTCAACGGGTTCCAGAACACTATCATAGAAAACAATCTATTCGACAGATGCTATGGTGCAGCCATTGCCCATAAAAGAGTTAGAGCATTTTCAGCTCCCGAATCAGGGTATACTACTGTTGTAAAAAACAATATAATAATTAATACGCAGCCCAGCCATGCAGCCGGAAAAGGATATGCTATATTTAATAAGTTGAACAATACCCATTCGTTTATCCTGGAAAACAACTGTCTTTCAAACAACACAGGTGGAAATTATTTATATGCAAATTCCACATCCGATGTTAATGTTGATAACGGATATATTGAACAGGTAAGTCAGAATGAACCTATGAGAAAAGAATTCCTTTGGAGTGAAGCATTGCTTGCAGGAACGCAATCATCTTGAAAAGGTTGATTTTAATAAAGTTGATTCCTGTGAAATAAGCAAAAAGCCCGGAAGTTCCTTTACTTGAAATCCAGAACATTCCTCATTTTTATACTATATTACAGGATTAACCGGTACGTCCACGTAATATTTTATTTCCGGATTGAGCCAGCCTTTTTCTTTCCAGTATGCATACATAATCAGCAGGAAAACTCTGGCCAGGTTCACCAAAACTTGCCTTCTGGGCACGGAAAATAAATATATCTTTAAGCCCCGGAGAGCGGCGTTCTTTCAAAAGGGAATTATAAAATACATTTGCAGCTTTCTCAAGCTTCTGATTATTTTCCTGCTCTTTTTCCCGGATATTGGCCCAGGAGGAGTTACTATACCGAACGTGAAGATATTTCAAATCCCCATACTCCGGCTACCAGTTTCAGATAATCCAGGACTTCTTTAAGGCCCGGAACGCCGGTAGTGGAGAGAAGAAGGGCTTTTTTATCGAAAAAGCGAGGACGATGAAAAATATAAGAGAAACGGTCGATAAAAGTTTTCATGAGTGCGGAAACATTCATACCATATACGGGCGTTGCAAAGATTACTCCATCTGCAGAATGCATCTTTTGTTCAATCGCAGGTGCATCATCTTTACACGGGCAGTGGTTTTCACCGGTCGTAAAACAGACAAAGCAGCCGTGGCATTGAGACAGATCCGCATCTTTGAGCATCAGATATTCGAATTCAATATTGCCCAGATCTTGCAATACTCTTCTATTTTTTGGCCGCACGATAAGTATTGCTTTTTCGAGGACTTCCCATGATTGGAGATACAATCTTCAAACTTTACTTTTGTTCAAGTTTATTCGATAATCATTACCTTATTAGTATTACCATAAGGTTTTCTTATAAGGAGTGATTTGTTTTCCAGTTTTTGTAATAATCTGCTTACCTTTACTTTTGAAAGACCGGACTCAAGTACAAGTTCGCTTTGCAGTATCTGTTTTTTTTCGTAAACGATTAAATATAATTTTTTTTCATCTCCTTCAAGCAGGTCGGATGCAATTTTTCTTTTGTGTTCGGCTCTATTAAATGAGAACTGACCAGTTTCATGAAATGAAAATGTATCAGCTTTATATGGTAATGATACTGCTTTTTCAAAGTCAAGTTCCGGTTCTTCAGGAGTTTCGGTTTCTTCTTGAGGAGTATCGTTGTTACCAGCCACATTGTTATAGTCTGCTTTGTTATAGTCTACTTTATTTGTATCTTCTTCCTGATAAAGTGGAAACTGATTTCCAATTACTGTTTCTGTAACTGTCGGATTTGTTGTTTTTTGAGTTACTTCCATGCTTGCAGTAAGCATGGTCAGGCTATATGTTCCTATAGAAGTTAGAACAAGCATGATGAGTACTTTATTCATTGTGAACATTGTTGGGACAGCAACGGCAAAAGGCTGTTCATCGCTCAAAGAAACAGAAAGACTTGTGATTCCTTGAGAAAAGAGAAGTAAAGAGAGAGAAAACAATGAAGCTGCAAGAATTATTGCATACACAAGTTCTTTCTTATTCACTGTAATTCCCCGATGAACTGATAGTTATAAATCCGCTGGCTTGGAGAGAGGAGTTATCTTTATCCAGTACGACTACAGAGACCACAGGAGCATACTCGCCTTCTACACGAATGCGGCTTTCGCTGTTATTTTCGCGGTCACTGTTATTCAAAAGTTCTCTGTAATATGAAACTGTTTCATTGTCACCGTTTAGTATCTTTTCCAGTTCATCATACGAAATAGTTACCGAATTATATGATGCTAAACATGATGTTGAATATACTATGTAGGGACCAGCCGTAACAAGCGGGGATTCCAGCTGATAGAATGAATATACAGCAGTCCAATCAAAATAGATGTTGTTTTCATTTAGGGAATTTTTAAAGGAATCTACAGTTTCGGAACCTATCAATGTTACCTCATTGTCATCTAATAAAACATTGTCAGGATATTTATTTTTAATTTCCGACAATACATTTTTCACTTCACTGGTGATAAGATACTGTGGAATAATCATTCCGGCAGAATTTGCTTCTATCGCAACAAATGTGCTGTTTTCCTCAGGAATGCTTTTACTACCTGCATAACCAAGTGCAATAGCAATTATACATATTGCCAGCAAAAAGACTACCGCACTAGCTTTATATGCTTTCATAACAAAATCATCTCTCAGATATTAAATATCGTAACAGTTGGCAAGCAAGATTAATTTTCATATGTTTATATACAATAATTAAAAAGAATATAGATATGATTAAAATATGTAAGAATACTGTATATATTTCGTTATTAACCGCTCTTTCAAAAATATAAAGGATCTGCAAAGTTTGAATAGCCTCAGAACCTGCAGTACCGTTCATTTTTGCAGTATTTTTCATCTTTGCAGTACTTTTCATCTTTATATTTAACTCATCTGATATCCTGTCTCATGAAAACCAGATATGTTGCTATAAGCGAAATTATCGCCCATACAAGCATAGAGATAATATTGCTTATCTTGCCCGATAGAACTTCCAACATATCGGTTTCACTCTGAATCGAAGAATCGGTCACCATTATATTTACAAAATCATCTCCTAAAACAGCACCGGAAATCTGCTCATAATTTTGAGTTGGGGATAGGAAAGATTCTATCGTGTTTTGAATCTTCCATTTTTTTTGATATTTATTAAATGAGCTTTCTCCTCCATCTTCACTTACATTTTCTCCATCGGTATTGCTAAAGGTAATCGAAAAAGAATCAGTAGAAGTAACTTTTCCACCGTAAAATACCGTATCATCTATTGGAACCATTGCATCTGAAACCACGGCTGAAAAGGAAGTTATTATCATTGTACTTACTACCCAGAACATGAATGAGTAAAGTATAGAGCTGGTCCCATTTTTAGAAACAGTTGAGAAGAATATGCTTATTCCTAAAAAAGTAATGAGATACAGTGTTGATATTACCATAAACAGCGTAATAGAAATAAGGTCAGATCCTGTTAAGTTCACCCCCATAACCAGCGCACAAGCGATTGAAAGTATGGATGTGATGGCAAGTGTTAATATTAATACCCCGATTTTCCCAAGGAATTTACCGTTAATAACATCTTCCCGGTACAGGGGATAGGACAAAAGTAATTTCAAGTTGCCTCTTTCTTTTTCTCCTGAAACTGCATTATATCCGAGGATTATCGCCATTATTGCCCCTATTATCCCTATATTTGATACCATTTCCCGAAATATCACTGCTGTTAGTTTAGGCTCGGGAAAATAACTGAAGACATCGTTTTCTTCGATACCCTGAGTGTCAGCCTGGAGTTTTTGATACTGGTCAAGTTGCTTGTCATAATTATTGATACCCGTTATAGAAGATACCAGCATCAGCACTAAGAATATTCCAAATATAATCAGGAATGTTTTACTCTTTAAACTATCAAAAAACTCCTTTTTTGCGATTACAGCGATTTTATTATTTACCATTTAAGCCACCTGGTAATATTCCTCAAAAATATCATACATATCTTCCTTCTCGTACTCAAGAGTCAGAACATGAACATTATTTTCATTCAGCAAGGAATCAAGAGATTCCCTGATGTCTGTATCGGAGGTGATTTTAAACACAGTACCCCTTTGAAAAAATGAGATATCTTTTATGGATTTGAGAATTGATGCCGTTTTTTCAATGTTTTTAGTCTCTAGGAGTATACAATTACTTTTTTCATGCTTACAAAGGTTCTCGAGTGTGTCATATGTTGCTAATTTTCCCTGCTTCATAATAGCAATTTTCGAGCAGATTTCTTTAATCTCGGACAAAACATGAGAAGAGACTACTATCGCAACTCCTCTCTCGTTTAAACTTTTTAAAAGCATATTCATCTCTATTCGAGCTTTGGGATCAAGCCCTGATGTAGGCTCATCAAGAAAGATTACCTTCGGATCTTTAACAAGAGCTTGTGCAAAACCGATTCTCTGTATCATTCCTTTCGAGAATTCACCAACCTTTTTATCTGCCCACCTGCTCATACCGACAATTTCAAGAAGTTCGGGGATTCTGGATTTATCAGCATCTGCAAGCTCAGAGAAGTATTCGAGGTTTTGTTTTGCGGTTAAATTTTCATAATAAAGAGTGTTGTCCGGAAGAAAACTTATATTCTTTTTTAATTCCATCATGTTTTTTTCAATACTCTTACCACAAACTTTTATACTTCCGGAAGTCTGCATCGTTAATCCTGCAAGCATTACAAGAAGTGTTGTTTTACCTGCCCCGTTATGGCCTAAAAGCCCGATCAAGTCACCTTCGTAAATATCAAGTGATACGTTGTCCACCGCCGTCAAGTCCCCATATCTCTTGGTGAGATTTTTAATTTCAAGAACTTTCTCCATGTTTATCTCCTCCCGTACTTTTTGAACACAAAAAACAAGCCTGAGACTACTAAAACAATAATTAGTATTCCAATCCAGGCTGAGTTTGATCGCGAGTTTACATTAACTCTTAACTTCGTTTCTTCAGTCTTTACATTATCAGCCACTCCTTTTATGTCCACAAAATAATCCCCGTTTTCGGTTTCAGAGGGTATACGAATTGTCAAATCTACAGTTTCATATTCTTTTGACTTTATGAGATCAATTTTTTTCTCTGAAACATCGATTTCCCAGTTCTCCATTGGCGATTTGATATCAAGTCCAATATCTTTCAGGTCTACATCACCGGAATTGAAGATCCTTACAGGTACCACAATCTCGGATCCGCTCTTGCCTGAAACATAGAGCTTTGACAACTGAATAGCAATTTTTTCAATAGATTTGCTGGAATTCTCTTCTACAATGAAAGGAAAAGTTAGAACAGCTGATGACCTTCCGGAAGCATTTACAGAAAAATTATGTTCTCCCGGAGTGCAATCGTTATCGATTTTCAGCTCAATATTAACATCTTTTGTTTCTTTCGGACTCAATTTTATTTTATTAATCCTGTAATCTCCATAAGTAAACTTATGTGTATAAAACTCCGATTCACCTGCATCCAGGCAAATTAACTCGTCTATACAGCCATCGTTGCTGATTTTTAGAGGGATATTGATAATCTCGTCCTGATATGTGAGTAGAAATTCAGGAGCAGTTGTTGACATGTTGATTTCTGAAAAAAGATCTTTTTTTGACCAGACTTTCAATTTGAGTTTGCCAAGTCCTGCATCATCGGCATTGAGGGCAATTGACGAATTTAAAAAAATGATCTTGTCTTCAAGTTCTCTAATTTCCTTAGACCCGCTAAAGGACCTTAGTTGGTAAAATTTTTCAGAACCCTTAAAACCGACTTTTTTATCAAACGTAACCAGCTCAACAAAACTGGTTCCGTTTTCCTGGAAATTACGGTAATAACTTATAACATAATTTCCCAGTTCTATTTTTTCATTTGCGGATAAGTTAATGTTCTCTTCAAGCCATTTATTGCCATTAAATTCACCCGTATTAAATTCATTAATGTTTATAATTTCAATAGATTCGGCAGCAGTAGCTGGACAAATAAACGTAATAAGTACAAACAGAAATAAAAGTAAAGATAACAATGCAGTTACTTTGTCAATTATTTTATTTTGTACTTTCAAAATTTTACTACTCATGTTATAACTCCAGATCCATTGAAGTTCAGCAATCCCTAGGTTGAAACAGTATTTTGATTTAACCTGAAACCAGTTGCAGAAACGTGAAACTCGTTGATACGGTATTTAACTGTAGTATTATTTTCAAAAATAAACCAGAAAGAGCAGTTTCTTAAAGATTGGAAACCTGAAAATTCAAAGGAAATCTCAATTATATAAATTAAGAGTAATTATATAACCATTAGAAAAGGTACTGAAATAGGGAAAAAATAAAGCCAGAAAAAAAATATTTAGTTATTATCATTATTTTCTGAGATACTTCAATCAATTAGTTGTAAGACATATCAGAATCTTTCCCGGGGGTGAGAGAATTACTTCATTAATATCCGAAGACGCAGGACCCAAAGAACTTGAAGCAATAGCAGTGGCAGTACATTCCCTTATCGGGCTTCCTACCACAATCCGCAGTTCAAAGAAAAAAGGGCTTCGTCTGGAAAATGGAAAAATAATTGACAGAGACTATACAGGACCGGTACTCGAAGAAGTGCTCAGGACCGGAAAGACTGTGCGTGGAGTCCCGAAGGAAGGTACATACCTCGGCAGAAATGTGGTTGTTTCTCCTATATTCTCTGAGGACGGAAGAGTTATTGCAGCAATAGGAATCGTTGATCTCCTTTCTCTCCTTAAGATGCAGGAAATAATCAGGACTGTGGTTAATAACAGCCCTGCAGTTGTTTTTTTGTGGAAAAATGAAGAAAAAAGGCCTTCGGAATTTGTTTCGGAAAATGTTGTTCAGTTCGGATATACAGTTGAGGATTTTATTTCCGGCAATTTCCTTTACGATGATATCATCCATTCTGATGACCGGAATAGGGTCGAAGAAGCGCTTGAAAAACGTATCCGAAGGGGTGAAGTCGACTTCAATATGGAGTACAGAATATTTACAAAAGCCGGAGACCTGCGCTGGGTAAATGAAAGAGCATTTATCCAGAGAAACAAAGAAGGAGAGATAACCCACTTACAGGGGCTTGTCCTCGATATAACCGAAAGGAAAGATAAGGAGGAAGCCCTCAGGGAATCTTTTGAGATGCAGAAACTGCTCAGGACTATAATAAATAATAGCCAGGCAGTGGCTTTTCTGTGGGAAAATAAAGAAAACCTGCCTGCAGATTATGTTTCTGAGAACGTAACCCAGTTAGGGTACACCGTAGAAGATTTCACATCAGGAAAAGTGATGTACGGAAGCATAATTCATGGAGACGACATAGGCAGGGTTAAAGAAACCCTTAAACGCAATATCGCTGAGGGTCAGGACTCTTTCGGAATTGAGTACAGGATTTTCACAGGAGACGGAAAAATGCTCTGGGTGGATGAGAGAGTCTTTATTCAGAGGGACACGGAAGGCAGAGCAACTCACCTACAGGGCCTTGTTGTAGACATTACCGAAAGAAAAGAAGCCCAGAAAATGCTTGAAATTCAGCGGGAAATAGGAGCTAAACTCAACACTACCTGGAATCTCCATGCCATTCTTAACATGGTACTTGATGCCTGCCTGCAGATAAACGGGATAGATGCCGGAGGGATATATATCAAGGACGAACTTCTGGATCAGATAAACCTTATTGAGTCTCGCGGAATCTCCCCGGAATTCAAAGAAAAGGTTTCCAGGTTCAGGGCAGAATCGAGTGAAGCAAAACAGGTCTGGGCTGAAAAACCCGTCTACTCAATGGATTTTTACTCAGAAGATATGGCTGAAGCGGCAAGGACAGAAGGAATTACAGCAGTTGCAGTGATCCCTCTAAAGTATAGCAACGAAATAATAGGCAGCCTGAATTTTGCATCCCATACTCTGGATAGGATTCCCTGGAATATCCGCAACTTCCTTGAAAGCATCGCCCTCCAGGTAGTAAGCCATATCGCTCCTGTCTGCATTCAGGCAGATCTTTCATAAAAAGTTCAAGAACTGAAGACCATTGGTTCTCTCTTCAGTTCTTGAATCTCAAGTAGCAGTAAAAGGAAACGATCGTTACCCAAATACTCAGACCTAAATAATAAAATCAAAACTCTTTTAGCAGGCAGGTTTCACAATTTGTCCTATCAGGGTTTGCTAAACTTAAGGATGTATTCAGGGAAAACACGTCTTGCCTTCCCTCCGGGACTAATGAGCAATACTGACACGGGTTCATTTACAGGAAGATGATATTTTGAAAGGAAGCAGTTAACGCTGCTGCTGAAGGGGATGTTATCCTTGTAGGAGAAGGGAGATACACTGAAAACATACTCGTAAACAAATATCTAAAAAATTATATCTGAGAATTCAAATCCTGAAAAAACCATAATTACTGCTCTAGATCCGGAAATCCCTGTGTTCCACATGACTTCTAATTTTGTAAAAATCAGCGGATTCACTTTAAGAGGAGCAAACTCTACATACGGAATATATCTCGATGGTGTTTCCGGAAGTAGTATCAATAACAACTATTTTTCTGAAAAACTGGAGAAGCATCATGTTAAGAGATTCGCACGAGAACTCTCTGAAAAATAATCGTCTATAAAACAGCGACGATGGAATCTGGCTTGAAAGAATACCGTTCATTAACTTCCTCATATTTGCGCGTGGTCTTCCTGTATGTGGTTTCTGAGGAGGAAGATAAGGCTCTATTGATTTCCATAGAACATCATCGATTTCATGGAATGACATAAAAGTAAATTTATATTTTCAACATAATATTACTTATGGGATAGGCTCCTACATAACTACCTGAATAACAGTCAGAATGCCGAAAACTACGGAACAAATACCTGGAACATTTCGAAAACAACCGGTGTGAATATTGCAGGAGGACCTTACCTAGGCGGGAATTTCTGGGTTTCTCCGGAAGGAGATGGTTTTTCACAAACAGCTTCGGATGAAGACGGAGATATGATTGCAGACCTCCCGTTCAACATAACGGAAACGAACTATGATTACCTTTCCCTTGTATTCGGGAAAATTTCAGAAAAAACCGAAAGTACGGAAGGGAACAGTTGCAATAATACAGAGTAAGCCTGGATAAGAAAGGAGGGAGAAATATATACGGAAAAAACCCGAATCTATTTGTCCTGTTAGTCCTGGGAATGATTGTTTCCCAATTAGTTTTCCCGGTATCAGCCGGAGATTCCAGTGAGCAAGAAAATGCTGCGGGGATACGGGATAAGGTCATAACAGGCGTAGGAGGATCACTGGTCACTCAGGAATGGGCTGACCAGATAGGAGCTGATATCTATGCTTCAGGTCCGGAAGATGCTGTTTTCAAAGCAAAATCGGTTCTCTTAAACGGCAGCATCCCTGAAACCCATATTTCAGTTGACGAGAATACCAGTTGCGGAGGCTGCCACGGATAAATTCACAGTTTCAAGGAGTCTTCGGAAAGGACTATTGGGAGGAGTCCCTTTCTCCCAATCAAATATGTAAAACAGGAAAGATTTTCAGTAATAATTGGTTTTTCACTGAATATTCCACATATCCTTCAAATTTTCCTCTTTGAGTAAAAAAAGACTATGTATGTAAGTAAGATAGTCACACATGGATATAAATAGAAATATCAGTGGTGGCTGTGCTTATGAAAGAGTTAAAGATTCTGCTAATTCTGTTATTCATTCTCCCTCTTATTTTTTTGAGTATTACCATCGGACCTTTCATATTACTGAGTTTTATTGACAGTTCCTGGTACTATTCAGAGGCTGTAAATGTGGGGCCGGTTGATTACAATGCCGAACTCGCAAAAGCAGAAGAAGCAGGTTATACTGTGAAGGGGGTCTTGGCCCTGGCCCGGAGATAATTCAGGTTTTGGAACATGGAAAGTGGCAGAGGCAAAAGAAAAATTCGGAAATGCAACCGTTGTGCAGGAAATAAGGCTCTACTATGACAGCAATTCCGAACTTGTGGTCTGCAAATATGATGGACAACCAGAAACTTATCTCGCCTTTACAAATACGACCCACCGGGACCTTAATTCGTCCCTCAAGCCTTCGGAATACCCCGAAGAAAAATGGATGCTTGAGATGATCGGACTTCTCTTTGACCTGGATGAAGCCACTTCCCGGTCCTATATGAGAGAAATGAAAGCAGCCGCACAAAATCAGACATGGGACGTGAAGCTTCAGGTGAATGAATCTCTGGACTTTCCTTCAGTCTATGACTATCTTCAGAAAAACAGCGCCAGCTCCGGATCAGATGTCACTGGAATTCTTATTCAGAGCTCGGATGCGGAGGAGATATTTTTAAGGAACGAAAGCAGACTGGGATACATAAAATACTTCATACCCACCGCTGAGGTTGAAACTTTCGATAATGGGAATCAATACAAGCTTGGACTCAGAGCTTCAGGAGACGTAAAACTAGAAATAATAATGCCCGGAGGAAGCAGTGGAGAAACAATACCTGAAGAGGAATACCGGGCAGTCTTCAGAGAAATGTTTGACAATATGGGGCTTCCTCCAGAAGCTGTAGATAGATTTGAATTCTTTTACAGTAGTTCACTGGCATGGTAAAAGAAGTAAAAGACGAGAAAAACAGTAGATTATGAGCTTGAACATTAGGTAAAAAACAGTTTGGTGGTTCACAGGGGACCCTGTGTCAATGAAGTAGATTTCGGGATCAGCTTTCAGACTGTCCTGAATTTACTTCATTTTACATCTTACGCGTCAATGAAGTATATTACGGGATCGGTTTTCAAGCCGTCCTGAATTTGCTTCATTTACCTTACGCGTTAATGAGTCAATGAAATAGATTTCGGGATCAGTTTTCAGGCTGTCCTGAATTTGCTCCATTTTACAGCTCTTCCCTTATGAACCAATTAATACTATGTAAGTTATAATATAAAATACCTGCGATAGAAGTATAGAATATTTAATCAGTTAATAAATATAGCAGTTGGGTGCCCTTGTGCACCTGAAGAGATGCTTTCATTTGTTTTCAGTATTTAGCAAATCCCTCCAAGCAAATAGATTAAGATAAAGGTTCAGGGCATTTTACTCTGTTAATCCAGACTAAATCCTGAAGTGCAGCCCAGAACCAGTCAACTACCCGCCACTGAAGTGGCAGGCATGTAATTGCCCTGGTTGACCAGCTTAAGTTCTTCGAGAACTACGTTGGGAATGTCATAACACCTACGAATACTTCCTCAGTTTGTAGCTCTGTTGTATAGCATTAAAAGTTCTGAAGGGCAGGAACAGTGTGCTATACCTAACAAGCGTTTCCAATATTAGCGAGAGGAGAAACGAAAGTTCATTACCAGATATAGGATCAAACCTGTGTTTGAGATAGGAGAAATTCAAGATTGTGTTTGTATTAAACAAAAACAAGCAGCCGTTAAGTCCCTGTCATTCAGCAGAGATGGAAAGTGTATGATCACTGGTTGCTACAGGATTACCTGTCGAATGTGGCACAGGTGCGAGAACAAAGATGAATCGAATCGGTTTGAATCTGCCAAAAGACCATCATTTCGATGCCGTTTGTGTTGGGCAATCGACACCAGGAATTATTAAAATAAAAACTAATGAGGTTTTACATATAAAAGCAAAAAGCCGAGGATCACATTGCAGAACCAATCTTGATAGATACGGATTTCCAAGAGGTTATCTGAGTAGACAAAAAAGTTTCTTTGGGCTCCACAGGAGATATTGTTAAGGCGATAGTACCTGAAGGAAAGTACAAAGGAACCTGGACTGGCGCTCTGGCCTGTAGAAAAAATGGATATTTTGATATCAAAAATAAAGAAGGTGTTAGGATCGCACAGGGAATTAATCATAAACACTGTAAAGTGTTGAGCAGAGTAGACGGATACGAATATACAACGGAATGCCTGAAAGTTGACGGCATTCTTCTCATGACTAAAGTCACAAGCATCCTGCCTTGGGAAACGTGAATTTTCTTTCCTTACTCTGCCTTACTTTTCTTTACCTTCCGGCTTCCCTGATACTCTTCAGGATTTCTTTTACACCGGGTCTTTTTCCATACATGAGCAAATAAACCCTGAACAGTCGGCTCGAAATTATGATTACTGCGTGAATAGAAACAAACAGGATCAATATGCTCGCTGCGATCTGGTAGAAAGGCACTTCCGATGTCCCTATCCTGGAAAGCATGGCTACGGGAGATGTAAAGGGGAAAAGGGAAAGGAAAATTGCAAGAGGGCTGTCGGGCTTCGTGAGGATGAGCTGCATGAAAACAAGAGGAAACGCGGCAGCAAATGTGAAAATTCCCGCAACCTGCTGGCTCTCCTGAAGAGAACCTGTTACTGCCCCGATCCCTGCCATCATGCTGGCAAAGAAGAGAAAACCTAACAGGAAATAGATAAGAGCGAGAAAAAGAAGCATGGGCTCAACTTTTACAGGGAGGGCATACCCACCCCCGAGAATGATTACTGAGAGCCAGATGACAATCTGCACAAGGCCGACTGCACCGAGCCCGATTACTTTGCCTGTAAGAAGTTCGGTAGGGGTAGCAGAAGAGAGAAGAACTTCCATAATCCTGTTTTCCTTCTCTTCGGCAACTCCGCGAAGAAGATAGCCCGATGAGGAGAAAATGCTGAAAAAGAGGAGAAAAGCAGTAAGGAAAGGCAGACCAAAGTCAGTCAGGATCTCTTCTATGCCCTGTTCTGAAAACTCTCCGTTGTCCCCTACATTATACATCTTCAAATTGATAGGGTTTTTGACTCTCTGGAGCACAGACTCGTCCACGTTGTCTTTCAGGAGAGAATCAATTGCTATATTTGAAAGTTCACCCGATAGCTCGAACCCCGGAACTGACGCTCCTTTCCCTGAAGTATAGAGTTCTGTTACGCCGGTCTCAAGGAAATCTTCAGGGACTATAAGATAAGAAGAGATTTTTCCGGACTGCATATCTTCCCTGGCTTCGGAACTCTCTTCGTATTCTATAAATTCTATGGTCGAAGCCTTTGCCCCAAGCGGACCTACAGAAAAACCTTCACTGGTTAAAGATTCCGGGAAATCGAAGGAGCCGGTCATGTCAATGTAACCTACCCTCTGGTCTTCTGCAGAAGTGGTAGTGGCAAGCAGAGAGGGAACAATAGCAATTGCGGCAAGGAAAAGAGGAAAAGCAAAAGTCATGAAAAGAAACTCTTTACGCCTGATGGTTTTCAAAAACTCGTACCTGGCGACAATAAAGGTTTTTTCGGGAAATTTACTCACCAGAAACACGCTCCACAGTCTCAATAAAAATTTCATTCAGGGAGGGAAGTGCCTGCTCAAAGCGCAGGATCTCGGTTCTCCTTACAAGCTCCTGAAGAACTGTCTGTGCTCTTATTCCGTCTTCAGGAAAGATCTCAACCGATCCTTCACGCTCTATAATCTTTCTGATGCCTGGAATTTCCTGAAGAATGTTCAAACTCTCTTTTTCTGCGAACTCCACAAGCAGGGAGTTTTTTCCCTGTTCTTTTCTTATACCTGCAACTGTGCCGTAAAGTACTCTCTGGCCTTTATTGAGCATAAGAATTCTGTCACATAGCTTTTGCGCCTGCTCCATCATGTGGGTGGAAAGAATAACTGTTCTGCCTGCGTTCCTGTACTCAAGTATTTTTGCTTTAACGGTTTTCGTGCTTACCGGATCAAGCCCGGAAAAAGGTTCGTCAAGAATAATAAGTTCAGGGTCGTGGATAATAGAAGAAAGAAACTGAATTTTTTGCTGCATTCCTTTTGAAAGCTCTTCTACTCTTTTTCCCCTGTGTTCGTACAGATCCAGGGACTTAAGAAGCGCCTCTGCGTTCGCCTGAGCCTCTTTCTTAGGAACATTTTTAAGTTGGGCGAGGTACACAAGCGTATCCAGGAGCTTTGTTTTCCTGTACAGCCCGCGTTCTTCAGGCAGGTAGCCTATCCTGTCTTTTCCAGCGGCAGTAAGAGAATCCCCAAAAACCCGGATCTCTCCCGAGTCCGGCTTTATAATGTCAAGAAGCAGCCTTATAAGGGTGGTCTTTCCAGCCCCGTTTGGCCCGAGCAGCCCGAAGATTTCACCCTGCTCAACTGAAAAAGAGATATCTCTTATAACATTTTTTTCGGCGAAAGACTTTGATACGCCTTTAAATTCCAGAGCATGCATCCAGATTAAATATCTTCCAATATAGAATAAGTTTATTGAATGTTTGGTTTAAGTCAATTTAAGATAATAAACGACTTTAATTTGAATTAACAGACTATTTTCAATCTGGGGGAATAGGTGACAATATGATACCCAAACTGGTTATACACAACAGCATAAGTCTTGACGGCTCAACTACCGGTTTTACGGCAAACCTTGATGTTCACTATGGAATCCTGGGCAGTTACGAGCCCGATGCCATGATAGTCGGTTCAAACACTGCAAAGACAGGAACACAATTTTTTTGCGAAAAAATCCCTCCTGAAGAGGAATCCGATTTCAAGAAACCTGATATCCAGCCCGATGACACACGAGCATACTGGATGATTGCAGACTCCAGGGGGATTCTTGAAGGGCTTATGCATGTATTCAGGCGTTCCGAGTACAGTAAAGATGTTATTGTCCTTGTATCGGAGAAAACTCCTGAAGCTTACCTCAACTACCTGAAAGAAAGGGACTATGACTTTATTCAGGCAGGAGCCGAGCGCGTGGACGTCAAACAGGCCCTTGAAATTGCAAATGAACGATACGGTTTTAAACTTGTTGTCTCGGACAGCGGAGGAATATTGAACAGTATTTTACTCGAACAGGGACTCGTAGAGGAAATCAGCCTGATATTGACCCCGGAAATCGTGGGGAAAAATGGAACAAACCTTTTCAGGGGCATTGAGAAAAGCGGGACTCAACTGGAACTTGTAAGAAACGAAATTGTGGAAAAGAAGTATGTGCATCTGGTTTACAGGGTCTTAAAAAAGTAAAAGCCATAATGGAGGTTATGAAAACCGAAAAATATAAAATATCATTTGCTTTCATGACTTACTGTCTGCTTTCACAGCTTACTGTAAGTTAGAAATTTTAAATCCTGGATGATCCGATGATAAAAAACCCAAGAGACGAGTTTATTCAGTTGATAGTGCATAACTCAAAGGTTCAGGGACTCGACGAGCTCACTTCGCAGATACTCGCCGTGCTCTTTATCGAACCCGAAGAGATCCCTCTCGAAGAGCTTGCCGAAAAAACAGGGTACAGCCTCTCGGCAGTCAGTACGGCTTCAAAATTTCTGGCAAGCATCGGGCTGATCAAGAAGTTCAGAAAACCGGGCTCAAAAAAAGTGTACCTTTTCATGGAGAAGGATATGATATCCATTGGAGTCCGGATTCTCAGAGCAAAATACGAAAACGTCATCCTGCCAACGAAGCAGGTCCTTCCGGGGATCATCGAGGCCTACAAAAAAAAAGAAGATTCCGAAGAGACCTCAAAAGAGCTGGAAATTGTGGAAAACTACTACGAACAGCTCCTGAGCACAGAAAAGCCATTTAAAGATTATATGGAAAATCTGGACAAGGTGGAAAAAGAAAGGAAAAAGAACAGAAAAAAGAGTTGTTCTCATTCAAAGGAGAACTTCGCTGAGGAAAAAGAGAAGTGAGTTGCTCATAGGGAAATTGCTCATAAGAAAGTTGGCATAGGCCGCAGGTCACTACTGTCGGGTCAACAATAAATGTCGTATGAAATCGGCAACTAATATTTTTAATTTTTCTGTCAATTCATGTTTTGTCCTGAAATCATTTCGCTTTGAAACTTTTTTCATTTTGTCCATTTTTTCACCATCCAAACACTCTCACTCCTATTCTGAATTTTGCCTCTACCGGTAATCTATTCCAGAAGCATCTTGTGGCGATTCTAATTGCTCAAGTTTCAAAGTGCCATGAGGCCTCTTGTTATACCATTGTACGAATTCTTCAAATGATTCAAATTCTCCTCTGAACCTTTGATATGTATCGAACCATTTCTCTATTTTTCCGTTTGTCTGAGGATGTCTTACCCTTACAAGTATTGGTTTAATTCCAAGTTCTTCAATGCGTCTTTTAAACTCACTATCCCATGAACCATCCTTATTGATTCTGTGAGCTCCGAACTCACTTCCATGATCCATTAGAGCTCCCTTAAAGGACATATATCCCAGTACTCTCTGACAAGTTCATCAATCACTTTAGTGGTGTTCTCCGTGTTACAATGAACATATTCTCCACCTACAATTATCATTTTGATGAATTATCAAGAATGGCACAGACTTGCAGCCCTAACACAGGGTTTTCATGCCAGTCGATGTGTGCAGCAGACATGTTGTGTTCACGTTTGTATCTGCACCATTTTCTTCTCTGCTTCTTTTTTCGGTTCTCATGGGCAGGGTTCATGCTGAGTAGGTGGTTATGGATTCTGTTATAAGATATCTTTCGATTATGTCTGCTTTCTATGAGGATCTCGAGGTAACAGGCTCCAAACTTGTAATCTGAGTATGTTTGGTCAATCAATTTTTTTTTCGTCGGACGATAATGGTTTTTTTTGGTAGTCCAAGGTTAGTGCCAACTTGAGGAAACTGACCAGTCTCAACATACTCTTTATAGATCTGCTGAACTCGACGGGCTGAGATCCCCAGGATCTCAGCTATCGTAGAGGTGGATTCGCCTTTCAACTCTTGAGTAACGATCCAACGGATCTTTTTCCTACTAAGTTTCACAATAGATAGGGAACTACAAACAAAATAGTTAACGCGAAATAATTTCGGGATAAAACAGGAGGAAAATATAGCGATCATAACACTATCAGGAACAACCGTTTCAACAAGTACGGCTATGGCGGGAGTAATAATAGTATAACCGGGAACGGGATCTATGATTCAGAATATGGAATTCAGCCAGGATACCAGACTCAATGCGTGGAGATCTCAGGAAAACAAAATATCAGGCTGTGACGTAGGACTTGATATGAGGCAATATGGCTTGATGGACAGTGTTTTTTAATAACAAATTCGAAAACGACGTGAATGTAAGAATGGGTGATGGTGCTAAAGTCGATGCCTGGAGCAAGAGCTCTCTAGTGAAAGGCACTAACATTATAGGAGGAGGCCCGTACATTGGCGGGAACTACTGGGCTACTCCGGTAGGAGATGGCTTTTCACAGACTCATCATGATAATAACAGCGATGGGATAGCTGAAGAAGCGTATAATATAAATTCTGGATACCGGATGAGAACGGAGGTAACGCTGTCGAAGCAAGTTCCGATATCGTTGTTGATTATTTCCCTCTGGTAACTCCTGCATCAGCTGAACCAGAACCCACTCCAACAGAGAATGTGAATGAAATGAACGAGACTGTCACTCCGACACCAGAACCGACACCTACTCCAGAGCCGACCCCAACCCCTGAAGAAACTCCAACTGAAGACAGTGGAAGCAGTTTAGGAGGAAGTCATCACAGCTCATCAGGTAGATCTGGTGGCGGTGGTGGCACTGGAGGAGCCCTTGAACCTCAAAAGAATGTCGAAACTAAAGATACAACAAAAGTTTTCATTCCTGGCGATAAATCTGTTTATTTCAACTTTACAAATGATGTAACTTTTGTTGAGTCTATCAGCTTTACTTCTGAGAAGACTGTAGGTAAAACTACAGCTATTGTCGAAAATCTCAAGGACAAACCTGCTCTGGTTTCAAGCCTGCCTGAGGGTGAAGTCTATAAGTCCTTTAACGTGTGGGTAGAAAACGGCGGTTATGAAGACTCCGACAATATTCAGAATGCAGTTATAAACTTCAAGGTTGAAAAGCCATGGATTAAGGAAAATGACATAGACCAATCTTCTATTGTGCTGTACAAATATGATGACAAGAAGAAGGAATGGGAGAAGACAACAGTAACTTTATCAAGTGAAGACAATCAATTCCTTTATTTCACGGCAAATGTACCTGGCTATTCTTCTTTCGTTATTACAGGAGACGCAGGAGAGAAAGAAGAACAAAGTACAGTAGCATCAGAATCTGTTGGAACAGTTAAAAAAACTAATTTAGGCGACAACACAAGCACAATTACAGCTAAAGCTACTGAAAGAAATGAAAAGGCTCCAGGGTTTGAATTAGTACTTGTACTCGTTTCTTTATTGTGTACGTTCCTGAAATCTAAGGAGATGTGATTTTTCACTAATCTTTTTTGAGAATATATAGTGATATTTAGAGAAACTTAGATATATTTAAGTAATAATATAAAGCTTTGGATATTGAGGCTGTATAGCTTTCAAAAACTCAAAGTACTTTTAACATTCAACCAACATTAGGTTGTCCTCTGTTGTCTGATTGATATTATTTCCAAATGCTCGTAAAGTAATTTTTAGGTTCTTTTTGTTCCGAACCTCAGTGTAACTGGAGCTGACTTGCGTTCTTTGTACAAAAACGCAAGCATTTGCCATACTGAATGTCAAATCAGAGTAATATCAACCATGTAACAATGGATGACCCAACATTACAGCCTGCTTAATAAATAAGTTTAGGGGTTTATTCCAGTGTGTAAAAACAATAAATTCTTCTTACTGTTTCTTGCAGCTTTTATATTGACTGCAAGTTGTGGAATAGGTTCTGCATATACAGAAACCAGGATAACTACTAATACAGCTGAACAAACAAACCCTTCAATTTGGAGTAATTATATTGTTTGGCAGGATACCCGCAATGGTGGGTCTGATATTTACCTGCAGGATCTTTCAACGAAAGTGCAAACAAGGGTTACTTCAAACGTCGATGCAGAATATCCCTGCGTATCCGGAGACAAGATTGTATGGCAGGATAAGAGGAATGGAAATTGGGACATATATATGTACGAGATTTCCAGCAAGAAGACTACCAGAATAACTACGAACACGGCAGATCAAACATTACCAGGAGTGTATGGCAATTACATTGTTTGGACCGATACTCGTAATGGCGGAGCTGATATTTACCTGGAAGATATGTCTACTAAAAATGAAACTTGGCTTACATCAGGCACTGGAGCAACTAATCCTACTATCTATGGTAACAAGATAGCCTGGCAGACTGTAGAGGATCAAGCCTTAGATAAAATTATATTATATGATATTTCCACGAAACGGACAACTGAAATTACCTATGGTATGATACTTGACTTTTCAATGTATGAGAATCAGATAATTTACAATGATATGTATACAGGATTAGTTACTACCTTGTATGATTTTTCTGCTAAAAAGTCGATTGAACTACCGCTTATGTTCGTTAAAGACCCTGCGATCTACAGCAACAAAATAGTGTTCACTGATAATCCTGACGGTAATTATGATATTTACATGATTACCCTTGATTCAGAAGTTCCAAATGCTGATTTTTTTGCCTCCGCGACTTCAGGAAATGCACCGCTAGCAGTGACATTTACCGATAAAAGTACAGAATCACCAAATTCATGGAACTGGAGTTTTGGGGACGGGACATCTTCCGCAGAAAAGAATCCGGTGCACACATACGATAAAGCCGGGAATTATATCGTCAACTTAACAGTAAGCAATGAAAATGGAAACACCTCAAAGACATTAGAAATAATCGTGCAGGAAGTAAAAGTTATTCCCACAGCAAACTTCAAAACTAATGTCACAAGCGGCTATGCTCCTCTTACTGTACAGTTTACAGACTTATCTGAGAATTCAACCGGAAGATCCTGGGACTTCAACAGTGACTGGAAGGGTGACAGTGGTGAAGCAAATCCAGTTTATACATTTTCAAATCCAGGGACGTACAGTGTTAACCTGACTTCAATCAATGAAAACGGAACTTCTACAAAAACAGTTACAATAACCGTAGAAATGAAAAATATTAGTGATGAAAATAGTGGTGACACCAACTCCAGCGATCCTTCTGGCAGTTCACCCGGTTCTTCGGACTCTGACAATTCATCTGATTCCGGTAGTTTCAACAACTCTTCCGATTCTTCGGACTCTTCCGATTCTTCCGACCCTCGTAGTTCCAGTGATTCTTCCGGTTCATCTGGTGGGTCTCACAGCTCAGGCAGCAGCCAACGCAGTTCCGGTAGCTCCGGTGGTGGAACTGGTGGATCTCCTGAACCTCAAAAGAACGTCGAAATTAAAGATACTACAAAAGTTTTTATTCCTAATGATCAGCAGGTGACTTTTAACTTCACAAACGATGCAACTGTTGTCAATTTCATCACCTTTACATCTGAGAAAACAATGGGCAAGACAACTGCCATTGCCGAGGATCTGAAAAACAAATCTACTCTGGTTTCAAGCCTGCCTGAAGGAACTATCTACAGGTCATTCAATGTCTGGGTCGGTAATGCAGGGTATGGCAGCTCTGACAAGATCATAGATGCTGGTATTTCATTCAAAGTGGAGAAATTCTGGATCCGGGAGAATAATGTGGATCCAGCTTCTGTCATCCTCTACAAGTACGATGACAAGAATAAGGAATGGGTACAGCTTACAGTTGAACAGACCGGAGAAGACGACGAGAACCTGTACTTCACAGCTGAGACTCCTGGTTATGGATCATTCGTAATTGCTGGAGCTCCTACTCTCCAGGTCCAGGAAGAAGCTAACCTCCCAGCTGAAAACAGGACTGTAGGGTCCGTAGCTCTTGCAGAGAATGAAACTGGAAACCCTGATCAGTCTCAGAAGAAGAACACACTGTTAAGTATTGGGATCGTGGCAGGGTCTCTAATAGTAGTTGGCGTAATAGCATGGAGTATGAGGAAGAAGTGATTACTTCGCAGTTTTTGCGAAGATCATCTTCAATCCTTTCTGTTCTCTTCCAGAGCAGACCTCATAAAAGACCCCTTCTGAATGCCTCTGGAAGGAGAACCATATTCATGAACAAGGAAAAATAAAGGCCCTCTTTTCCGTAAAAGATGTCTACCTCATCTTCCAGGCCATAATAATCAAGGTCAGTGCATTTAGGAGGATTTATTTGATTCAACTCAGAGATTTTTTTTTCTGATTATATTCCTATTAATATATTAAAAAATATTTTAATGTAACTTATGGAAAAATGCTTCAACTGCGTAAGTCCTGAAAGGTATGGAAATTAAGTCATGACGTTTTTAATTTTCTGTCAAACCATCTGACAAAAAGGATATAAATAACAAGTTTCTTAATTTTCAGAAATTTCTGAAAATTAAAATTTTATACAAAATATGAAAGCAAGAAAAAAGAGTAGATAGCATGGAGTACACGGAACTCGTAAGAAAACTCCAGAAACTGGGATTTACCGAAAATGAGGCGAAGATCTATATAGGGCTCCTTGGCCTGGGAAAAGCAACTGCAAGAGAGATACATGAATTTACGCACGTCCCAAGACCAAAAATTTATGCGACGCTGAGGAGAATGTCAAAAAAGAAGTATGTGGAAGTTACAGGAGGAACTCCGGCATATTTCTGGTGCATTGGTCCGGAACAGCTGACCGAAAGGTTGAGGGCCGAGTTCCTTTTCTCCCTGAGTGAAATACTAAAGGAACTTAATACTGCAGGGCACGGGATAAAATTCAGATCGGGAAGAGAATTAACGGAACATAAAGCAACGAAGTCACAGGGCAGTATGGGGTCAAACGGATTATAAATATCGACAACTATAAATAGCCTGGAAATTTTTTGAGTTAAACAAATATTTTTTAATAAGTTTTGAGTCTGAGAATAACCCATTTTAGGAGTAACCATAATATTAATATTAGACAATTATAATTTAGTGGATTTCGAAGATATTTTTATAAAAAGAGAATATAAGAGAGATTTTTCCTTAAAATTAGGAAATAAACCTTTTAATTGCTTTTTTTGGATTTTTACCCTCTATTTTTCAGAATTGTCTCGATCTTTTCCAGGAAAAATATACATAACGATTAATAATTATCAATCCGTGCAATAAAGTTTATAATGTAAACCTATATAATATTAGAGAGTATTAGGCAAAAAACGTTCCCGGGGAAAGTAACTCACGGGATGAAATTTACGGTGGAATGTCAATACGAACTATATAACTAATCCTATCATTTCATACCCTATCATTTCATATGAGGATAGTTTTGAAAGTCTCACTTTAAGCGAAAGAGAGGCTGGAAAGCCAGAACTCTCTACCTGGACTGAAGAACTGTTTTCAGCTTTTCTTTTAGCTGCCGGATTATGGTTTGAGGAGTGAATATATTGCTCGAAGCCTTGATGTACGGTGCAATTGCCGCTCTTATATCCGGAACTGTCCTCCCTCTCCTGTACCGCAGTAAAAACACAAGAAAGACTGCTTTTGGCTTTTCTCTTATCTCATCGGTCCTGCTTCTGGGTTTTGCAGGCACGGTCCTATATACCGGAAAAGAGCCTGTATTTCCAGTCATCGGATTCCTGCCGGGCCTGGACTTTACTCTGACTGCAGACAGGCTAGCAGCCGGATTTATCCTCCTAATCGCAGCAGTAGTACCCGGAGTTTCGGTATACTCGGTGGAATATGTGGAACACGTTAAAAGCGAAGCCAGGAAAAACCTGCAGGCAGCCCTGACAAATCTTTTTATCCTTGCCATGCTGATGGTCATACTTGCAGGCAATATGGTAGGCTTCCTGATTTTCTGGGAAATAATGTCCCTTTCCTCTCTCCTGCTAGTCCTGCACGACTATTCTTCCGAGGAGAATAAAAAAGCCGGCTTTTTCTACTTCGTGATGACCAGTATAAGTACGGCTTTTCTTTTCCTGGGATTCATAAGCCTCTTCAGGCTGACAGGCTCTGCCGATTTCGGACCACTGGAATATCCTGCGGCAGATCTGGCACTTCCATTCCTCTCTCTGTTTATTGGCTTCGGAGTCAAGGCAGGGCTAGTTCCTTTCCACAAATGGCTGCCCTATGCTCATCCTGCAGCCCCGTCAAATGTTTCAGCTTTGATGTCAGGAGTTATGCTTAAAGTCGCAGTCTACGGCTTCCTGCGTTTCCTGCTTTCAATTTCCGCGCCTGAACTCTGGTGGGGAGTGCTCATCATCACAGCAGGCAGCCTTTCAGCTCTCTTCGGGGTAATTTACGCCCTTAAGGAAAATGATATAAAAAGGCTCCTTGCCTACAGCAGTATTGAAAACATAGGGATCATCTTTACGGGGATAGGGCTGTATGTAATATTCAAAGTTGAAGGGCTTGAATCCCTTGCTCTGTTAAGCCTTGTCGGAGCCTGCTTCCATGCCTTTAATCATGCCCTCTTCAAAAGTCTGCTCTTCCTCTGTGCAGGCTCTGTGGTCCATACTACAGGCACAAGGAAAATCGAAGCCTTTGGAGGGCTTGTAAAAAGCATGCCTGTAACCTCTGCCCTTTTCATGATAGGGTCGGTTTCAATTGCAGCCCTGCCTCTAACAAATGGTTTTGCCGGCGAGCTCCTGCTCTACCAGGCATTCTTCCAGTCTTTTGCCGTAACCGATCCTCTGCTTACCGTATTTCTGATAATTGCTCTCTCAAGCTTTGCCCTGACCGGAGCGCTGGCAGCTGCCCTTTTCGTAAAACTTTTCGGGATCACCTGTCTTGCCATACCGCGTTCGGAAAAGAGCCGTCTTGCGGAAGAAGTCCGGAAACCCATGCTTACAGGACCCGCAGTGCCTGCAGCCCTCTGCATACTTACAGGGCTCTTTTCAAAGCAGCTCCTTTCTCTAGCAGGCTGGGAAATCGAGTTTCCGGACATGCTTTTGCTGGGGCTTCTTCTCGGGTTAATATATGCAGCCCTTTTCCTGATAATCCGTTCAAAGGAAACGAGCCCTGCCAGGATTAGCGAGACATGGGGATGTGGAATTCCGACTCTTGCGCCTTATATGGAATACAGCTCTGCAGGCTTTTCCGAGCCTCTTGTGATGATCTTCAAAAGCGTTTACAGGACAAAGATTGTGAACAGAGCTGAGTATTTCGACAAACAGGAAAGTCTCTTTAAGAAAGGGAAAGTGGAGATCCGCCTGCTTCGCTTCTTTGAAGAGTACCTTTACATCCCCCCTGCAAGGGTAATTGATAGTTTTTCAAAATATGTTTCAAAACTGCAGAACGGAAAACTTGACAGTTATGTCCTTTACGCCTTTCTCGCAGTCATCGTATTAATTATAGCAACAGGAGGCTTTGTATGAACACTTCGTTCCTGCTCTTTGCTCTCTTGAATCCGCTCTTTGCCCTACTGGCAGCCCCTCTATATATGGCTCTGATCCGGAAAGTGAAGGCATATGCTCAGGGGAGAAAGGGCCCGAAGCTCTTTCAGGTCTATTATGACTTAAAAAAGCTCATGAAAAAAGAAGCGGTCTATTCCCCTACTTCTTCATGGGTAATGCGGTTTACTCCGTACCTGAACCTTTCAACCCTGCTTGTCTGCTCCCTTTTCGTACCTCTGGTCTTTGTCCCCGAACCGGCAGGAGGGCTCGGTAACATTATTGTCTTCCTGTACCTTCTGGCGCTTGAGAGATTCTTTACTGCACTTGGCGGACTTGACGCAGGAAGCACTTTCGGAGGCATGGGCAGTTCAAGGTCTATGAGCCTTGCAGCCGTGATCGAACCTACAATGGTGATTTCTTTTGCAGCTCTGGCATTTGTCCTGAAAAGCCTGAACCTGCACAAGATGTTTGCCCTTACCGCGGGTACGGTTCTTCCCATCAGCCCGACCCTTGTCCTTGTCTCGATCTCTCTCTTCATTATCCTGATCGTGGAAACCGGCAGGCTTCCTGTTGATAACCCGGCTACACATCTCGAACTTACCATGATTAATGAGGCAATGATTCTCGAACAGACAGGAAAGAACCTTGCCCTGCTCGAACTTACCCATGCCCTTAAACAGTTCCTGCTGATGGGGATATTAATTAATACAATTCTTCCGATAGGGCTCAGTACGGAAATCGATGCCGGAAAAATCGCGGTTTCAACTTTTCTCTTCCTCCTGAAGGCAGGGCTGCTTGCAGTAATAATCGGGCTCTTTGAATCAGCCATTGCAAAGATGAGGCTCTTCAGGCTTCCTGCGTTTTATGTTATGGCATTTTTCTTTTCAGCCGTTACAATCCTTATCGAGGTGTTTGCATGATTGACCCGCTCTTCCTTGAAGGTATAATAAAGATCCTTTTTGTCTTTGTCCTTATCAGTGCAGGGCTGATCATTTCAACCCGCAACCTGAGTTCAGTACTGACCGCATACACAATACAGTCTTTCCTGCTGGCATCAGTCTCATTTCTCCTCTACATGATAGACGGAAAAGGGCAGCTTCTGCTGCTGGCAGGCCTGACTCTGGCAAGCAAGGTAATCTTGATCCCTTATTTCATCTCCAGGATAGAAGAAAAAATTAGAATAGGCAGAGATCTCCATTTTACGTATCTGGAGCCAACACCCTCTCTTCTGCTGAGCATAGGTCTTATCATACTCTCCTACACCTTCCTTTCAAAAGTCTTCGAAGGGCTGCCCCTCTCAAAGCTTTTCTTCTTTGGTGCCGTGATAGGGCTTTCCCTTACCCTGATGGGCATGCTTGTAGTGTTCAGCAGAAAAAAGGTCGTAACAAAGGCACTCGGATATCTCAGCATGGAAAATGGGGTCCTGATGTTCGGCCTCTTTGTGACCGAGCTTCCTTTCATTATAGAAGTCCTGATCATAATCGACCTTATTATCCTGGTAATGCTGACCACAATCCTGGCTGTGGGAATGGACTCCAGCATTGAAGAGTACAGGCAAAAATTCCGGAAATTGCAGGTCTGGACAGGAGTTGAGTCCCGGTGATCCGATACTACCTGTTAGTAATGGGAATATTTCTGGCACTTGGCCTTATTCCGAAGTCCCACAGGCTCATGAACGCACTTGCAGCAGGAAACGGTCTACTGCACCTTGTCATGAGCTGCATTGCCCTTCTCATGCTTGACCTGCCAGGAAGGCTAGGAGAGTCGCTCTATCTTGACCACCTTAACCTTTACGTGGAACTTATAACCGCACTGGGATTCACTGCTGCAGCCTTCTATGCCAGAGGGTACACTGACAGCCTTATGGAAGCCGGAGAACTTGACCCCAGGAATTTGAAGACTTTCTACCTTGCCTTCAACCTCCTGCTTGTCACAGCCACTGTTGCACTTTTCTCAGATAACCTTGCTCTCTTCTGGATCTTTGCAGAGCTCACAACGGTCTGTGCTGCCATGCTTGTTGCAATCCTTTCTGCAAGGGAGAACATTGATGCCGCCTTAAAGTATGTCTTTATAGTCTCGGGAGCCATGCTCTTTGCTTTCCTCGGGTTGATTTTTCTGTTCACCCTCTCGGAACAGGCTCTCGGGGAAGGAACTCTTAACTGGACAGAGCTGGAAGTGCATGTTTCTGAGTTTTCACCTGCCCTCCTCCTTGCAAGCTTTGCCTTCATGTTCATAGGTTTCGGAGCAAAAGCAGGGGTAGCTCCTTTTCATACCTGGCTTCCGGATGCCTATGCAAGGGCACCTTCAGTAAGTGCAATTCTCTCGGGACTGATGCAGAACCTGGGAATCTACGGCATAATAAGGATGTACGCCTTGCTCAGAGAAAGCAGTGCAGCCCCTCAGGCATCTTCTATACTGCTTGCAGCAGGAGTATTCTCAATTGCTCTTGCTTCGTTCAGCATGTTCCAGCAGAGAAATTTGAAGCGGTTGATAGCTTTCTCAAGTGTCGAGCATATGGGCCTTCTACTCATAGGAATAGGAATAGGGACACCTCTTGCCCTTTTCTGGGCTCTTTTCTACATGCTCGTCCATGTGCTGGTAAAGGAAACCCTGCTGTTTTCCGCAGGCATCCTGCACAGACAGTACAGAAGCAACATGCGTGAAGATATGCGGGATGTCTTTAAACTCCAGCCCAGGGCAGCCTGGGGTTTGATTCTTGGAAGCATTGCGATAGTAGGAATGCCGCCATTTCCTCTTTTTCCGGCAAAATTTTTTATCCTGCTGGAAAGTGCGGCAGTTTCTCCTTACCTGACCCTTGCAGTGTTGCTCATGCTTATCCTTGCATCCGCATCCTTTGCAAACTTTCTCTTGAAAGCTTTTTCAAAAGTGACCGTAGAGGAAGAAAACGAAAAAGACAGACACATACCCAGAACTCATGCAGGGACAGAAGGAGTTAAATCGAAGGTATTTATAAAGACCTTCGCAGAGAAAGTGGATTACGATGAAAACAGGCTTCCGAATCAATATCTCGTCAGGAGTGGAATGAGGGTTCCGGCGGTCTTCATGCTGGCTCTTGCCATTGCCCTGGGTTTTTATTTCCCCGATTCTCTGAAAGATCTGCTTGATGCGATAATTCTTGAACTCGGGTATGTTTAAGGGGCGATCGAGATGAGTATCAAAATGAGTAAAGATAAAATGGAGTTACTTTCAATTGTTTCGAGTATAAAAGAAGAAGAGCCCGAACTACTCAGTACCCGTGAAAATGAGGTATATCTGAAGATTTCGGAAAGCAGGTTTAAGGATATCTATCCTTCTCTTGCGGAGAGAAAGTTTAGCCTTACAGGACTCTTCTGTGCGGAAGCCTTTGAAAAAAAGGATGGTCTTACACTTTTCTATATATTTAAACAGGAAAGCAAGCCGCCTGTCCTTATACTTGTCAGGGAATTGGAGAGGGAAGAAAAGGCCGTTTCAATTGCGGAGACTTTTCCTTCAGCTTCATGGTTCGAGAGGGAGGTAAGAGATGGTTTCGGGCTTGAATTTACAGGGGCGTTTGATACACGAAGACTTTTCCTGCATGAGTGTTACCCTGAAGGTTTCCATCCTCTGCAAAAAGCTTTCAAAAACGGGCCAATCTCGACGGCTGAAGCCCCATGTACTGAGTACAGGTTCAGGCAGGTCAAAGGTGAAGGTGTGTACCAGATTCCTGTAGGACCTGTGCACGCAGGGATAATCGAACCAGGACATTTCAGGTTCAGTGTGATAGGGGAACCTATATTCAGCCTGGAAATCCGGCTCTTTTACAAACACAGAGGAATAGAAAAACTGGCTGAAGGAAAAACCCCTTCGGAATGCGTCCCTCTTGCCGAAGCTGTAAGCGGGGACGAAAGCATGGCAAACGCAGCTGGATTCTGTATGGCAGTAGAACAGGTCTGCGGAATAAATGTGTCTGAAAGGGCAGAACGCCTCCGAGCAGTCATGCTTGAACTCGAACGTATTTACTCCCTGCTCGGAGATCTTGCAGGCATGGCTGTAGATGTGGGTTTTGCTCTTGTAGCAAGTCCTTTCTTCGTACTCAGAGAAGAGATATTCAGGCAGAACGAGAAACTGACAGGCTCAAGGTTCTTGCGTGGAATTACCGTTCCGGGAGGGCTGAAAAAAGACATTCCAGACTCGTCCCTAAAAGAACTGCCTGTCTTCCTTGGGAGGTTTTCCAGGACTTTCGAATCTGCTTATGACAGGGCAATGTCTTCGTCTTCCCTTATCGACAGGTTTGCAACTACAGGAGTGATAAAAAAAGAACTTGTATCCCCGCTTAACCTTACAGGTCCTCTTGCCAGAGCATCAGGCTGTCCTGCAGATACCAGGCTTGACAGACCTTACGGAGCTTACAGGAATTTTGCTCCGGAGCCTTCGATGAGGAAAAAAGGGGATGTTCTTTCCCGATTTGAGGTAAAAGCCGATGAAATCCGTGCATCTGTAGCCCTGATCCTCAGTCTCATAGAAAATCTTCCGAAAGGTCCTGTATTTGCTGAAAGTACCGGATATGCCGGAAATGGGGGCAGTTCAGAAGTAACAAACAACTCTGGAGCCACAGGGTATTCTCTTGCCCTCATAGAAGCACCAAGAGGACAAAACCTTCACTGGGTCTACCTGAAAAATGGAATCGTAGACCGCTATAAGATAAGAACGGCATCTTTCTGCAACTGGCAGGCAATAGAACATGCAGTTATAGGGAATATCGTTCCCGATTTTCCCCTGATAAATAAAAGCCTTAACCTTTCGTATGCAGGGACCGACCTTTGAACTCAGGAAAACTAAAGAAACACATTGAGGTCTGATTATGGTAAATCCACTATCTCTCTTCTTCCACCCGAAAGTTACCGAGACATTTGAATTCCGTAACGAAGAACTGGAAGCTATCGGGGCAAAAATTAAAAAAGAAATCCCGAAAGTATTTGGACACAGCCTTGCCATTCGTGAACTGGATTCAGGCAGTGACAACTCTACGGAGATTGAAATCTCAAACCTCGGAAACCCCCATTATGATGTTGAGAGGTTCGGGATCTCTTTTGTAGCATCTCCGAGGCATGCTGACGTCCTGCTGGTTACAGGAGCAGTAACCCTTAACATGGCCGAAGCCGCAAAAAAAACCTATGAAGCCATGCCTTACCCAAAGTATGTAATAGCAGTTGGGGACGATGCCTGTGACGGTGGGATCTATAAGGGTTCTTATGCCGTGCTCGGAGGAGTTGACAAAATCCTGCCCGTGGATGTGAAAATTCCCGGGAACCCGCCCTCTCCGAAAGAAATCATGCAGGGAATTTTTGCCCTTGTTAAAAAAGCCCGAGAATAATTATCGGGTTTCTTCTGCCTGAGGCAGAAGCATCTTCTTTTTATACAGATCACTTTCTTTTTAGTCGAACTTTGTTTCCCAAAAAAGTTTTGTCTGCCAGCTTTGTCTGTCGGAAGAGATTTTTATTTCAAACTGTTTCCTGTGTCTTCACTGACATTAAAGTCCCTGAAGATGCCCAGAAGAGTTGATTTTTGGGAATCAACTGTCCACAGAACCCCCTGGAGAATAGATCTTTGTTGGGGCGATTTGAGGCGGGACAGGAGGATTTATAGAGTCTGAGACCTCAACACAGGTCCCAGTATGGCATTATAATATCTCTGGAATATTTTGAGATCTCTTGCTGGACTGCTTTTAGAGATGTGAAAGCGCTTCTTTGTAAAGTACAAGGTACAGTAGAGATTTAGATGACTTAATGAGGGCAAAGAGTTCTGTTGTGGAGGAAAATGGTATTAAAAGTTATGAATAATGTACTGGTTACAGGAAGAAAGGGCTTAAACGAGCAAAAAAGTAAATAATTGACTTAGAGAGAGAAAAGAGGCTTGGGAGAAACATAATGATTAAATCCCGACAAAAAAGGAAGTAAAGTAAGTAAAAATATCCTTTAAAAATGGAAGAAAAAAAATAAAGAAAAAGGCAGGGAAAGGAGCCTAACTTTAAGAAAGTAAGTGTTTTTTGGAAAAAAATATAAGTAATCAACTAAAAAGTAGCGCATGAGTGTTGCACTAAGTCCCCTTAACGGTTTTCACCTGGGAGAAAGAAAGGACTTTTGCCAATAAAAGTTGTTTCCTAAAAAAAACAAAGGAGAAATGCTCCGGTATATTTAAGAAGCTTCTAGGGGAGATGGAATAAAATGAAGATATCACTGATTGACCTGGCGTTCTTATCCGAAAAAAGAAAAGATGTATTGCTCCTGCTGGAAGAAGGACCCAAAACAGGCGACGAAATAAAAACAGCCCTTAACGTGAACTCGACTTCAATTATGCCCCAGATCAAAAAATTAAAAGAAGGGCGCCTGATAGTGCAGGACGAAAGAAATACCTACAGGCTCTCGGACATGGGAGAAATAGTTGTCGAGAAGATGGAACCTCTGCTGGACACGGTTAGAGTTTTCGAGGAAAACTATGACTACTGGACCAACCATGATTTTACCGCAATTCCCGAGCACCTCCTTAACAGGATAGACGAACTCGGAAATTACTTTCTGCTTGAAGCCGACCTTAATCGGCTTTTTGAAGTTCCCGAAGATTTTAAGAATAACCTTCTTGAGTCAAAAAATATAAAAATATTTCTTTCGTACTTTAACCCCCTCTATATTGAGATATATTCCGAACTTATACGAAAAGAAGCAGAGATGTGTCTTATCCTTACAGAGCCTGTCTTTGACAGGTTGAAAAAAGACTATCTGGAAGACCTGAAGATGCTCGTAGAATCAAAGAATACAGAAATCTATGTCTGTGACAAAAACGTAACCCTTAAAGACGTTGTAACAGAACGTTTCTGCTCACTTGTGCTCTTTGATAAAAAAGGAAAGTTTGACCATCAGCGATTAATGAGCTTCGATGAAAGTGCACTTAAATGGTGTGAAGAGCTCTTTTTATATTATAAAGATATGTCAAGACGGCTGGAAAAAGTATAATTATTGTCCGCTGAGATATGGACTGCCTGAAACAAAAGCAGTCCTTTATAACCAAAACTGAAGCCAGAGCTAGATGAAAATCGAGCTGGGACTGAAAACTGGATTGGATTCAGCTGTAACTTCCAATCAAGTACAGTTTATGAAACTTTTGGGAAGTCTTAAAGTTTTTTGATAAGTTATAGATTCATAGTCCCAGGTTATTAAGTTGAAATCTGTCTTTTATCTTTTACTCTCCAAGATACTTATCAATAAGGGACCTGAACCTGTGAATATCTATGGGTTTTGAGATATAGTCCACACATCCCATTTCAATAAAGTGTTCTTCGCTTCCCTTCATAGCATGGGCTGTGACAGCTATTACTGGAATCTCTGCAGTAGCAGGATTCTTCTTTATCCTGTCAAGAACCTCAAGCCCGTCCATTTTAGGAAGCTGCATATCGAGAAGGATAATATCGAACTTTTTCTCAGCAAGGCGTTCAAGAGCCTTTATCCCATCCTCTGCTTCGGTTACACGGTGCCCGTAAAACTCGAGGAGGTCCAGGATCAATTCCATGTTCATGGGGTTATCTTCGACAATAAGAATTTCTTTCATCATCACGCCTCTTCAGCATAGCTAATTGTTTTATCCTATTAATTAATTCTTTTCTTCCGAAAGTGCCCTTCTTCATGATAGAGATAAGGCTTCCTTTAAGCTCACCATTTAGTTCTTCGAGATTTTTCTCAGTAAACTCTGCTGCGGTACATACAATTAAAGGAATATCTTTTGTCTTTTCACCTGCTCTCATGCGGGAAATAATCTCGAATCCACTGATTTCCGGCATCAGCAAATCGAGAATGAGAATGTCCGGCTGTTGCCCGGAAAAGAGTTTGTCCAGACCTTCCTGTCCGCTATAAGCCTTTGCCACCTCAAAGCCTTCGGGCTCAATCATTGAACTCAGTAGCTCCACTGCGTTCTCATCGTCATCAATAATAAGAATTCTTGGCTCTTCAAACCTGAATTTACCTGTGATCTCTCTCAGAGAATCCAGAAGTTCGACTCTTTTTACGGGTTTTGTAAAGGAATAAGTTGCCCCAAGGGCGACTCCCAGTTCGTTATTGTCTGTTACTGAAATAATAAGTACAGGGATGCGAGCTGTATCAGGGTCGCCCTTCAACTGGCTCAGGACATGCCAGCCATTAGTATCAGGAAGGAAAACATCAAGCGTAATAACATCAGGCTTCAGTTTCTTTGCAACATTCAGAACATCTTTTCCAGTATATAAAGAGGCTGTACTGTATCCGTCTTCCCTGAGAACAACCGAAATCAATTCATTGGAGTTCCTGTCGTCATCAACTACAAGCACAAGATTCCGGGTTTCATGAGCTGTCTCAGGAAGACGGATTTCGGGAAGCCCGGACCCGTCCTGCAGACCTTTTTCACACTCTTTTGCGGAAAAAGCAGCCGTTTTACTCATTTCAAACTCCATCAGCACTTCTTTAAGGTCTTTTGTATCGACTTTTCGAGTTTCAGAAGGTCTGGTGAGAGGAATCGTAAATATAAAAGTACTTCCCTTTTCAGGTTCACTCTCAACCCAGATATCTCCCTGATGTAAATTTACGAGCTTCTTCACGAGAGCAAGCCCAAGCCCTGTCCCGCAGTATTGCCTGGAGGATGACGAATCAATCTGGGTAAAGGGCTGGAAAAGTTTTTTCTGGTCTTCAGGGGAAATACCTATTCCCGAATCAGCAACTGAAAAAATAGCTCTGTTTCCGCTTTTTTTACAGTGGACGAAAATTCTCCCCTTTTCCGGAGTAAACTTAACCGCGTTACTTACAAGATTATAAAGGATCTGAATAAGACGACTTCTGTCAGCCTGAATATCTCCAAAATCCGACTCTAACTTAAAGTCCATTTCAAGAGATTTTGCCTGGGCAAGAAGGAAAAACGTGGACTTCACCTCATCGAAAACCGAGCCAACAGAAAACTCACTGTAGTGAAGCTCCATTTTTCCGGCCTCCACTTTTGAGAGGTCAAGAATGTCGTTTATAAGTCCGAGGAGATGTTTTCCGCTGACAGAGATATTGTTAATATACTTCAACTGTTTTTCGTTGAGTTCCCCAAAAACTTTTTCGAGCAAGATATCCGAAAAACCGATAATGGAGTTAAGAGGCGTCCGCAGTTCGTGGCTCATATTGGCAAGGAACTCGCTTTTAGTACAGCTGGCAGCTTCAGCTTCCAGTTTTGCCTGAAGGAGTTTCTCTTCAGAGCGTTTATGTGCGGTAATGTCAAGCCCTGTTTGCAGGATTCCGGTTGCTTTTCCATTTTCATCCTTTATCAGATTTGCACAGATCATCCAGACTTTTCCATCGGGAGTAACTATCTCTCCCGATTCCTCATTTCCGGACTTAAGTGCCTTTTGTGCGAGAAACTTCCCAGAAATAACGTCGGACATAAGGGAGAATTCTTCATATCTGTGTCCGGTAATGTTTTCAAGCTTAAGACCCGCATGGTCCAGAGCAGCCCTGTTTGCCCAGACGATTCTAAGCTCAAGATCCATAAAGATTACAAGCTCGCTGAGTGAGTTTAGAATTACCTTCTTCTCGTGTTCCTGTGCTTTAAATTTATTGGAATTTTGTTTCAAACGGTCAATCATTCCGTTTATTCCTGTAGTCAACCTTGAAAGTTCATCGTCTCCATCCATAATGCAGTGTGCTGAGAAGTCCTCATCCTTTCCCACTTTTTTTACAAAATTATCAATGACAACGATTCGGGATACAACTTCTCTGTCAAGAAGGAACTTGCAGCCTGCTCCGACCATGAGACCTGAAAACAGGAGGAGAATTACGATATACCTGAGGGTTTTTCTGCCTATTTCATAGATGTTCCTGTCAGCATCCGTCCGAATCATAACTGCCGGGTTTCCGTTAATGTCCTCGTGCACAAAATAACCTGCTAACCGGCCTCCCTCTATATTGTGCATGTAACTCCTGTTTCCTTCTTCTGAAAATGCCTGCTGGAAATCAGGAGGTATACTGTCAGGACCGGAAAGTAAAACCGGATTTCCTGTAATCTTCTGGAGAGATTCGACAAAACCAGAATCCAATCTTCTCCCAAGGATTATTGTTCCGATTGTTTCATTGTTATCCGATGTTGCAGATACACAGCGGCAGGAAAAAATTACAGGTCCGGTTTTCAGCATGAGCATTCCATTTAGAGAATTCGTTTTATCTCTGCAGAGAAAGCTTCCATCATTTACTTTCTGACCGATTTCGGAAATTATTAAGTCGTTGGAAGTGTTACCCTCATTTTCTGAATCCGAAACCTGAGAATGTATTATCTCTCCGGAACTATTGACAAAAAAAATAAAGTCACATCCACTTAGAGTAAAAAAATCAGTAAGTAAAGTCCCGCCAAGATCTTCTGGATTTTCAGTTCGCATAAAAACCCTGACATCTTCCCTTAAAGAAAGGGCAGAGTTTATCTCATCCAGTTCAATGGTCTGGAAATCAATCATGTTATGTACATTTTCCACATTACTGATTGCCTCTTTTTCTTCCAGGTCGGAAAAACTTGAGTCTAGGATACTCTGTGATACAAAAATGACAGTTGAGGTAAGAAGGGCAAAAATTATGTAAATAATAACAAAAATTTTTCGATTAACATTCATATTCTGGACTCGACGGGGTTGAAACTGAATAGGAAGCTATATATTAATTATAATAGACAGATTTAAGCGACTTATATAAACAATTTCTACATACATAGTATAAAAATTTATCCTGAATTAGCTGTGAATAAAGGTAACCAGACCCTATTGATCGAAAAAGACATTCAAAGGGAAAATTACGAAAAAAATATCTTAAACAAGAGTCAAAAAAAATCCTGCAAAAAATTTTACTACTATATTACCTGCCTTCAAAGTACCCATGGACTATGCGCATCAATTTCTCTCCAGCCGGATTTTCAAGCCGTACCTCCGTCAAGCTGTACCTCCAGCTGTTTCTGTACCAAGTTAGTTTATTGCCAGTGGCCGGATTACCATTTAAAGAATCTAACTGCCCAGCTCACGTTTTTTCTCAGGAGATATTTTCTCAGTTCGTCGACTCCAAGAAGGAGAACTGCAAAAGGAACGGCAAGCAGTATGTACATGAGGTTAATGGGAGTAGTGTTAAAAATCAGGTTAGCAAACGGATTCCAGATAATAAGGGCAAGAATCAGGAGCTCGCTTGCAATTCCCAGGAGAACCTGTCGGTTGCTGAACAATCCCATAGAGAAGACTGACTGAAACCGGGTTCTTGAAGCAAACACATTGGCAATCTGACAGATGATGACAGCTGAAAAGAAAGCTGTTATTGCCTGCCTATAAAGAGGGTTAGTATTTGCAAGCTGTTCTCCGAAAGTCCAGCCCCCTTCAAAAAGTACGGCGAAATAACAAAAGAATCCTGCAGCAGCCTCTATAGGTCCTTTTACTCCGTAGGCTGTCAGGAGTAACTGAGGAGTCAATAATTTTTCACTCCTTGATCTGGGAGGTCTCTTCATGATATCACCCTCTCCTTTTTCCATTCCCAGAGCAATGGCAGGCAGCATATCCGTACCCAGATCGATTGCAAGGATTAACTGGACAGGCATGGGAAGGGGAATGGAAAGAAGTACAAAAGCTATGAAAGGCAGAATCTCGGGAATATTGCTTGCAAGAATATACACAATGAATTTCTTAATGTTATCAAAAACGGTCCTGCCCTCTTCTACAGCATTCACAATCGTAGCAAAGTTGTCATCAAGGAGTACCATATCCGCAGCTTCACGAGCTACATCCGTGCCGCTGCCCATAGCGACTCCCATATCCGCATTCTTAATTGCAGGGGCGTCATTGACCCCGTCTCCTGTCATGGTCACGATCTCCCCTTCTGACTGGAAAAGCTGTACAATTTTCAGCTTCTGTACAGGAGAAGTACGGGCAAAGACGATGCTTGGGTTTTTCAGTCTTGAGGCAAGCTCTGTACGCGAGAGTAAGTTCAGCTCCTCTCCAGTGATGATTTCAAGCTTTCCTGTGTCTGCAAGCCCTACATCCTTTGCAATTGATTCTGCAGTGACAGGATGATCTCCGGTAATCATAACAACTTTGATCCCGGCGGCGTAGCATCTTGCAATAGCATCTCTGGCTTCAGGGCGCAGAGGATCAAGAATTCCTATAAATCCCAGGAAAACAAAGCCTCCGGTGTATTCCCTCAGGTCATCTCCCTGCCTGTACGCAAGGGCGATAATCCGTTCTCCTTTTTTTGCAAGTCTCAGGTGACGGTCAAGAAGTTGTTGCTGTTTAGTTTCATCCAGTTCAGTTATTCCTCCTGAATCTATGGCAAAACTACACATCTTCACAACTACTTCCGGGGCACCCTTGAGATAAACTTCAAGTTTTCCTTCAGGAGTGCGGCAGATAACTTCCATCCTTTTGGTAAGCGAATCAAAAGGAAACTCTTCCAACCTTGGATAATCGTTCTGAAGCTTTTTTACATCTTCAAAACTATTTGCAAAAACAAGAAGAGCTCCTTCGGTCGGATCACCGGTATACCCTGGAGGAGACTCATAAAGTTTTGCATTATTGCAGAGCCCTGCGGCTCTTATGAAAACAGATGGTAATCTTTGAGGTTCCCATACAGGCTTTTCTAGAACACAAAATCCTTCTGTTCCGGGATCTGTAATTCCTTCCGCAACATCACTATTTGTACCCACAGCAGTTTTGCTTATGCTTTCCTCTGCTTCCTGCCCTTCAGTCCTTTTTTTAGTACTCAGAGGGTTCTCGAGAAGGAGGCATTCAAAACCTAACATGATGGAATTCACTGCCATTTTGTTCTGGGTCAGGGTACCGGTCTTGTCCGTACAGATAACCGTCGTAGAGCCCAGGGTTTCTACCGACTCAAGCTGTTTAATAAGGGCATTCCGCGAAGCCATTCTTCTTGAGGCAAGACTCAGGGCAAGGGTAACTGTAGGTAAAAGCCCTTCAGGCACATTGGCAACGATAATTCCAATTGCAAAGATAAGGCTTGCAAGAAAGACATCCTGAAGAATAAACGCCAGTATAAAGAAGATTACTCCCAGGGTAATCGCAATTGAGGATATGATTTTTATGAAATGATTTAGTTCTCTTCGGATAGGTGTGTCCACTTCGGATGTCTGCTCTGTAAGCGTTGCGAGGCTTCCGATCTGGGTGTTCTGTCCTGTTGCAAAAATAACTGCATTTCCGTTTCCGCTCTGTACAAGAGTCCCTGAAAAAACCATGTTCCTGCACTCGAGCATATTTGGATGAGTGCACTCAAGAGACCTGAGCTGAGGTTCGGATTCACCTGTAATAGCCGAGTTATCCACTTTCAGAACGTTGGTTTCAATTAAACGCCCGTCGGCAGGAACTTTATCTCCTTCCTCAAGAAGAATAATATCTCCTGCAACAAGCTCCGACGCCAGAATATCCCTTTCCTTTCCTTCCCTCAGAACCCTGGCATGGGGCGGAAGAAGCTGCCGAAAGCTTTCCATTGTCTTCGCAGCCTGGTATTCCTGCACAAACGTGAAAGTTCCGTTAAGGATGACGACCCCGACGAGGGCAATTCCGATATAAATATTCCCCTGCCCGGGATCAAGGTATTCACCAAGGAAAGATAGAATGGCTCCTACAGTTAGAAGGATGGAGAAAAAGTTGCGGAACTGCCGGACATATCTCTTAAATATGTTTTCCTTTCCGGCTTCTTCGAGGACATTTGGGCCGCACTCCTTAAGTCTGCGGGCAGCTTCCTGTTCACTGAGCCCGTTTTCGCTTACGTCTAATCTCTGCAGGAATTCTGAGAGAGAAATAAGATGCTCATCACCCCGCGGAGAGCATGCCCTATTTTTGTTTCCAGCCGATTCTTTTTCCATCAAACCCCCTATAGTTTAATGTGGCACAAGAATAAGAAACTTAACATTACGAGTCTCCCGAACTCCCGAAAAACGATCATAAGAGATAAAGTCAAATATCACGTTACAATTCGTTGAAGGGTAAAAACATGCGGCTGAAACTATTCATGAAGAAAAAAAATTAAATAATGAGATTAAAAATTATTGCATTATTGATCAAAGAAAAGAGAGAAAAAAATTCCCGGCAATTAGCTTTTATAATTTGCTAACTAAAAAAATGTCCGCATTCTGACTCAATTGAAGGGTTCGAGAACTGTTTTTACTTTGATCGTTCTCGTTCCTGCTCAGGCGAGAAAAAAAACAATGATAAAGAACTATCCGTTCCCATTTATCAAAAGAAACCACAATTTTTTGACATGTTTTGAACTCTGGATACTCTAGTCTGGAGTGTGAAACATTTTGGATTGAAAAGGTCTATATAATATTGTCAAGTAGACAATAAAATTGTAATAAAAATAAATGTACAAGGATAAAAGTAAAAAAGGTATGACCGATATGAGCGAATTCACACTTAAAACAAGACTTTTAGCCGCCCTTGAAGGCAAGCCCGTTGACAAAGTACCTGTTTGTTCCGTGACCCAGACCGGAATTGTGGAACTCATGGACGAAGTAGGAGCCCCCTGGCCGGAATCCCACTCCAACCCTGAACTTATGGCAAAGCTGGCAATTGCCAACTACGAGCTCAGCGGACTTGAAGCTGTAAGAGTCCCCTACTGCCTTACCGTTCTGGTCGAAGCTATGGGCTGTGAGATCAACATGGGTACCAAGAACAGGCAGCCCTCTGTTACCGGTCACCCCTACCCCAAGGACCTCGAAGGCGCAGCAATCCCTGCAGACCTCCTGCAGAAAGGCAGAATTCCGGCAGTACTTGAAGCAATCAAGATCATCAGGGAAAAAGTAGGTCCTGACGTGCCAATCGTTGGCGGCATGGAAGGCCCTATCACAGTCGCATCCGACCTTGTAAGTGTTAAATCCTTCATGAAATGGTCCATCAAAAAAATTGACCTCTTCGAACAGACTCTGGACCTTGCAACCGAAGCTGCAATTATGTATGCAAATGCAATGGTAGAAGCCGGTGCAGACATTATCGCTATTGCAGACCCTGTAGCATCCCCTGACCTCATGAGCCCTGACTCCTTCAAGCAGTATCTCCAGTCCAGGCTCCAGAAGTTCTCCTCCAGCGTGAACTCCGTAACCATCCTCCACGTCTGCGGAAACGTGAACCCGATCCTCAACTACATGGCAGACTGCGGTTTCGAAGGTCTCAGTGTTGAAGAAAAGATCGGCAGCGCAAAGAAGGCAAAGGAAGTCATCGGAACCAGAGCAAGATTAGTAGGAAACGTTTCCAGCCCCTTCACCCTGCTCCCAGGACCTATTGACAAGATCAAAGCCGAAGCAAAGCAGGCTATTGCAGACGGCGTTGATGTACTCGCGCCAGGCTGTGGAATTGCACCCATGACCCCTCTCGAGAACATTAAAGCCATGGTCGCAGCAAGAGACGAGTACTACGCCTGAGAAGGCACAAAATTTCTTTATTTTTTTGCGGGCAAATCCTGAGCAAGAAATTTCAGCTCTGGATATAATTCCCGATTAATTTTTTTTACTTTGCCGGGATGGGACTTCAGGGATGAGGATATCCAGAACCAGGCCCCTTACAGGCTGCCAGTTCAGTAGACTCGATCCGGGCAGATAATCCGGTAAAACTCACAGGGATGGCTTATTCATCATAAAACTTATTTAAATTTATTAAAAATAATAACTGTTGAAAGGATTAGCTGAGAAAGTCTTAAACTTTTTTGGAGGAGGTTAAGATATGAGAACAGGAGTTGCAATTGACCTGGGAACCAGTGGATTCAGGGCCCAGAAAATTGACCTTGAGAGCGGCGAGATTAAGAAAACCGTGATAACTCTCCGGAACCCTCTGCCAGGAGCAAACGTAATGGACCACCTTGACTTTGCAATCCATTACGGGCTTGATAAAGCTCATGGGCTCTCGGCAACAGCGGTAAAAAATATCCTTAATGAGCTCGGAGTAAAACCCGAAGAAATGGAAAAGTTCTCAATCTGTGGAAACCCTATCCAGCTTTCTATCTTTCAGGGAATTCCAATTGAAGACCTGGCATACGCGGGCGAGCGTAAGAAACAGAAGTATCATATTGAAGAGCAGAATAGAGATGCTCGGATTGTACCTCTGTCCGAAATCACGGGGTTTGAAGAGTTTAAAAACTGTAAACTATATGTACCGCCGGCGATAAAACATGAGGTAGGAGCCGATGCACTTGCCCTTATTGTAAAAGCAGGCATGATCGAGAGCGACGAAGTTGCAATTGCCACTGACTATGGGACAAACGCCGAAATGGCCCTTAAATCAAATGGCGTTATTTACACAGGGTCGGCTGCTGCCGGGCCTGCTCTCGAAGGTCAGGAGATCGAGTACGGATCCATTGCTTCCCCTCATACTATCTGTGATGTCGAGTTTGAAGGGAATAACCTCCGCTGTTATGTTCTTGATAAAGACATGAAAACAGCCATCGGAGACCTTGTAAACCCGAAAACAGGAGAGGTCGTGGAAAAAGGAGAGGTCACTGCAAAGGGCATTACGGGTACAGGGGTTATTGCCCTTATCGAAGCCGGAATGAGGAACAAACTGATAGTCCTGCCAAAGATTCATACTCCTGAAGGCATCATCTACCTGCAGGACGGCATCAAGTTCACGGAGAAAGACCTTATCGCAGCCGGAAGAGCAATAGGCGCACTCCGAGCAGGCCACATTACCCTCTGTGCAGCTGCAGGCATCGAGATGGAAGACCTCAAAATAGCCCACATGTCAGGAGCTGCCGGCACCTACATGGACGCCGCAAAAGCCCATCAGGTAGGAATGATCCCTTACAATGCAAGTTATGTCTCACAGATAGGGAACACTTCCCTTACAGTTGCCCGGGAAATCCTGCTTTCCGAAGACAGGCTCTGGGAACTGCAGGCAATTGCAAAAGAGATTGTGGGTACGCATGTGATGTTTGCAACCTCGGAAGCCTTTAAGGAAGCATATCTGCTTGAACTTGCCTACTGGAACGAGGGCATGGCATTCAAGATGCTCCAGAAGTTCCTGAAAAAGAAAAAACTGCCCATGATAAGCGAGCCTTCAACTATCCTGAAAATAGACCGCCAGGTCGAAAGGGACATTCCGGTACTGGGAGAAGAAGGGCTTGAAGTACTTGAAAAAGTCGGGACCTACCTTACCATGATTATCGAGAACTGCCAGGGTTGCAAGAAGTGTGTAAAAGTATGTCCTACCGGAGCTCTCAGGATGGATGACAAAGGGCTTGTAAAAATAAGGACCGACCTCTGTGACGGAGCAAATTGCCAGCGCTGTCTGCATGCCTGCCCTGATGACAGGTTTAAATGGGAAAACCTGACCGTTGCAGGAGTCTGACTGAAGAAGTAGAGAAATTTTTATATTTTAGGAGGCAGACAGCCCGTAGACTGAAGTTTGCGGACTCTCTGCTTTTATACCACACTCCAGATATAACTCAGAAGCCTGTGGAAAATACCCCTGCCTTCATGAGGAAATTGCATAATTCATATCTACACTGTGATTATTTTTTTATTTTGCTTCTTTTGCTTTCTTTTTAGAGACAGTGCCAAGACATGGGTATTTTTTAGACGGTGATTTTTCTTTCACTGAAGTTTTCTTGCAGTTAGCAGAATTCGATTCGAGGTACTGATTTTAGCATACACTATGCATCCTATGCGGGCAGGAGTTGGACATATACCAAAAAAAGTTTTATTGATACCAAAAATAGGAGAACAAATGAAATCAAGAAACAGGAAATTGAGATCATTAAATGAAAGAAAAAAGATACAAAAGACAAAAATCAATATGCATAAAGGAAAAAAGAGTTTAATCAGCGGAGTAGCGGAGTAAGATTGAAGGGCAAAAGAATATAAAAGATCTGAATTAACGAGCAAAATTTTAGATATATACCAAAAATTAAAGTATAAAATTAAAAAAGAGATATATAAGGCATTAAAAAATATTTTATATATACCAAATTATAGATACAAAAATATACTATGAAGATAGAAAGGTTAAAGTTTAAATTTTCCGGCTAAAAAGCTCTGGAGATTTAGGCCTGCGTGAACAAAGACATAAAAAAGAAAAATGGAAGAAAACGAGGACAAAAAAATGGACGTGATTGTTATTGGTGGTTTCCTGGGAAGCGGGAAGACCACGACAGTTATCAATATGGGAAAATACCTGGCAGAAAAAGGAAAAAAAGTCGCTATCATTGTTAATGAGATAGGAGAAATAGGGATTGATGGAGATATAATAAAGAAATTCGGGTTCGATACCAAAGAAATCACAAGCGGATGCATATGCTGTACCCTGAAAATGGGGTTGAGGGCAACAGTCGATACTCTCATGAGGGAGTATAAGCCTGATATCCTGATGATCGAACCCACAGGGATTGCGTTTCCGAATTCCATTAAAAACGAATTCAAGCTAATGAACCTTGGGGAGGAAGTTAAAGTTGCCCCTCTGGTAACTCTGATAGATGGAAGCCGCTTCAAACACCTGATGAAAGAGGTAAAAGATTTTGCCATGAGGCAGATCATAGATGCTGAGATCCTGGGAATAAACAAGGTGGACCTTATAGACTCACTTCAGATCCCTATTCTTGAAGTTTCGGTCCAGCAACTTAATCCAGCAGCCAAAATTGTCTTACTTTCAGGGAAAGACACCGGAGAAAGGTTTGAAAGCTTCATGCAGTTAGTTCTTCCGGGAGTAAAGGACATTCCTAAGAAAACAAAGGAGGTCGAGAAAGAGCCTGAATCTGCACGGCAGGAGTTTGAAAACTCAATCGGTGCCTCTGGAACTGACAGTTCTGAAGATAATTCCTCAGAAATCCCATATAATCATGGCGATTCTTTCAAGCATACCGTTGGCAGTTATTCCGTAGAATATTCCTTAAAAGACGGCTGTGCTCTAAGTAAGGAAACTGCAAGAGCCATTACAACTGAAATAATGAATAAGATAAAAGAAAAGGCTCTTAAACTTAATCCAGAATTCTTAGGGCATATCAAACTCTTCCTCGATAACGGATCAGAAACAGTGAAACAGAGCATTACAATATATTACGAAGAGCCACAAGAAGACATTTTCAAATCAAACGACGGAGCTACCCCGACATTTAAAGTTCTTTCAGCAGTTTCAAAAGTTGAAAAAGAAGTACTTAAAAATGCAGTTAACAGTTCAGTGCAGGAAACATTAGAAAGAATGGGAATAGAGATTCATCAGGTCAAACACAGTCATGATCATGATCACGAGCATGGTCATCATCATGATCATGATGAAGATGACCACCACGAGCATGACCATCACCACCATAAACATGACCACAGAAAGGGACACAGCCATGCAGAACATGAACACGATGAGGATCATGACCATGGCTACCACGTATTTGACCATTGTGAGCAGCATGCGCACGAAAAATATGAGCATCAGAAGCTGCATAAAGTAAAATAAAAAAGATTGGCTTGAAGGATACTTCTTTGCTCATCAAGTATGTGAAACCTGATGTATTTTAATATTTTAACTTCCAAAAACACAGGTGGTTTCCATATTCAGGCTTCCTCCAGACCCTTGATGTGGAACCACCATATATCTAAGACTAATGAGTGAATTTATAATATGCTTGGATGTTTTGTGCTTTTATGTATTTTTTATGCTTTTATACACTAATACAGTCACACCGAATACCTGCACCTATATGCTTGCAACTGAAGGTTCTTTTTAACAATATTTTTGATCGCTTGCAGGATTCAATTTGATCTATGCCGTCTTAACATGAAGATCACCTTTTTTTATCTGCAAGTACTTTTATAGAGAGCGATATAGAGATAGAGAAATATACTTTGAAATAGAAAAGTTGACACTTATACACCCTGTATTAAAGACAGGACTTTACTACTTTTTATGAAAAATAGAAAAAATAAAGGGACAATAAACAGAAAGCTGCAGAAAACGGAGGAAAAAAAGTGGAAGTCATTGTTGTTGGAGGTTTCCTGGGAAGCGGAAAGACAACCACCATTATCAATATGGGTAAATTCCTTGCAGAGAAAGGGAAAAAAGTTGCGATTATCGTAAACGAGATCGGAGAGATAGGGATTGACGGGGATGTAATAAAAAGGTTCGGGTTCGATACCAAGGAAATTACAAGCGGATGTATCTGCTGCTCCCTGAAAGTAGGGCTGAGGACAACAATGAATCTCCTTGTAAAAGAATACAAGCCCGATATCATAATGATCGAGCCCACAGGAATTGCTTTCCCGCAGATTATCAAAAACGAAGTAGAGCTTATGAACCTCGGCGAAGAAGTGAAAATTGCTCCCCTTGTAACCCTTATTGACGGCAGCCGTTTCAAACACCTGATGAAAGAGGTAAAAGAATTTGCCATGAGGCAGATTATTGATGCCGAGATTCTGGGAATAAATAAGGTCGATCTGATCGAACCTATCAGAATACCTATCCTCGAAGCTTCGGTTCAGCAGTTGAATCCTAAAGCAAAAGTGGTTTTGCTTTCAGGAAAGGATACAGGCGAAAGATTTGAAAATTTCATGCATGAAGTTCTCCCCGATATCAAAGAAGTTTCGGAAAAAGTCCAGGCAACCGTTGCTACAGGAGAAGCGTCCAGACTTTCCGAGCCTCAGGAGACTGAAGATTCCATTAAAGCCTCAGGAGTTGGCAGTTACTCTGCAGAATTTGCAATTAAAGGCGGAGAAAACCTGAGCACGGAAGCAGCCAGAGAGCTCACAACCGAATTGATGAATGCAATAAAGATAAAGGTTCTGAAATTAAATCCCGAGTTTGTAGGACACATAAAACTCTTCCTTGACAACGGACTTGAAACCGTAAAACAGAGTATTACAATCTATTATGAAGAGCCTCAGGAAGATATCATCAGGTCAAAAGAAGGAGCTGTTCCGACATTCAAGATTCTCTCTGCAGTCTCGAATGTTGACAAAGAATCCCTGAAAGATGCTGTAAACAGCTCTGTGAAGGACACCTTTGAAAAAAGGAGAATCAAGGTGCACAAAGCCGTACATGAACATAATCACGAACATAATCACGAACATAAAAATCACGGAAATGTGCAGAGAATCGTGAATATAGGCAGAAAAGAGTAAAAATAGAAAGAGTAAAGGAAAGGGAGAGTAAGATTGAAGTTTTTTCTCGTCCCGCCCTGCTCTAAAACTTTTCCCTGGAGTTAGGACCGGGTGCCGTAAAATGATTCCCAGAGAGAATTCCTGGGAAACAGCCCTTAAGACTTACAGCGGGCAATAAGTTTTAATTTATTTTCTCCGAGCGGTCTATATAATACTGCGCAAGCTCATTACCCCATTCCAGAGCACTCGGGGTAAAACTCATGATCTTTCTGTGGTCGAACTCCCCCTCTTTTCCGAAAAGTTTCAACAGCATGAAATTATCCGAAACCATGAAGGAAGAAGGCCTCACTTTACCGGAGTAAATATAAAGAGAAACCCTGTTTTTGACACAGGTATTATATTCCTCTTCAAAATCGTTTTTCATCCTGTTATAGACTTTTTCATCAAGGATAAGACGTACTTCAGCTCCATTCTTTGCACAGCTTGCCTGGATTGAAGGGCAATCGGGGCAGAAATAAGAGTAAAAGGATGTAACCTTTTTTGACTTATCCAGCTTATCCCTTAAATGTTTTGGAAATTCAAAGAGATGGTCAAGGTCAGGCTCTTCAAGAGTGCATTTCCCCAGCATATCAATCTTCTTTATCAGGTGTCTTGGGATTGGAGACCTGTCGTGTTTTGACCAGTAATCCTTGTTTCCGTCAAAAACATCAAGGAGAGAGGTAAGGGGGAGCATTTTTTCAACTATCACTTCTCCGATGTCCGAGAGTTCATAGGTATTCCCTTTCTGCACTATGATGTCCATATCTTTCAGTTTTTTTATCTGCGGCATTACCGCACATGCCTTCACATTAAGGGTTTCCTTGATCTCATCAATATACATCGGCCCGTTAGCTAACTGAATAAGCAGATTCTTTCTTTTTTCAGAGAAGAAAATCAAGTCTACAAGGGAACTCATTTTTATCAGCTTCCAACCATGCGTCTATTACGTTAAGCCGGACTACCATTTTCCGGAGTTATACCCATAAACCCGCCTTATCCTCCGGGAAAGACAGCTTCCACATTTAGTAAAGAGAAATACTGGATAACCCAGTAATTTTACCAGGATGCATCAAATTTACCTGTAATAAAGCATTTTGAAATTTTAGCTCTTGTTGCAGCACCTCTGCATTAAAGAACACTGATCGATATATCTTTAACGAGACTATCGAAAAGTGGAGAATTTATTCAGACCAAAAATCATATAAATTATATTACATGAGTCATATTAAATATTAATTTTTAGGTATAGTGTAAATTGCAGATATTATATTTAAATTAACATAATAAGTAAAGAATCAAAAGTTATAAAACAAATGTCAGAGATATTTTACTGTTTTGAGACTAATGAGGAATAAAAATATTTTTTACACCAAAGAATATAAATTCCTAGGCTCAAAAAAGGGGTCAACAGGCTGCTCGAAACTTCGAGCTTTTAAATCTGTATTTCTCGATCATTACCCTCAAATTTTCAATACCCCTGATTTTTACATACCTCTTCAATATTCAATGATCCCTGCTTTTCCAGATAAGGAGATTTTCCATTCACACAAGTAAAAACCTCAAGATTGAAAAATGGATAAGAGCATAAAAGGTTAAGAAATAACAAATTTCCCGGTACCCAGAAATAAGAATCCAGATAAAAATCCGACTCATACAAAATATGAGGAAAACTATATTTTACTAAGGGGAAAAAAATTGCCGTTGGATCAAAAAACATTGTCGGTTAAGCTATATATCATAGGATCAATCTGTCAGTAGTGACCATCTAGGCCTGAAAAGAAAGAATAACCATACTGAATTCAGGAGAAATTACAGTTTGTACCGCGGCTGAGAACTGCTGATTTTCAGAGGGAGTACTGCTTTTCAGAAGAAATGGTCATGTTGTGGACCAGGAGTATTAATAGTGAATTTAGAGAATTGACGGGCTGTGGAACCCGTTAAAGATCTAAATAAAAGTAGATAGTGATCCGGAGAACAGGCGGAAGACTGACTGTCTGGATCCTTTAACAAAAAAAGGAGATTTTTTATGGCAAAAGAAGATATTTTGAACGCTTTAGCTGATGCTGTCGTTGAAGGTGACGACGAACTTGCAGAAGAATTCGCACAGAAAGCCCTTGATGAGAGCCTCGATGCATATGAAGCAATCGTTGAAGGCCTTGCAAAGGGTATGAAGATTATCAGTGATATGTACGAGAAAGGAGAAGCCTTCGTCCCCAGCCTTCTGCTCGCAGCAGATGCGATGTATGCCGGGATGGACATCCTTACTCCTTACATTAAAGTAGACGAAACCTCTGCCCCCAGGAATGTTATCATCGGTACCGTTGAAGGAGACGTGCACGACATTGGGAAAAACCTTGTCAAAACCATGATGACTGCTGCCGGCTTCAATATGATCGACCTCGGCTGTGATGTACCTCTTGATAAGTTCGCAGAAGCTGCAAAAGAGAAGAAGGCGACTGCAATCTCGATGAGCACACTTATGACCACAACAATGAGCGGCATGGAAACTGTTATTGAGCAGCTCCAGGAAGACGGAATCAGAGACTCCCTCATTGTCATGGTCGGCGGTGCACCCGTTTCTCAGACCTTTGCTGACAGCATAGGCGCAGACGGAACAGCCCTTGATGCAAGCACTGCAGTCGAGACTCTTACTTCCCTTGTAAGCGAACTTCCTGCCGATATCTGGAGCGACTCGGCAATTGCAGCAAGCAAGATGAAGTACAAAGAATCCCTCGCACAGAAAGGCAGCAGGGAAAAGATCGATGTCGGCCTGGTGACCGCTGAGAAAGTGAAGGCAGAGTTTGACTCCGTAGTTCCGAAATTCAAGGAAACCATGACCAAGGCAGAAAGGTTCTCCGCATCATTTGAAGACAAGAAGGTTGACAGGCTTCCAATTGCGACTCTTGCCTGCGGCGTATCAAGGAAGTTCGTCCCCTGTTCCTATAAGGACTATTCAACCAGGGCAGAGAAGTACGCAGACTGTGTCGAAGCAGGTATCAAATACTTCAATATGGACACCTTCGTCGGCCTGACCGACCTTTGTGTTGACGCAGCGGACTTCGGTGCAACCGTCAGGTACCCTGAAGAAGACACACCTGCAGCAACCGGCCACCTTGAAGACTACGAGAAGCTTGAGGTTCCAGAAATAAAGGAAGGCACCCGTGCCTATAACCTGATCCAGGGCAACAAGCTTGCAACCGAAAAGGCACATGCCCTTGGCGCACCCATGACCGCCCTTATAGAAGGTCCAATGGTTGCCCTTACCCAGATCATGGGAGCAACCCGTGTACTCTCAGACCTCAGGACAAACCCCGATGTTGTTCTCAAGGCTCTTGACAAGACCGCAACCTATGTAGAAGAAATAATGAAGGGTATGTTCGAAGAAGCCCAGCCTGACAATCTCTGTATGGTAACCCTCTGGACCAACAACGTCATCCTTAGCGCTGACGAGTACATGAAATCCGAAGGCCAGATCATGCAGAACAGGATCGCCCCGCTGTACAAGAAGTACAACAAGCCGACAGTCATTCACAACTGCTCCGATGCCCCGCACTGGGACCTTATCCATAAATGGGATACAAAGTACTACAGCTACACCTTCTATCCGGATGAAGTTAACAAGGGTTCCAGAGACCACAAGTACCTGATCAATACTTACGGCAAGAAGACGATGTTTGCCGGTGAAGTCAGCCCGGTTGTATTCCTTGACAACAGCCCTGAAGGCATTCAGAAGATGAAGGCAGACACCATTGCCCTGCAGGAAAGTGTCCTGAATACCCTCAAGGAGAACGGCATGCAGTCCAAGTATGCAATCGCAACAGGCTGTGAAGTGCCGCCAGGAGCACCCTGCGATGCGATTACTGCCCAGACCTACACAGTAGCAGAAAAGGGTCCCGAGATCTACAAGAAAATTATCGGATAAACTCACCCGCTGAAGCCATAGTGAAAAAAACAAGAATGGCTTGTCAGGTACAGGATGGGCTTCTGGCTCATCCTCTCTTAATTTATCATTAAAAGAGAGTTCTCGCTATTTCCTGCATTCTTTGCCTTGTTAAATGCAAGCGAACTAAAAACGGCAGAAGGCATTGGGAAGAAAAAAACACAAAAAAACAAGAGCGAAAAGCAGATACAAATAGATATAAACACATTTGGGCCGAAAAACGCAAACAACTTCCGCAGAAAATAGATGGGAACCTTCTCAAAACTCTGGAAAAAGAGGTGAAAATGGATGAGACATCAGAAGGTACCGGAACCTGAGGGGAGAAGGTCTTATTCGAGTCCTGTACACCCTGCAGCCTACAAACAGGGACTGAACCATTCCTCTCAGAACTTCCTATTTCGTTATTCGGTTATTGAAGCAGGTCCTTTGAAATACGGATCAAACTCCACACAGAGATCGATAGAATATACAGACACAAGTAAGGATTCAAGATATTCCGATCTGCTCGCAGAAGCGGACCTTACAATGTCAAATCCTGATATTTACCTGGAATGTACAGGAAAGCTCTCCGAATCATCAGATATTCAGCACTCAGTTGAGAAAATAATCCGATAACAAAAGTTTTCAAAAATTTCCAGTTGAAATAAAAAATAGAAAACTCCAGAAAGGCAACCTCCAGAAGAACAATATGGCCCTCAAAAAACCAGCAAAATCTCCAGAATTTCTTAATTTTAGCCTTCGAAAAAACCGGATAAAAAAACATGAAAGATGTTAGAGCTGCGGATGGAAATTTTGGAGAAAGCAGAATGTTAGCCAGAAATAAGACTTCCGGCAGGTCAAAACAGCAGGAACCTCAGCAGAAAATCACAAAACCGCAGCAAATGAGGAAAAAACATGGCAAGCGAATTAAAAGTACCGGGCAGCACGAACCTTGAAAGCCAGGACGGAATGGCAAAACTGGCACGGACAATAAGAGACAAGATTCTCATTGATGAGCCGGTAAAAGAAGAAGGGCTGATCGACCAGCTTGAAAGGGCATCCATAGAGATTGACGAGCTGCTTGGCTCATCCCTGGGACCGAAAGGGATGAACAAGATAATAGTAAACCCGGTGGGGGATATTTTCGTTACGAGCGACGGCAAAGTCATCTTAAAAGAAATGGATGTGCTTCACCCGCTCGTGACTTCCCTTAAAAAGCTTGCCGAATCAATGGACAAAGCATGCGGGGATGGAACAAAAACTGCCGTGATTTTTGCAAGCAATCTCATAAAAAACGCTGTCAAACTGATAAGGGCAGGAGTGCATCCGACAATCGTTATCGAAGGATACGAACTTGCCATGCAAAAAGCCTACGAGATGTTGCAGTACAGCATAAAGCAGGCATCTGAAGAGGATGTACGCACTACTATAATGTGCTCTGCAACAGGAAAGGGGATTGAAAGGAATCAGGCAGAAGCCGTAACTGATATTGTCCTGAAAGTTATCAACCACCTCAACGAAAAACAGGCCGGAAGGCTCGACCTGAACAGGAACATCAAGTCCTCAAAAAGAAAGGCGGACCTGAAATCGTTGCAGTGGAAGGCCTGATTATGGATGAAAATCCTGCAAGGGTTGACATGCCAGCCGAATTTGAAAACCCTAAAGGTTTTGATTACGAACTATGACCTCAAGATTAAAAGCGGATACTTAAACCCACAGCATAACCTCAAAATGGACTCCGTGAAGACTGCACTCCTTTTTGAAGAAAAGAAAAAGCAGATGTGTGCGAAAATTGCCAGAAAAATAATTGATTCGGGAGCAAATGTGCTCTTTTCCGAGGGAGATATTGATCCCCTATATTGAAACTCTGCTGAGGGACAATAATATTCTGGCTTTCAAGAAGCTGAAAACGAAAGACCTCGAAAAGCTTGCGGAAGCAACAGACACTACACTGATGAGCCCGAAAGATGAGATTCACCCCTGCGATCTCGGAAAAGCAGACAGCATAAGAGTAGAAAAGAAAAACGGAGAAAATTTTGTTTTCGTTACCGTGAAAGAAAAGGCAATAGCTACTATCCTGATCTGGGAACCTGTGAAATATGGGCTTGATAAGGTCGAAGAGGCTGTTGACGATGCACTCAATAATGCGGCTTTCCTCCTGAAAAACAGAGGAATAGTAAACGGGGGAGGGGCAATTGAGTTTGAACTTGCGCATATGGTAAGGCTCTTTGCATCGACACAGACAGGAAAAAGACAGATGGCAGTTCAGGCGTATGCAGAGGCTCTCGAAAAAATCCCAACTATTCTTGCAAGAAATATGGGGATGAACTCGATTGATGCAATGGCGCAGATGAGAAACTCATATGCAAAAGGGGTAGAGGCAAGGATAGACCTTTCAGGAAAGGTAACGGACAAAGGAAAGAAAGTTTACGATTCGGCAACAGTAAAAACGCTGGCAATTATCGCAGGAACTGAGACGGCAAGGAATGTGTTAAGGATAGATGAAATTGTTCCAAAGAAGTAAATAGAAGAATAGAATCGTGAATAAGGAAAAAGGGAGCCGAAAAAGAGAGAAAAAGACACAAAAAGACGGAAAGTCACGCTGATAACAGTGCCCTTCCCTCTCCGGGCATTGTTGTCATATTCCCCAGAAGTGAGTTAAACTTGCAACACTTTTCCGGAAAGGCATAGATTTGCCATTTAATAGCCTTTCAGAGAGGAAATCTACATCCAGGAAAACTCCGGAAAAGCGCAGACTCCGGTTTTGCCATTTGCCGTGAGTTTGTCAGCCAGAACCGGAAAAAGAGACTGCAAGATACTCTAAACCTTAAGTCACCTCTCAAAAGAGTATCTGAACACGAAACCTCAGGTGAAAAGAACACTTCTCATACTCTTTTTTGCCATTTCAAGGGTTAAAGAGAAGCCGTAAAACCTGAAGCGAAAAAAAGGGAATGCTCCGGTTCTGCTGAAATCTTCCGGGCAGGAACAGGGGCAGTGTCCCGACCTGAGGAAACCAGCAGACAGAACAGAACTGCTGCAAATGTCAGTCTGAGGGACAGGTTTGGCTGGATTTCAATCAAGAAAAAAATCTTGCGGAGGGCAACAGAGCTATGAAGTGTATAATAATAGGTGGATTTCTTGGAAGCGGGAAAACAACAACAATAAGAAAGCTGGTGGAACACCTTGGAACACAGGGACAGAGGACAGCAATCATTGTCAACGAGATAGGAGAAATAGGGATAGATGGGGATGCTATTTCAGCAGGCGGAATAGAAACCAGGGAAATTACAAGCGGGTGCGTTTGCTGTACCCTGAGAATCAGTATGGAGTATACCCTGAGAAGTCTTATGTCCTCTTACAGCCCGGATACTATTATAATAGAGCCTACAGGGATAGCCTTCCCAAGACAGATTAAAAACAATATACAGAGCATGAATATCCCGGAGATCACATTTGCCCCGATTGTAAGTCTTGTGGATCCCTGCCGCCTGAGCCAGGATACGGGAGATTTGCAGAATTTCGTTAGAAACCAGATAGAGGATGCCGAGATTCTGGGCATTAACAAAGTAGACCTTATAGAGCCAGAAAAACTTTTTGAGATATGCCTGTTTCTGCGCAAATTGAACTCGAAAGCGAGGATAGTTCATTTTTCAGCCAGGCAAGGAGGTGAGGATCTGGACAAACTGTTCGGGCTGGTCAACGGAAATAGCCAGAGTAAAATTGCTCTTGAAGTGAGAAACTCAGTAAAGATAAGGAACTCAATTGAAACGAGAAACTCAATTGAAATGTCCGGAGTTTCAACTTACTCAACCGAATTCGAGATAACCTCAAAGGAAATACCTCTTGAAACGGCGATCTCTGTATCCGGGCAGATTCTGGATAGTATAAGAAGCAGGGTAACAGGGCTGAACCCTGACTTTACAGGGCATATCAAACTCTCCTTTGCACACAAAGGAAATCTTGTAAAAGGAAGTGTGACTTCGGCGTATGAAAGATATGAGATTGAAGTCCTTAAAAAAGGAAGGAATTCCCGATCAAGGATAAAGGTGCTCTCTGCGGTAACGTCCGTACCCAGGGAAGAACTTGTTAAGGCTGTGGACACAACGGTAAGCGGACAGCTGGAGGACAGGCAGCTTTCATATAAAAAAGCGGAAAAAAACAGCCACGGATACGGTCAGGTCACAATAAATCCCTTTAAGTAGAGGAACTTCTGAAGGAAGCATGTTTCCGGTTCAGGAAAGCTGTGACCTGACATACAAAAACCTTATATAAGATAAAATTGTCCTCGATCCTTGCCCGAAGAGAGACCTTTCATATAGAGAGGTAAAGTACTCTTTCAGCCTCCTGAGTAACCTGGACCCGGGATGGAAACAAATATATAGAAAATATTCAATAAGTTAGCATAATAAGAAATTAAAAACAGAGGAACAATAACTTACCAGGGAAAAAGTTCGGCCACATTTTTAAAAACGGCAGAAAGAAGGCAAAAAAATAAGATTTAACCGGATTCAGGGACAATTTAAAGCAAGGGACTTCAAAAGATCCTCTTATATATTAAGAAGAGAATAAAAATCCGAAAAAAATACAGGAAAGTAATTGAACATGTTAACTTCACTTGCATGCTCTTAAGAAAAAGCCCTGATGTATCATATTTTGCCTTATGAAGAATTCCAGATAAAACAAATCCACTTGACAACCTCCCTAGCTCAAATAAATGTCAGTATTTCTTCAATATTTGCACTGAGAGATATCCCTGAAAAGAGGATAATTGCTTGATAAATTTTGATGCCATTGATTAGATTAATGAAATCAAAAAAACTACTCTTTTTTATAAAATCATTTGCCGAGAAAATTGACGTCCTAATTATAAAATTATAGCTTCGCAAAAATTAGCACAGATGAAGGTATATTCCAGTAAATCCAACTGTCATCTGCAAGTGAATTCCCGAATAGTAAAGGGAGTACACCTTTCATTAGTTAACTGGGAAGAAAAGGTCAAAAGGCACATGAAAGCAGGAATTGCATGATCCTGAACCCCAGGAAACAGTAATATTCCTGATGAGCCTGAAAAACGGGAAATTGACCGTAATTCAGCACTAATTGATGTGCAACCAGTATACCACCAAGAGGTTATCCATACCCCCACAATGGAAAGAATTCGATCTGGAGGTTTTCGAATTCGTTTGCATTGTTTCAGACAGTATTTCGGAAGAAATACCTGAAAGTTCAGGAAAATTCAACTTGCAGGATCGAAGATCTGAGCAATCCGAGATCTCTTCGTTATTAAATGGAGGTTAAAATATGTTGGATTTTAAACTGGAAGACATCGATGGCATATTAGTACGCTACAACGTCGCCCTCGAAAAGGAAATGACCCCTGACGAAGCAGCAGAAGAGCTTTACCCGAAGGATGAACTCATCTACCCGATTGCAAAAGCAATCTACGAGGGAGAAGAAGACGATGTTGTTGACGCCCTTAAAGCCGCAATCGACGCAGGCAAGAAACCAATCGATCTTATCAACGATGCCCTGATGGTAGGTATGGGAGTTGTATCCCAGCTCTACGACGAAGGTATCATTTTCCTCCCCAATGTAATGATGTCTGCTGATGCCATGCTGAATGGTATTGATTACTGCAAGACCCAGACCACCGAAGTACCTGAACCCAAGGGCAAGGTCGTCTGCCATGTTGCAGAAGGTGACGTGCATGACATCGGAAAGAACATTGTTGCTGCCCTCCTGAGAGCAGCCGGCTATGACGTAACTGACCTGGGCAGAGATGTCCCTGTTGATGAAGTCATTGCAGCTGTTGTAAAAGAGAAACCCATACTGCTTACAGGTACTGCTCTCATGACAACCACCATGTATGCATTCAAGGAAATCAACGACAAACTCCTTGAAAAGGGAATAAAACTGCCCTTCGCATGTGGTGGCGGTGCTGTGAACCAGGACTTCGTTGCACAGTATGACCTCGGAGTTTATGGTGAAGAAGCTTCAGACGCTGTAAAGATTGCTGACGCAATCGTTGCCAGCGGAGACGACATTGAGAAATTAAGAGAGGAATTCCACAAGCACTAATCGGAGGGAGCAAAATGGTAAAGAAATACACTTCAATGGCTTACGCTAAGGCAGACGACATGCTTTTCGGGAACTCAAAATTCCCAGTAAAGGCAGGACTTGGCCTCGAGATCGGTGCAGGATACACCACTCCTGAACTGAACTACGCCCCCAGACCTCAGGCAGGCAAGTCCAAAGAAAAACTCGTAAAGGAATACGAGAGGATCACCACCGACGCAATGGCAAGAATGGTCCAGATCGGTGCACCCTCCATCGTACTCGAAACCGAACACGTCGAACAGATGTCCAACAACCCCGACTGGGGAGGCGCTGTTGCACACGCCCAGAAGACCATCATGGAAGAATACCACGATGAATACGGCATAAAGTGCGCCCTCCGCCACACAATCGGTGACATCCGTGAAGACCGTGACTACCTCCAGCTCAGAGGAGACAAGTACAGCACCTTTATGGAAGCATTCGAACAGTGTGCCCAGAACGGTGCAGACCTGCTTTCCGTTGAATCAATGGGTGGTAAGGAAGTATTCGACTACTCCATCCTCAGGAACGACACTGCAGGTATCCTCTTCGGTATCGGTGTGCTCGGCAGCATGGACATGGAAATGGTCTGGTCCGACATTGCAGACATTGCAAAGAAGAACGGCGTAGTTGCAGCCGGTGACACAGACTGTGCCCAGGCAAACACTGCAATGTTCATCGCAGGCGGTCTCCTTGACAAGAACCTTGCCCACACAACCGCAATCGTTGCAAGGGCAATCTCTGCAGGAAGATCCCTCTGTGCATATGAATCCGGTGCAACCGGCCCTGGAAAGGACTGTGGATACGAAAACACCATCATAAAATCCATAGCTGGTGTGCCAATTGCTCAGGAAGGTAAGACCTCAACCTGTGCCCACTCTGACCTGATGGGTAACCTGACAATGCAGTGCTGTGACCTCTGGTCCAACGAGTCCGTTGAATACCACGGTGAATTCGGTGGTACCACCGTTCAGTGCTGGTCCGAGACTCTTGCATACGACTGTGCAATGATGAACACCTCTCTGAAACTCGGAAAGGCAAAGGACCTCAGGGACATCCTCACACTCTCTGACAAATACAGAGACCCACAGGGATATGTCCTCGCCTACGACAACGCCTACAAGGTCGGACAGGCAATTGCAAAGAACGGAAGCAACAACTACCTCCGTGCAAAGGCAGCTGCAATCGAGTGCTGCAAAATTGTCGAAGAAGGTATCAACTCCGGCAAGCTGAGACTCACAAGGTTCGAAACCAATGCTCTTGCAAAGGTTAAAGCCGACCTTGAAGCCCTTACCGACGATGCTGACAAGTTCATGAGTGACAACCTGACCAAATTCAAGCAGGAAGTTGCAGTTTTCAAGACCGAAAACTACGGGCTCTAAGCCTTAAACTTCCTTTTTTAATTTTTTCGAAAAAATGGCTTCAGGGGAATAATCATGAGCGAAAACGCAGGAACTTCTACAATAATAGTTGATAAAACAGCAAACGCCGCCCCTCTTGGCTTTACCGGACTGGGCCTCGCTGCAGTTCTGTTAAGTCTGAGTTACATCGGCGTATACCCTGTGGGGTCAATGATTGTCTCCATGGCAATATTCCTGGGAGGATTTGCTCAGGTATTTGCAGGAATTATGTCCTGGAAGAAAGGAGACATTTTTGCAGGAACCGCATTTTCAGCATTCGGCCTTTTCTGGTTCTCACTGGCCGGACTGATTGTGATGCCTGCAATGGGCTGGATTGAGGCCTCTTCCGGAATCGCCATGGCCGCATATCTCTTCATCTGGGGCGTGTACACCTTTGTTATGTTGATCATTACAATGAAAATCGGAGTTAGAGCCCTTCAGTTTATATTTGTAACATTATTTATATTATTTATGTTGCTGGCCGTTGTAAACGCAACCGGAAGTGCCGGACTGCTTGTAGTGGCCGGATATGTAGGACTTATTATGGGCCTTGCCTCCATGTATACCGCTCTTGCGATGGTAATGAATGAAGTCCATGGCAAGACAGTTGCTCCACTCTGAAGATAAAGTAATGACAGCATTACACCCTCAGAAAAATTAGAAAAACGGAAACTGAGGAAACCTACACCAACCTCGACGACCTACAAAACCCACAAAAACGACAGGGCAAAAACAGGATAGAAAGCCCGAAAAAACCCAACCCTTGAAAACACAGATTTAGAATCTGTGTTTTCAATATACTTACCCTCTCCATCTATTGATCTTAGTGGCTGAAAATGCTGCGCATGTACCGCGTTAGGGCAAATGTAGGCGTTCGAGGCTGCTTAACATTTTAGATAATTATTGTTACTATGATCTCTTTTCGACCCTTTTAAGGGGGTCCGCTTTACCAGGGAGGATTAGAAAAAAATTCATTAACGGTGAATTTCTGATGAAAGCGGACAAAAATTTGAATACTACTCGGAAAATATCATACGCTGGGCTTTTTTTTAGTCTTGCATTAACTCTTTTTAAACTGTTTGCCGGCCTGCTGGGACACAGCACGGCACTTCTTGCGGATTCGATCCGTTCCTTTTCAGAGTTGATCGATGAACTCGGAAAGCTTCTTGATATTTTTATAGCCAGCAAACCCGAAGACTGGAGTCACAATTACGGACATGGAAAAGTTGCAACCCTCTTTATGGGAGCGGGAGCATGTGTAGTCCTTTTTGCAGGTATACAATCAATAAGTCTGGCTTCAGAAAAACTACTCATGTTTATACAGGGAAGAGAGACAGAAGTCCCTGAAATCTTTGCACTATCCGCAGCTGCTCTAACCCTGATATCAAGAGAAATTGTTCCTTTTTTCAGCAGGAAAGCCAGGAAAAAAGTTGAAGGCGTTTCATCAGAAATTGACTTTTATGCCAAAAAAGCTCAGATCAGAAGTTTATTTCTCTCCTGTTTTGTTACTCTGGGCATAGGGTGTACCTTTCTTCCCGGAAAAAACTGGGCTATAACTGATTCTTTTATTGCGGTTCTTATTAGTCTTTACCTTCTCGGAAACTCGGGCAGACTCCTCTACGGCACTGCTAACGAACTTATAGAAGCTTCTCTTAATGAAGAAGATAACCGGAAGATCAGGGAAATAATAAACCGAACCGAAGGAGTGATGGGGTCCGGCGAGCTTAAAACACGGAGAATAGGAAACGGGATAGCAATCAATGCCTGTATTACTGTAAATGACTCTTTGAATATACAGGAAGTCGCAGAAATTGCGGACCTCGTGGAAGATAGACTGAAAGCAGCCTATGGGAAGGATATATACACCCTTATAAAAGCAGAACCTGATCCTGAAAGAAATTGTTCTTTCCAGAAAAAAATCGGATTCCCCGAGGAAGGAAAGAAGATAACGATATAAACAAGCAAGATGAAAAGTCGATTTGATAAGTCAACCAGAAAAATTATAAACACAAAAAAATAAAATAGTAAAAAAATAATATAATAAAACCCTCTGGATGGAAGATATCTTTCAGGACATCAAAGTTCCGAAATCCGTCTTTCATATCACTCAGATGTTATTAGATATCCATTTAGCTACTACATATTTAACAACTATTCGGACTTTATTATAATAATAGGCTTTAGCCAGCACCGGAATTTAAAACATATAGAGTTTAATAGACTCAAAACTGACCGGCCGTAAAGTAAATAATCAGAAACTAAAAATTTTCCGGAAAGTCTGAAGAAGTCACTATCCAATTCACAAAGAGGTTAATGAGGAAATGCACTTCAGTCTTGGAATAGATGCAGGAGGCACGTATACCGATGCCGTTATCGTAAGGGATTCTGATGGAGCAGTAGTTGAGTCAAGCAAAGCTCTGACGACCTACCCCGACCCTCTGCCTGGAATGAAAAATGCAATAGACAGGCTGGATCCCGGATATCTTGGAGATATAAAGCTCGTATCCGTATCCACTACACTATCCACAAATACGATTCTGGAAAGCACGGGATTTCCTGTAGGGCTGATCATGGTCGGAGACTATGTGATTCCTGAGAAACTTCCAACAGATTACTGGATAGCAGTCTCGGGAGGGCATAACAGCGATGGAGAAGAATTAAAAGTTCTGGATCTTGATGCGGTAGAAGAGTTCGCACTCAAAGTTCAGAGTAAAGTTTCTGCTTTTGCGGTTTCTTCTTACTTCAGCAACCGAAACCCCGAGCATGAGCTTGCAGTCAAAAAAGCTGTAAAGGAGCTCACAGACCACCCTGTTGTTTGCGGGCACGAACTGTCCCAGGATCTCGGAGCCTACGAGAGGGCTATAACTGCTTTTCTGAATGCCCAGCTAATTCCTATCACTCATAAGTTCATTCAGGCAATAATAAGAGAATTCGAAAGCCGCGGAATCAATGCAAATATGCTGATGTTAAAATGCGACGGGTCGGTAGTCGGAATCGAAGAAGCTCTGGAAAAACCCATTGAAACTATTTTCTCGGGACCTGCCGCAAGTCTTGTAGGTGCTTCTCACCTTAGCAGGCTTGATACATGCGCTATGATTGATGTTGGAGGGACAAGCACGGATGTTGCCATGATGCAGAACGGATTACCGGAACTCAGCAGTTCGGGTGCTGTAGTCGGAGGCTGGCAGACCCGTGTAAAAGCTATCCGCATGGAAACCTCAGCAACCGGAGGTGATAGCCATATATGGCTTAAGGGCGACAGGATTAATGTAGGTCCCCGCAGAGTCATTCCTCTCTGCAGAGCTTCTGTCATATATCCCGGATTCAGGGAGAAACTCAAGCATAACAGGGTAGCAAAAGGTTACCTCTGTGAAAACATTCAGGTAACGAAGTTTTTTATAAGGACAGGATTCAGACCTATAGAACTGAAAGCAGGAGAACGTGAAATCTACAGGCATATAGGAAAAGAACCTGTCTCCTTCGGAGACCTGCTAATAGCCCTGAAAAAGCGTCCCTCGCCCTCAATGCTTGATTCGCTTATACAGAAAAGGCTAATCCAGGCTATAGGTTTTACACCTACCGATGCCCTGCACGTTCTCGGAGAATATACGGAATGGGATGTGGAAGCTGCAAGAATTGGGGCTTACATTCTTGGAAGATCACTGAAGCTTGATCCGGAAGATTTCAGTGCCGAGGTAAAGCGCAGGGTTGCACGCAATATTGCCGAAGACCTTATAGCATATCTGATAGAGGGAATACCCAGAGAAGAGATTGATAGAGTTCTCATGGGGAAAAACTTTACGCGCTTCAGAGTAGAAATTCCTGTCGTGCTTCTCGGAGGTCCTGTAGGAGCATATGTTGAAGACCTGAGAAGATTGATTAGCGCTGAGTTTATAGTTCCCGAACACGCAGATGTTGGCAATGCAGTTGGGGCTCTTGTTGGAAAAGGAATTAAAAGGGTAGAGATTCTAATAAAAACAAGGCTGGTTCCCAGGTCAAGAGAAGAAGCCCCCATTATAGGTGAGGATCACTGCGCAGCTCCTGAGAATGAAGTTATAGAAGATACGCTCCAGCAGGAAAAGAAAAACGAGTTTATTGTCTTTTCTCCGTCGGAAAGAAAGAAATTTGACGTATATGGCGAAGCCCTTGAGTATGCCGAAAAGCTAGGAAGGCAGCTTGTTATGGATTACATGATTAGCGCAGGGCTTGGAAAAGAGGATATAAGAATAGACGTGAGCAGGAAGCACCTGGCACCCAGCGGCTGGACAGACGTTCCTCTGGAGACAAAACTTGTTTATGTAGGGATTGGAGTTCCGAGGAATAGCGTAACAATCTAAAAGGAATATAGTAAGAAACGGAAATTGTTGAACATTATAAGTAAAAATATATATCTTGAGGCATAACTGTATAAATCCGGCTAAAAGGGATTAATACGGCTAAAAAAAAGGACACAGATCGCCTAAAAAGAATAAAAAATGGGGCTGTTTTGATATGCAATATAGTCTGGGTATTGATGCAGGTGGAACATACACGGATGCTGTTATCCTGAGGGATTCGGACAGCAGGATCCTTGATACCAGTAAAGCGATTACCACCTATCCAAACCTGATGACCGGAATTCGAAACGCAATTAACAAATTGAACCCGGAATATCTTAAACAAGTAAAACTTGTGTCGGTTTCTACAACTCTCTCCACAAATACCATTCTGGAAAGGACAGGATATCCTGTTGGCCTGATCCTTGTAGGAGACTATACCACTCCAAAGGAGCTGCCAGCCGATTATACTATCACGGTTAAAGGAGGACATGATAGCAACGGAGACGAGCTCCAGCCTCTTGACCTCGTAGCCGTAGAACAGTTTGCAGTAAGTCTTAAAAAGAAAGTGTCAGCATTTGCTGTTTCTTCTTATTTCAGTACCAGAAACCCTGAACATGAGATTAAGATAAAGAATGTAATCCTTAAACTTACAGGGCATCCCGTAGTTTGCGGGCATGAACTTTCCCAGGAACTCGGAGCTTACGAAAGAGCGGCTACGGCAGTTTTAAATGCCCAGTTAATTCCCATAACCTATCAGTTTATCCATTCTATTATGACCGAAGTCAGGGAAAGAAATCTTGATGCAAAGGTTCTGATGTTAAAATGCGACGGCTCGGTCATTGATATAAAAGGAGCAAAACTGCGTCCTATTGAAACTATTTTTTCGGGTCCTGCCGCGAGTATTATGGGAGCTTCACATCTTTCAGGCCTGGATACATGTGCCGTAATCGATGTTGGAGGGACGGGCACGGATGTCTCCATAATTAAAAACGGAGTTCCGGAACTCTGCGAGAAAGGAGCAGTTGTCGGAGGCTGGCAGACCCGCGTAAAAGCCATAAAAATGGAAAGCTCCGCAAACGGAGGAGACAGCCACGTATGGTTCAAGAAATGCATAAGGATAGGACCGAGAAGAGTTATGCCTCTCTGTTTTGCTGCGGTAAACTATCCTAACTTCAAAGAAAAACTTGAGAAAAATCCCATACCTTTGAGAACTATGCTCAATGAGCATATTCAGCCTACCAAGTTTTTTGTCAGGACCGGAGTAAACCCCATCAACCCCTCAGAGAGTGAAAAGAAACTGCTTGAAGTAATAGGAGACGAACCCCTCTCTATCCATGAAATATTAAATAAAATGAAGCGTTTTCCCTCTCCTGCAGTCCTTGATTCTCTGCTCAACCAGAGGGTAATTCACGCAATAGGCTTTACGCCCACAGATGCTCTGCATGTCCTTGGGGAATATACGGAATGGGACGTAGAAGCTTCCCTGACAGGAGCTAAAAAACTTTCCCGCTTTACTCAGTTGGGAGTCCATGCTTTCTGTAAAAAAGTAAAGCAGCAGGTTGCCAGAAACATGGCTTACAGCCTTATGTCCTTTATAATGGAAGGCAGGGGAAAAGACGGAATAAAGATGATGCTGGAAGAAGAAGTACCTGTCCAGTATAAAGTAAACATTCCTATAGTTCTGCTGGGAGGACCGGTAAAAGCTTACTATGGAGAACTGAAGTCTCTCATTGATGCGGAGATCATTGTCCCTGAGCAGGCAAGAGTAGGAAACGCTGTAGGAGCTCTTGTAGGAAAAGGGATTAAAAGAATTGAAATAACGATCAGACCGTATTCAATGGAAAACCCGGATCAGAATTTCCTTGTATTTACTCCGGCTGGAAGAAAAAAATTCGAGCAGTACAGGACTGCAGTGGAATATTCTCAAAAAGCTGGCGAAGAGCTCATTCTGGATTCGATGAAAGACTTCGGGCTTCCGGAAAATTCAATAAAGATAGATACCAGCATAGAGTATCTTGTTCCTCCGGGATGGAAGCAGACCCCGATGGAGACAAAAATGACGTTTGTAGGGGTTTGTACCCCCGGTTTTTCAATGGACTGAATTATTACATTCACCCCCCACAATATGTAATTTGAAAAAACGCCGGAGAAATTCTGAATTTGAAAGAGAACAGCCAAGGAACCAGCCTGCCGGGAAGAAGGATCGGCAGCATATCGCAGGAAATTATACTGCAGGAAGTAGGGAGATATGGAATCTTCACTTATTGATCTTGTTTTCCGCTCCGATAAAAGAAAAAACCTTCTTATACTGCTGGATAGCGGCTCAAAAAACATTGATGAGATCAGGGATGAACTGGATGTTACTGCCACATCAATTCTTCCCCAGATAAAGAAATTGATAGACAGCGATCTTATTGTCCAGGAAGACAGGATGTATAAGCTCACTGTACTGGGAGAATTTATAATCAAGAAGGTAAAACCGCTCATCAATGCTCTTGAGGTAGTGGAAAAGAACAACTGTTACTGGACAGGTCATGATCTGAATTCGATTCCCCGTCACCTTCTTGAGAGAATCTCGGAGCTTGGAGACTGTACTCTGATAGAGCCAGACCTGAACCATATTTATGAGCCTTCCCAGAAGATAATCGATAGTATGGCAAATGCAAAAATGACTGCAACCTTTGCTTCATATTTCAATCCTGCCTATTTGCCCCTATATGTTGAACTCGGCAGAAAGGATGCCGAGCTTTCACTTAATTTTACACAATCTGTATGGGATCATCTCTCAAACGAGCACTCAAATATGATAAAAGAGCTAATGAGCATGGATAATGTGAGCCTTTATATCTCAAAAGAAGGAATAAAAATCTCTGAGATTACAGTAACTGATAAAATAATGCTTCTTGGACTCTTTGATAAAAATGGAAAGTTTGATCAGCAGTTCATTATGAGCTTTAAGCCTGCTGCCCTGAAGTGGGGACAGGAACTGTTTGATTATTTCAAGAAGCTTTCCAAACAGGTGAATAAGATATAATTTAAAAAATGCGAGAGGAAAAATAAAGATGAAAACCCCAGCTATTTCTAGATATAAATCCTGTCTCATTCTTTATGCATATAAAGATATGACCAATCAGAGTTTTGCCGGATAAACCCGGGAATGGGGACATCAGAAACAAAAATAATGAAAAATAATTATATATCTTATAGTAGTAATTTGTTACGCAAAAATGGCAATTTTCAAGATGTCTCCATAGTTCTTAACCTGTGAGTACTTTTTCCATAGCGGCAATGATTATGGAGAAAAGTAAGAGAAGTGCTTAAAACTTCCGGTATAGAGATATATACAATGTTGGATATAACAGGATGAAAAACAAGAGAGGGAATTAGATGGAATCATCATTACTGGATGTTCTCTTTCTTTCGGAAAAAAGGAAAAACCTCCTTCTGCTTCTTCTGGACGGACCCAAGACTATTGAGGAGATTAAAAGTACACTTGATGTACGCTCAAGCCCTATAATGACCCAAATAAAAATCCTGATGAAACAGGATTTAATTGTTGAAAATAACAGGCTTTACAAGCTTTCCAGTATCGGAGAGATTCTTGTTCCCAAAATGAAAGCAATCCTCGAAACCTTTAATGTCTTCGATAAAAACCATGATTACTGGATAAACCAGGATATGACATCAATTCCTCCCGAGTTTCTGGACGACATAGGAAAACTTGGAAATTACATGGAAGTAAATCCTGACCGAAACCACGTGTTCGAGTATCCAAAAGAGGTTGTTAAACATCTTTCCGAATCCGATAAAGTAATGATCTCATCTTCATTCTTCCTTCCGATATATCCTTCTCTCTGTATAGAGCTTGCTGCAAAAGGTACGGATATTACCCTTGTATTCACCGAATATGTCTATGACAGAATGCTCAATGACTACAAAAAAGAGCTAGAACACTTTCTAAATCTGAAGTACACCAAACTGTATGTTTGCAATAATAACAATATGAAAATCGCATCAAGTATAGTTACAGAGAAGTTTATGGCTCTCTCTCTATTCTGTAATAGCGGAATCTACTATAACCATAATCTTGTAAGTTTTGACGAAAGTGCACTTAAATGGGGAAAAGAACTTTTTGACCATTATAAAGGTGTGGCAAGGCCGATTACAAGGGTCTGAAAGAAAATTTTCCTTCTATAAAAAGTTTGAATAAAAATAACTTTAAAAAGAACAGCTCTTAAAGGATAATGTTCCTGCAAGTGATAAGGTACTGCTTTTCCAAAAGAGCGTTATTACACTATCCGTATGCTTTTTGCAGAGAAAAAATGTTTTTTTAAAAATAAGGGGGAACAGGGTTTTTTAACTCACCCTGATCGTAACATTCATTGAATTGTCTTTTACAGTGAAAAGATAAGTGCCCGGATCGGTAAAGGTGTAGCTGTAAGGAACACTGTAATTCAGTTCCTGATTCGGAAAAAGGCCTTCTTCGCTGACAAGAATATAAGTCCCCTGCCTTTTGCCGCTCCACCAGGAAACTGTATCTCCTGCCGAAATATCCAGTTCTGAGGGTCTTGCTACATCATAATACTCAAGGCGGACAATATGATCTTTTCCAGATCCTGAATTTTCCTGCGGTACATTATCCTGCTGTTCTGCTGAAGCTTCTAAAGCACCGGATTCTTCAGTCGGTTCTGCATCTTCCTCAGCACAACCGGAGGCGAACAGAAACACAAACACCAGAAGTAAAACTAAAATTTTCCCTTTCATGGATCTCACCATCTTTTAGTCTTTATTTATAAGATAATTTATATTCATTATCTTTTTGATAGATTTAAGAGATTGAAGAGAAAAAAAGAAAGAAAAAAAGGGAAAAAACAAAAATAAGAATTTACGTCCCGACTGAGACTTGAACTCAGGTCTAAGGCTCCGCAGGCCTCAAGGATATCCACTACCCTATCGGGACGCAAGCGAGCACCACTGATAAGCACATTCTAGAATATAAACTTTATTATTCAAAAGTTAGCAGAAGATATAGCGAATCTTTCCGACGTCTCTGAAAAATTGAGGAAAAAAACCCGTTTCCACGACTTCAATATCAATAAAGATTAAATGCAACAAGCTCTTTTTTATAATTTATGTCAATGACTATAGGACTTGCAGGAAAGCCCAATGCGGGCAAATCCACCTTCTTTAAAGCGGCTACCCTTGCAGATGTTGAGATTGCAAATTATCCTTTCACAACTATAAATGCCAACCATGGCGTCACATATGTTCGGGCTGAGTGCCCGTGCAAAGAGAAAGGAAAAACGTGCGGGAAGTGCGTGGATGGAGTCAGGCTTGTTCCTATTGACATTATAGACGTTGCAGGGCTTGTGCCTGACGCATGTAAAGGAAGAGGACTTGGGAACACATTCCTGGATGAACTCAGGCAGGCTCAGGCTATAATTCACGTGGTGGATGCTTCAGGCGGGACAGACTGTGAAGGCAATCCCGTAGATATAGGGGACCACGACCCGCTTGAAGATGTGGCTTTCCTGAACAGGGAAATTACAATGTGGCTTTATGGAATTCTTGAGAGGAACTGGGTCAAGCTTTCCAGAAAAATCCAGGCAGAGGGGCTCAAGCTTGAAGCGGTAATTTCGGAACAGCTTGCAGGAGCAGGAATAAAGGAATCCCATGTAAACGCTGCCTTAATGGACACAGGGCTTGCAAGGACGGATCATGTTAAATGGACTGAAGAAGACATGATCCGGCTCTGCGATACCATGAGGGAAATCAGTAAACCTCTGCTTATTGCTGCAAATAAAGCTGATGTTGCCCCAAGAGAAAATCTGGATAAACTCAGAGAACTTGACAGAATAATGGTACCTACCAGTGCAGCAGCCGAACTGGCTTTAAGGTCAGCGGCAAAGAGCGGGTTAATAAGGTACACGCCAGGTGATAGGGATTTCGAACTACTTACGGAAGACCTTACAAAAGCCCAGAAAAAAGGGCTTGAGGCAATCCATAAAGTAATTGATCAGTTTGGCACCACTGGTATTCAGGAATGTATAAACAGGACTGTCTTTGAACTTCTGGACCTGATTGTGGTATATCCTGTAGAAGATGAAGGAAAATGGTCTGACAAACTGGGTAATGTACTGCCGGATGCTTACCTTATGAAAAGGGGATCTACCTGCCACGACCTTGCATACCAGATCCATACTGAGATAGGAGATCGTTTCCTATATGCGGTAGATGCAAGAACAAGGCTCAGGCTCGGGGAAAAGCACGAACTGAAAAACGGCGATGTGATTAAGATCGTATCTACTGCAAAGTAACCTGCGTGGAAAGAGCAGAAAAAAATTCATATGGGAAAAACGAAGCGTGAAATAAGAAATGAAAAAGAAAATTCCGGGCCATTTAAGGCTTTATTAAGAAGGAATACTTAATGGACCTGCTTTCCTTTGGTCAACCTCTTTATGAGAGATACCTGGCCTGGCAAATAACAAGATCAGCTACAAGGACTCCGGAACATGTGGCTCTCATACTCAAGGAAACCGATCTCCTAGAACATAAAGGAATTGAAAAGCTCCTTGCCGCACTCCTTATATTCAAAAGGTTTAAGGTAGAACTTGTGAGCATCTATGTGGACATTCTTAAAGCTGATCAGCCTGTGAAAACCGAGATTGCCTCAACGCTTGGAAACAGATTGGAAAAAAGTTTCATAGATCTTCCTTCCGGGACAGGTTATGAAATATGCGGGCTTGAAGGAGAAGTAAAGAGCAGCCGGCAGGGAAAGGATTTTTTGGTATACGTATCCCTTGGTTTTGGAGGGAGAGGAGAAATCACCAGGGCTGTAACTTCTATCCTCAAGGAGGTTAAGGCCGGATATGTCAGACCTGAAGACGTTGACGAAAAAATGCTTGAATCACATCTCCTTATCAAACATGAACCTGATATAATGATCCGTTCGGGCGGGCAGAAACTTTCGGATTTCCTTGTATGGCAGTCGGTGTATTCGGAACTCTATTTTACGGACGTTAACTGGAATAATGTGAGGAAAATAGACCTCATGAGAGTTATAAGAGACTTCCAGAAGAGACAGAGAAGGTACGGAAAGTGAAAAAAGATGGAGTTTGGGGAAAAAACCGGAAATCGTTATGTCGTGATTGTATGCCCTAAATGCAGACAGCATGCCCAGATAACCGAAACCGGAAAAAAAACTCTTAGATGTCAGCACTGCGGAGCCCTCCTGCAGGCGCGAAAGCTCAGAATATTCGGTTCTTTTGAAGAAGTGCCCGAAGCTGTGAATTTCAGAACCCGCCTGCAGGCTGAACTTTCCGGAAAAGGAAAAGAAACTTTTTCCCTGAATACCCTTCCGAAAAAAACCGAAAGATCAGGCTCTGAAGACAAGGCCGTACAAAGAATAGCTCAATTTCCGGAAGCCAAAACCACTTCTGAAGGCGTATCAGCTAAAAAAGACCAGAAAACAATCATGAGTGAGATCCTTGAAGCTTCAGATGGGAAAATGAAGATCGAAGAATTTCGCGAAAAAGCTCTGGAAAAAGGGATAAGTGAGGAAAAGTTTGAGACAATCCTGAAAAAGCTTCTGGAAACAGGAGAGCTTTACTCTCCGGAACCAGGTACTGTAAAACTTACATAAATTTTTGTAATTATTAGCTGTCGGTTTGATTATGCGCTACTGAGGTCTATTATTGAGCACTTACTATTAGAACTAATTATCAATAATCCTTCTTCACCGAAAATTTGTTTTTTATGAATTTATTTTTATTTATTTTTAAGACTGCCCCTCTAATCAACTGACATGTTAAGTGACTGAGAGCGAAATAAAAGAAAAATTAAAAAGAAAAATTAATAAACAATTGTTAAAGAACTTTTTGTTGTCAGAAAATTCTCTTTTCCGGGATTTTCAGCAGCATTTATTACGAAGTTAGATAAGACAAACATATATTAAGTACGAAAAGATTTACTATAATTAAGATATTTAAAAGCAAAAATGAATCCGGTTTGAGTAATTGAACAATAGACAATAAGATTCAAGAATTATTATATTAATTAATCGGGAGCTCATGAAAAAAGTACTCACTGAAGCTATCCGGAAAACTGTTTACTGAAATCCCACTGAAGCCACTGGAATTTATTCATCAGATTCGTTCTTAAAAGGTTCAATACGTGGTTTTGTGGTTTTATCATTATTATCCGTAAAGTTTACGGAATTGATACAGGGTATAACGGTGTTATAAACATGATGGATCCGCAAATAGAAAGAAAACTCATTGAAATCATGAGGGTAATTCACGAGAGTGACAAGCCCATAGGTGCCCGGGCCATAGCTGACGAACTGAACAACCGGGGCTATGATATAGGGGAGCGGGCTGTCCGTTACCACCTCAGGATCCTGGATGAGAGAGGGTTTACACGCAAGCACGGATATGCCGGGCGTACGCTTACCGATCTTGGGGAAAGTGAAATGAATGATGCCCTCATAGGGGACCGTTTCGGTTTTGTGATATCCAGGATCGAAGAAATGGCATTCAGAACCACCTATAATCCCGAAACTAACAAAGGGGATGTTGTGGTAAATATTTCTTACTTTGACAAGGATGACTTCGAAACTGTCATCGATTTAATTTCGTATACGGCCCACTCAGGCTATATGATAAGCCCGAGAGTGAGAGTCTTCGAAGAAGATTCATTTGAAATACCTTTACCTCCGGGGAAGATAGGGATAGCCACCGTATGCAGCGTCACTTTTGACGGGCTCCTTCTGAAAGCAGGAATTCCAGTAGAACCCGCCTACGGAGGAATCCTCCAGATAGAGAATAAAAAACCTGCACGCTTCCTTGATCTTATTTCCTACAGTGGAACCTCTATTGACCCGATAAAAATTTTCATGAATAGGACTCCTACCTCAGTACTTGGAGTACTTGAAAAAGGAGAAGGAAAAATCCTTGCCAATATGAGACAGATAAATGCTTCTGCTTACGATATGGCAACAGAAATTTTGAAAAAGGCAGAAAAGGTGGGTCTTGCGGGCTGTATCACTATAGGAGAAATTGACGAGTTTTTACTTGGAGCTCCGGTTGAAACAGGAAAGTTCGGGGCTGCGGTAGTAGGAGGAATTAACGGGATCTGTGCCCTTGAGGAAACAGGAATTGAGATTGAAACTAACCCGATTTCCACCATGCTGGACTACCGAACAATGACAGAAATATAAATTTTATGCTTTTAGAAATACAAGCCGAAAAACACCAAAAATGTGAGGCAGGAAAATGCTCAGGCTGACAGTGCTGTATGATAATGAAGCCTGTCCTGGTTTTACAGGAAGCTGGGGATTTTCGGCCTTAATTGAGACAGGTAGAGACACCCTTCTTTTCGATACTGGATGGGATGGAACTTTACTTCTCAAGAATATGGAGAAAACTGGCATTGATCCTGCCTGTATAAGCAAACTGGTTCTTTCCCATCAGCACTGGGATCATATAGGAGGTCTGCCCGAGATCCTTTGTGCAAATCCCGGAATTACCGTGTATGTCCCTGCCTCTTTTTCAGAGAATCTCAAAAGGGAAATTAAGAAGAGAGCCACACTTGTAGAGGTGAAAGAGGCTATTGAGATATCCGATGGGATCTGGAGCACCGGAGAACTGGGAGATAAAATAAAAGAACAATCCCTTGTTCTGAATACGGAAAACGGGTCATATGTGATTACAGGCTGCGCTCATCCGGGAATTGATGAGATTATGGATGCTGCCCTTTATTATGGAGAGATTAAAGGAATTCTTGGAGGGCTGCATGATAGTGACAGGTTTGAAAGGTTTAAAGAAATGAAACTGATAGCTGCCGGACACTGCACAGCCCATAAAGAAAGGATAAAAGAGCTTTTTCCCTCAAAATTTATGGAAACCCGAGCTGGTCTGCACCTTGAATTAACCAAATATTAATTTGGGAAATATTATCTCTTTTAAAAAAGGCAACCACCAGACAGCCGACATTTGATATTCCTATGTTTACGCCTCCTATGTTTCTAAAGAGGCTGAAGATTATTTTTAATTAACTCGATATCTGTCGCTCCGAAATGCCGGGCATGGGGCGATTACGATTCACTGAATAATCCGAACTTAGTATTTTAATTTAAAAAGATGGTGCAGAAGCCCTGAGGAACATATGGTTAGAAATACCATGTCCTCCAAAAAGAGTAAAAGATTTTGCGCAGAAAACCTGAAATCAGACAGGACTGTAAAGACAGCCTGATTTTTACCCTCGTTTCTGCCATATCTACGTAATAAAATAAACACATTCTGAAAGGCTATTTCTCAGGATACGGAATAAGAAAGGGGAAACCGTATCAAAAATGAGACAAAGGGAGAAAACAGCGATGCTAAAAATAGAAGACCTGACTGTAGAGGTCAACGGAAAAACCCTGCTCCATGACGTGAACCTCGAGGTTGAAAAAGGGTATACAAATGTACTTTTCGGGCCAAACGGAGCCGGAAAGTCAGCCCTTATGAGAACAATTATGGGTTTTAGTGAGTACAGGGTTGTGAAAGGCAGGATACTGTTCAATGGGGAAGATATTACCCATCTTCCGGTAGATGAAAGAGCCCGACGCGGGCTGGGGATTATGATGCAGCGCCCGCCGGATATGTCCGGAATCAAACTCAGGGACCTTGTAAAAGTAGCATCGAAAGGAAAAAGAGACCCTGAAACCCTGGCAGAAAATCTCGATATGAAGCGCTTTCTGGACAGGGATGTAAATGTGGGTTTTTCAGGCGGAGAGATCAAACGCTCCGAACTTCTCCAGCTTGCAGCCCAGAATCCGAGCCTTTATCTTCTGGACGAGCCTGAGTCCGGAGTGGACCTTGTAAGCATAGAGCAGGTCGGAATGACGATAAAAGGACTGCTTGCCGAAGGCATGGACTGCCCTGGAGAAAGGTGCATAAAAGGGAAGTCAGCCCTTATTATAACCCACACAGGTCAGGTCCTTGATTATGTGCAGGCGGACAGAGGATATATTCTCTGCAACGGCACGGTTATGTGTTCGGGAAATCCCATGAAAATGCTGGAAGAAATAAAAAGCAAAGGGTACCAGGAGTGTATTACATGCAGACTGATGAAATGAGCCTTAAAAAAAGAGCTGAGAGTGCAGTTGAGAAAAAAGCGGCTTTCGGCGAGGATTTTGAACTGGATAAATATGAGGAAGGTTCTAAGGTCAGCAAGCCTATTGAAGATCTCCAGGCTCTCGATGAGGAAAGCAAAAAAACTCTTCTCCAGGTAGGGGTGATCCCGAGCGAAGAAGGTAGATCAGGCAGCCTGCTGGTACTGGATAATGCGGTCTCGCACTCTACCCTTAAAGATAAAAATGTGGAACTTATGTCCACCCACAAAGCCATGGAAAAATATGAGTGGCTCAAAGATTACTCCTGGAAACTCGTGCAGGTGGACGCGGACAAGTACACCGCAAAAACCTATCTGGAGGACGCGGACGGTTACTTTATCAGGGTACCTGCGGGAAAGAAATCCGCCATGCCTGTTCAGACCTGCCTTATGCTGGGAAGCAAAAAGGTATCCCAGACAGTGCATAATATCATAGTTGTAGAGGAAGGAGCAAGTCTTGACATTATCACAGGCTGCACCTCCAAAAAAGGAGTCGAAGAAGGACTTCACCTCGGGATTTCCGAGATGTACGTAAAAAAAGGCGCTACCCTGAACTTTACGATGATCCATAACTGGGCTGAACAGATAGGAGTCCGCCCGAGGACAGTTGTGCATGTGGAAGAAGGCGGGACTTATATTAGCAATTACATCTGCCTGAAACCCGTGCGCTCCGTACAGACCTATCCGACTGTCAGGCTCGAAGGAAAAGGTGCGGTAACAAGGCTCAATACCATAGCAATTGCGCATCCCGGCTCCGAACTTGACCTTGGGAGCAGAGCTGTTTTCAATGCCCCGGGTACGAGAGCCGAACTGATTTCGAGAACAATTACCATAGGTGGGAGACTGGTTGCACGCGGAGAGATGATAGGCAATGCAAAGGGCGCAAAAGGGCACCTTGAATGTAAAGGGCTCGTTCTTACTGACAAAGGCAGCCAGCTTGCAATCCCTATCCTTGAGGCAAATGTGGATGATATCGAGCTCACCCACGAGGCAGCCGTTGGAAAAATCGCCAAGGATCAGGTAGAGTACCTGATGGCGAGAGGACTTACCGAGGAAGAAGCCGTTGGAATGATCATAAGGGGATTCCTTGACGTAGGGATAAGGGGAATTCCGGAAGAGCTGAAGGAAGAAATAGAAAACACAATAACACAAACAGCTTTCGGAACGTAAGTCAGGCAGACGGGGAAACACTGCAGTTTCCCCGATAAATTTCCGAAAACTCCGAAACAGGCCGGGGAAAGATCTGCCTGTGAAAGGGAAGAGCCGAGAGCCAGGAAAAGAGGTATTGGAAAGAAGACAGATAGACGTAATTGAATATTGCGGGCCAGGTATAGTTTATTGAAAAAGGGTGTGTGGACCCGGCAGGAGAAAAGGAGAAACCTGCCGGTTCTTGTGGAGTATATGTGGATTTTAATGAGCCTGAAGCATAATTTTAAGACCGAGCCTTTTTGTGGAAAAGAAGTCTTAAAGCAAGCAAGCTCATTAAACCTTAATTTGCAGATTGGAGAGGGAGTATAAAAACATTGCTGTACAATTAATTTTATAAAAAAATAGACCATAAAAATACTTAGACAGAACCGTCCTTTTTCTTAAAAATTGTCATTAAAATTATTTCACTCAGCGCTGAAAGTGTTTCAGAAAAGTTTCCATTTTATAACTGATAATTGTCGCATAAAATAAGTATAATATAAATAGGACTTTTCAATTTATTTTTATAAATGAAAAAGATGATTGGAACAGTTAGAACAGACGGAAAAAACACTCCAGGAATGAAGACGTGATTCCGGAAATAGAGAGCAGTTTTCCTTTATTGATAGGATTAATCATGCCTCCTCAAGAATATCGATATGTAGAGACTTAATGAAAAATAAGAGTTTATAATAATCCTTATTATATATCAGATTATTAAAAGGGGAATTTAATGACTGAAGAGAAGAGCAGAACTTTAAAAGAAAAAAGTCTGGAGAAAACCCCAACAGGCATAAACGGATTAGATGATATAACTTATGGCGGGCTGCCCAGGGGCCGCACAACCCTTGTATACGGAAGTGCAGGCTCGGGAAAGACTCTTATGGCTATGGAGTTCTTGGTTAATGGTGCCGAAAAGTACGGTGAGCCCGGCGTATTCATGGCTTTTGAGGAGACCGCTGAGGACCTTACCGAAAATTTTGCGTCTCTGGGATTCGATCTGGATAGTCTGGAAGCAGAGAACAGGCTAACGATTGACCACGTTCATATTGATAAAAGCGAGATAGAAGAAACAGGTGAGTACGATCTTGAAGGGCTGTTCATAAGGCTCGGTCTGGCTATAGATTCCATAGGTGCCAAACGTGTAGCACTGGATACATTGGAAGTTCTGTTCTCAGGATTCCAGAACGAGGCTATACTGCGATCCGAGCTTCGAAGGCTATTCCGCTGGCTGAAGGATAGGGGTGTAACAGCCATAGTCACCGGAGAGCGAGGAGAAGAATCACTTACCAGATACGGACTGGAAGAATATGTTGCAGACTGTGTTATCCTTCTGGATAACAGGATGGAGGAACAAATAGCAACACGGCGCCTGCGGATCATCAAGTACAGAGGCTCAAAGCACGGTACAAACGAGTATCCCTTCATGATAGAGGAAGACGGTATATCTGTCCTGCCTATCACCTCACTGAGCCTGGAACACGAGGCGTCTACAGAGAGGACATCAACAGGCATACCGCGTCTGGATACAATGCTTGGAGTGGAGGGTTACTATCGCGGCACCACCATACTTGTCTCAGGAACAGCGGGCACAGGCAAGACAAGTTTTGCAGCCCAGTTCTGCAAAGCTGCCTGTGAAAGAGGAGAACGCTGCCTGTTCTTTGCATTCGAGGAATCTCCGGACCAGATCGTCAGGAATATGAATTCCATAGGAATAGACCTGCAGACCTATATTGATTCCGGACTCATGCAGATACATGCCTCAAGACCCATGGCGTACGGACTGGAAATGCATCTGATAGCAATGCGCAGAGTTCTGGATACCTTCAAACCGAGTGCCGTAGTCATAGACCCTATTTCCAACCTGGTCAATGCAGGTACTGAGAGCGATGTCAGGATCATGCTCACCCGGCTTATTGACTACTTAAAGCTCAAGAATATCACTGCTATATGTACAAGTCTTGTAGAGAACGAGAGCACTGCTGGCGTTAATGCCGAGAGTATATCTTCTCTCATGGACACATGGATCAACCTCCGCTTCTTCGAGAGTAACAATGAGCGCAACCGCGGAATCTCTATTATTAAGTCAAGAGGTATGGAGCATTCAAACCAGATAAGGGAGTATCTGCTGACTGATCACGGCATAGAGATTCAGGATGTGTACCTGGGCCCTTCGGGAGGTCTGCTTATGGGTTCTTCCAGAGCTATCCATGAAGCTGAGGAGATGGCCGAAGAAATGGCTCAAAGACAGAATGATGCGCGGCTGAAGAGAGAGATGGAGAACAAGCTAAAATCCCTTGACGCCCGGATCGCTATTTTAAACTCCGAATTAGAGATGCAGGAAGAGGAGCTGAATAAACTCGTTTCCGAGGATGAGCTCAGAAGTAAGGCGCTTGCAAGCGATAGAAGCAGGATGGCCCGCATAAAAAAAGCCGATGAGCCCTAAACAGGCAGTGGAGACTTCATGGAAGATACAGAACAGTCTGGTTACTCGTCCAGTCATGCCCATTATCATGCGCATATTTATGAACTGAAACTCTATGTGGCAGGCAATAATAAAAAGAGCCAGTTAGCTTTCGAGAACCTGAAGGATATCTGCGAGAAATATCTCTCAGGAAAATGCCATATAGAAGTCATAGATCTAATAAAGGACCCGAGTCTTGCCAGAGCGGATCAGATCTTAGCCGTTCCCACCCTTATAATAAAGAACCATCCAGAGAAAAAGGTTATAGGTAGTCTCTCTAACCCGGAAAAGGTACTTAAGGCCCTGAATTTGAGAACCTCCAGTCCGACAGATGTTGATAGTGAGAAAGGCTATGTAGAAAAGACCCCCACAGAGGAATCGAAAGCTCACACAGCAGGCAGCGAGAGGTCGAAAGACGATCTCCAGCCTTACATAGGCAGCGGTTTATTCAGGCAGCGGTCTCAAAATCTGGAAAGATGGTTGTTTTCGTTGTCCCATAACTCCTGTTAAACATAATCATGGGTTCCAAAAGCTAAAGAGATGAAACTCCCCGGAAAAGAATAAGCCTTCTAAAGTTCAACGGTGGAAATTCGATGGAAGATGAAGCGCAAGATGACAACGGACCTGAGCCTACTGAGTCCGATACCATACCTGATCAGGAAGCTTATATCCTGAGATTATATGTAGCTGGCCAGACTAAAAAGAGTTTGACAGCCTTTGCAAACTTAAAGAAAATCTGCGAGGAACACCTGGGAGGCAGGTACAGGATTGAGGTTATAGATCTTCTGGAAAACCCGCAACTGGCTAAAGGAGACCAGATCCTGGCTGTCCCGACGCTGGTTAGAAGGCTTCCTCCACCTATAAAGAAAATCATAGGAGACCTGTCGAATACGGAACGAGTCCTGGTAGGCCTGGATTTGCGTCCTGCGGAGTGATACAGATGAACAATAACGAAAAGACCAGCACATCAGAAGTCAGGGACTCAACAGCCGCTTTTGAGGAAGCTCTGGCCAAAAAGGATGACAGCAAATACGTTCTGCGCCTCTATGTCGCAGGGATGGGCCCCAAATCCATACAGGCGATAGACAATATCAAACGCATATTTGAAGAGTATGTGCCCGGCAAGTACCAGCTGGAGGTCATTGATATCTATCAGAACCCGGTCTTCGCCAAAGATGGTCAGATAGTGGCAGCTCCAACCCTCATAAAAGAGCTTCCTCCACCCCTGAGGAAACTCATAGGTAGCATGTCGGATACCGATAGGGTTCTGGTTGGAATGGACCTGAAATCCAGAAAGGATAAAGAATAACTGACAAAAAATAGACGACACTTGGGTAAGGGCGTTGTGAATATGAATTTTAAATTGGCAAAAGACCGGAATCCCATGTCTTATCAGGCACTGTTAGATAAGAATCATGCCCTGGAGGCAGAAATACAGGATCTGAGAATACGTCTGGAAGAGGCTGAAGAACTCAAGCGTGCTATCAGTGAAGGGGATCTGGATGCCCTGGTGATATCCAGACCGGGAGAGGAGTTAATCTTCACTCTGGATAGTGCCGACCGTGCTTATCGTGTCCTGGTAGAGACGATGAATGAAGGCACTGCCACCCTTGCCTGCGACGGAACCATCCTTTACTGTAACCGCCACTTTGCAGAACTCATGAGGATGTCGTTCCGGGATATAATAGGTACATCTATCCATAAATTCATTGCACCTGAAGACGCCACAACCTTTAAGGCACTCCTGAAGCTGGAAAAGGGCATGGGAGAGGTCAAGCTTCAAGGTGAGGATAAGAAATCCGTGCCAGTATATCTATCAGTTAGCTCGTTAAAAACCGAAGGTTCTCCAAACGCCTGGTGCCTTGTAGCAACGGACCTGACCGAGCAAAAGAAGAGTGAAGAAATCGTTGCTGCTGAGCGCCTGGCTAGATCGATTATAGAACAGGCTGTCGAGGCTATAGTTGTCTGTGATACGTCCGGGAGGATTATTCGGTTCAGTAACGCAGTACCCATACTCTGTGAGTATAACCCGATGTTCCAGAGTTTTGAAGACATAATAGACCTTCGATTTTCGGAAGGAGAAGATGCCGGCAAAAGTATTCTTCCTGTCTCCTCCGCTCTTAAAGGAGACACCATTCTTGGAATGGAAACAACTCTCGAACTTAAAAGATGTCAGAATTCCCACGAGAAACTCCATTTATTTTTGAACTCAGGGCCCCTAAAAAATTCCGATGGCAGGATTATAGGCTGTGTAGTCACTCTTGCGGATATCACTGAGCGAAAAGTAGCAGAGACTAAGTTGAAAAACATACTTGACAATTTAGAAAAGCTAGTTAAAGAGCGTACAGCAGAGCTTGAAAAGGCTTACAACTCGTTAAAAGAAAGCGAAAGAGTTCTTGCTGAAGCCCAAAAAATGGCTCATCTGGGGAGCTGGTATCGGGACTTTATAACTGATAAAGTATACTGGTCTGACGAGACATATCGCATTTTTGGACTTGAGCCCCAGGAATTTGAAGTAACTTTTGATTCATTTTTAAGATATGTACATCCAGAAGATCAAGACTATGTAGAGAATAACGTTAAAAAAGCTTTAAAAGGGGAACCCTATAGCAATGATTGCAGGATTATCTCAGCTAATGGAACAGAGCGCATGGTACATACTCAAGGTGAAGTTATTTTTGACGAGAAAAAGACTCCTATTGGAATGAGAGGAGCAATCCAGGATATTACCGAACAGAAGCTTGCAATTGAAAAAATAAAAGAGAGTGAAGAGCGCGTCCAGTTATATCTGCAGAACTTCATGGGTATTGGCACTCAGCTAGATGGGAACTTTGTTCCTGTATTCCTGCACGGGGCTGTTGAGGAACTAACAGGATACACTAAAGAAGATTTTCTTTCCGGAAAAGTCCGCTGGAGTGAAATTGTAGTGCCCGAAGACCGTGCAGGACTGCAGGAAAAAGCTCAAAAAATGAAAAATACCCCCAGTATGACTGTCAGGCATGAGTACAGGATAAGGAAAAAAGACGGAGAAGTCCGCTGGATCCATGGAATTGCCCAGAACATTTCCGAATCAGGCAATAAAGAGCTTTACCAGGGTATGATGTATGACATAACTGATAGAAAAATAGCTGAAGAGTCCCTGGAAAAAATGGATAAAATCAGGATTAAAGAAATTCACCACAGGATAAAAAATAATCTGCAGGTTATATGTTCTCTTCTCAGCCTTGAAGCTGATAAATTCAGCGATGAAAAGATGCTTGAAGCCTTCAGGGAGAGCCAGAACCGTGTAGCTTCAATGGCTTTGATTCATGAAGAACTTTACAGGGGAGACAAAAATGACGCCCTTGATTTTGCAGCTTACCTTCGTAAATTCGCCTCAGACCTTTTCAGTTCTTACAATCTTGGAAATAATGTCAGCCTGAGAATGGATCTCGAACAGGCATATCTGGATATGGATACGGCAATTCCTCTTGGAATCATTGTAAATGAGCTGATCTCAAATTCCCTGAAACATGCTTTTCCTGCCGGAAGTAAAGGTGAAATATGTATAAACCTGCAAAGAACTGAGACCTTTGCAGCCAGATCTGAAATGTCCAGTTCGGACGAGGATTGCAGGGAAGAAAATGGCTTCCAGTACATACTTAGAGTAGTTGACAATGGAAAAGGCATTCCAGAAGAGATAGATTTTCAAAATGCCGATTCTCTCGGACTTCAGCTTATAAATATTCTTGTTGAACAGATAGATGGTTATGTTGAACTTAAAAGAGATAGAGGAACAGAGTTTGCCATCTTGTTTGGAAATAAAGAGGCATAAACTCTTTGATTTTTACTTCAGGTCATTCAAAAATCTCTTTTTATTATTGTAGTATTGCAGCGGTCACTAAAAACCCCATGAAAAGTCCAGTAAAAATTGTGCCTAAAATTGTACCTGTTGTTAAATTATTCGCTGTATTAAATGCTGCGAGCATTATCACAAGAAATACAATGAATACCAGAACACCAACACCAATTGCAGATGAATTTTTATTTTCCCCCATGATATATAATTAGTGCAATATAATAAGAATATTGCTATTAAACTTAGGTATAGAATTTTAATCCGTCCAAACCTGACAGTTGCTAGGAACTAAACGGTCCAGGACTCGTTGTTAAAACAGACCCTGGTGCAGAGATAAGGATCAAACATTTCTCAGAGCACGCATACTTGCACTTTCTCCTTCATTTTTGTCTATCTGTTCTTTATTCTTTATAAATATCAACCTGGACAACAAAATTAAAAAATACAGTACTTCTGATTTCTGGCTTTATTCTACAGTAGTTCCCAGTATATATATACTCCTGACGTAATATTACAGTACTGTAGAATATAAGAGGGATTGGATAATGGACTTCGCCTGCAAGGAATTCAAAATAGAGGACGTAATCAAGTGCGCCCTCAATCTTACAAAAGCTGATCTGAATGTCATGAGGCATTTTTTAAATGAACCTGAAAAATGGATTGATACGGATGCCCTCTCAAAATCTCTGAGCCTAGATATTTCTACAGTCCAGCGCTCCGTAAAAAAGCTGCATGAAAAAGAAATTCTTCAGAGATCGCAGCAGAACCTTGACGGAGGGGGCTATGTCTTCATTTACAAAATCCATTCAAAAAACCAGATTAGAAATGTCATTCAAAAAATCGTCCAGTCCTGGGCTGACAGACTCGGGCAGGAACTTGAAAAATGGGAAAACGGAGGTTAATTAAAATGCTCAAAATCACTCCCTACCTGGGAATTCTTGTACTGATCGTCTCTATCGGGGGTCTCTGGTATCCTGCACTCGGGTACTTTATGCTGCTTGTGTTTGCCGCAATCTTCCTGATCAGTCCTTTCAGAGGAAGATGGTTCTGCGGAAATCTCTGCCCGAGAGGAAGCCTTGTTGACTTCTGGGTCAGCAAAATCTCAAAGAAAAGAAAAATACCCGAAGCACTCAGGAGTCTCTGGGTCCGTCTGCCAATCTTTTTCCTGCTGATGGGCTTTATGGGCTACAGGGTAGCAAGTACTTTCGGAAGCCTTAACACATTCGAAAAGATAGGCATGATCTTTGTAATGATGTGCCTTGTGACCACCTCAATTGCAGTCCTTCTCGGAAGTTTCCTGAGCCCGAGAACCTGGTGTTCTTTCTGTCCTATGGGCACAGCCCAGCGCCTGCTCGGAGGAAAAAGGTACCAGCTGAAACTTGAAAAAGACAAATGCATCAGCTGTAAGAAATGCGAAAAAGTCTGTCCGATGCAGCTTAAGGTGTGCCAGAACGAGACAAAGCCCGACTGTATCAAGTGCGGGCGCTGTGTTAGTGCCTGTCCTAAAGATGCACTTCACTTCTAATTATTACTTTAATTATTTTAACTTCAATAATTATTAACTTTAATTATTTTTTATTTTTTTAATTGTATTATAGTTATAAAAATAAAGGGGAGCTAGAAAAAATATGACAGCAAAAAGCGTATCCGAGCTTTCAGAAGTCCAGAAAACAGAACTCTCCAAACTCTTCGGGGAATATGTCAATCTTGACAAACGCGAACGCCACTATTATAATCACGATATAGGAGCCCTCCCTCCACTTGTTAAAAAAGTGATAGGAAAAGCAGATCCGGCAGCCGTTGTAAAGGTTCGTACAGAAGAAGATGTAATAAAGCTTCTGGAATTTGCAAACAGGCACAAAATTCCTGTAGTTCCACGTGCAGGAGCCTCCTCAGGGTATGGCGGAGTAATCCCTACAAAAGGAGGAATTGTTGCCGACGTGACCCTGCTTAATAAAGTAATCAGCATCGACCCGGAAGGACAGAAAGCAGTTGTGCAGAGCGGGATTATCTGGGAAAAACTGGAAAGAAAGCTGAAAGAAGAGGGCCTTTCTGTAAGGGCACTTCCATCGAGCGCCCCTTCCTCAACCGTAGGAGGCTGGCTTGCCCAGAGCGGAGCCGGATACGGGAGTTATGAGTTCGGCTGGGGCTACGAGAGCATGGAAAAAGTCCGGGTCGTTCTCCCAAACGGAAAAATAAAGGAATTTTCAGGTCCCGAACTCAAGAAGCTGATAGGGACAATGGGAACAACGGGAATAATAACCGAAATCACCCTGAACGTCCAAAAACTCGAAAATAGAGATGCTGTTTCTGCAAGTTTCCCTGATGCTTCAGCTATGAAAAAAGCAGTTGAAACAATCAGGGCAAAGAACATTCCTCTCTGGTCAATCTCCTTCCTGAATCCCGAATGGGCGGACATGAAAAACAAATCACCTCAGAAACTCCACTACGGAGAAGTTGTGGATAAAGACAGACCTGTGCTGCCTGTTGCTTATGTCTGCACCTTCATGTATCCTGCTTCGAGAGACGTGTCCGGCTTGAGAGAAGCAATCGAAAGTGCTGGCGGTACGGTTCTCCCTGAGGAGATTGCAAAGCACGAGACCGAAGAATGGTTCAAATCCATGAAGGTAAAAAGACTTGGTCCCTCCTTCATTCCTGCAGAAATACTCGTGCCGCTTGAAAACATGGACAGTGTATTTGAAGAGATTAAAAAGAAGATCAAACTTCCGGTGCTCACCGAAGGGATGGTTATCAGCGACGGAAACGTTGTACTTCTCTGTTTCATGCGCCATTCCGAGCGTTCCGTACTTTTCAATACGGCCTTTGCACTGTCCCTGAGTATCCTTAAAATTGCAGAAGAAAATGTAGGTAGAGCTTACTCTTCAGGCCTGTTCTTCGCCTCGAAGAAGAAGAGTGTCTTCGGAGACAGGCTTGCAGAAATCGAAGCTTTGAGAAAAGAAAACGACCCCAACGGGATTATGAACCCTGAAACCCTGGAAGGGAAAGGGCTTCTGAACACAGCCGTGTCTCTTGGATCTTCTTTCGAACCCATGGGCAGGCTTGTAGGGAACATGTCCGGGATAGGAGAAGTCAGCTTCAAAAATGAAAAGGAAATACCCGCAGAGGTTGCCGAACTTGCTTATTCCTGTTCCCAGTGCGGGTACTGTGTGAGCGAGTGCGACCAGTACTACGGCAGGGGCTGGGAATCCCAGTCTCCAAGAGGGAAATGGTTCTTTATTAAAGAGTACCTGGCAGGCAGGGAAAAACTTGACCAGAGGCAGACAAACACTTTCCTTGGCTGTACCACCTGCCAGATGTGCGATTCCAGGTGCGAACTGGATATGCCAATCGAACATGCCTGGATGACCATGCGGGATAAACTGATTGGGGAAGAGAAAAAGATGACTTTCCCGCCCTTTGAGATCATGGCTGCAAGCCTCCTGAAAGAGCGGAATATATGGGCAAATTACAGGAAAGACCGGGATAAATGGATACCAGAAGATATCCGGGCAAAAATGAAGGATGAAGCCGAGTACGCTTACTTTGCAGGCTGCACAGCATCCTTTGTGGAAAATGACGTTGCTGTAGGGGCAGTCCGCATGCTCGACGATGCAGGTATCGAATTCACGGGGCTCTTTGACAAAGAAGCCTGCTGTGGAATCCCCATGCTTGTTGCCGGGAAGTGGGACGTTTTTGAGAAGATAATGAGAATGAACGTCTCAAACATGAAAAAGAAAGGCGTAAAAACGGTCATTACTTCCTGCCCTGCATGCTGGCTCATGTGGCACACAGTCTATCCCCAGTGGGCAGAAAAGCTCGGGATCGAATACGGGCTTGAGACAAAGCACTATTCCGAAGTCCTTGTGGAACGACTTGACGTCCTTAAACCGAAGTTTAAGCAGCCCCTTGACAAAGTGGTCGCCTGGCACGACTCCTGCCACCTGGGAAGAGCAGGAGGTAAAGTATACGAGCCTCCGAGAGAGCTCCTTAAAGCCATACCCGGCATAAAATTCAGAGAACTGGAATATAATAGAGAAAGAGCGCACTGCTGCGGCTCCGTTGTCAGCCTGATTGCCGAGCCTCCGGTTGCTTACAGGCTGGGGAACATGAGACTTCAGGAAGCTGCTGATGTGAATGCTGATGTTATTGTAGCTCTTTGCCCATGCTGCATCTTCCAGTTCAGGGTGGCAGCGCAGGAAAATAACCTTGACATACAGGCTCAGGACCTCGGTGCCCTGGTAGCGAGAAGTCTCGGCTACGACATCCCGGACTCGACAAACTATACGCTGCAATCCTGGGTGCCTTTCGAAAAGATGATCGACCTCATGCAGCCCGAAAAGATGACCGATCTCATGGTTGAACTCATGCCCCAGATGATGGCTGCCATGCCAGCACCTCTTCAAGCAATGATGAAGATGGTCAAGTACGTACCAGGCATGGATGCCATGATGAAACCCATGATGCCGGTTATGATGCCAAGACTCATGCCTTCTGTCATGCCAAAAGTCATGCCTGATATGCTCAAAGCCGTGGAAAGAAGAGTCCCCATGCCGGACTACATGAAAGAACAGCTCCCTGATCTCATGCCAAAAGCCATGGAAAATCTCATGCCCAATATGCTGCCTGAGTTGATTCCGTTGCTTACTCCGCGCATGATCGAGTATATAAAAACTCACTGAAAGCCATCTAAGAAAAATAGAGAAACTAAAAACAGAATCAAGAAATCGAAGGAAAAAAACCTGAAGTTCCTTCGATTAACCCTTTTTTCAGACAAAATTAATTTCATTTTTTTCACCCCTCTGTGTTCTCTAACTAATTTTATTGATGGTGTCTCAGTTTTCCTCGTTTTATTTGAGAGGCTGTCCTCAATATCGAGCTTCAGTATTAGAATTTATGAGCTCTCCTAATAGTCCTCCTGAGCTTAACTCATTGTATAACTTCTAAAGTAGTCCTCTTGAGCGAAGCGGAGCGAGCGAAAAGGACCTCGTGCTGTTGCGATTACATCGCAACTCCCAGAAAATCTCCGATTTTCTGTGATCCCGAAGCGAAACTCGGGAAGCGAAACTCATGTATTAAAAGGACCAGCAGACTCTTTTTTCAGGATTAGGGATCTGACCTTCAGAGGAATTCTTATATAGAAGTGCTTGCATTAAGAATAGGAAAATTACGCACAAAGGTAAGTGCTCAGGAATACAATTAACAAAAATTCATATATTTCACATCATTAAAAGGAGATTGAAGTTTGGCAGCACAACCGATCTTTATATTAAGGGAAGGCAGCAAGAGAACCCACGGTTCCGACGCTCAGCACAACAACATTATGGCCGCAAAGGCAGTAGCTGAAGCGGTGAGGACCACTCTTGGGCCTAAGGGTATGGACAAGATGCTTGTAGACTCGATGGGAGATGTCGTCATCACCAATGACGGAGCAACCATCCTCAAAGAAATGGACATTGAGCACCCCGGTGCAAAGATGATCGTAGAAGTCGCCAAGACTCAGGACGCCGAAGTCGGTGACGGAACAACTACCGCAGCCGTCCTCGCAGGAGAATTCCTGACAAAGGCGGAAGACCTGCTTGAAAGCGGCGTACACCCCACTGTAATCGCAAGCGGTTACAGGCTCGCAGCAGCCCAGGCTGTAAAGATTCTTGACACAGTCACCATCAGCGCATCTCCTGAAGATACCGAGACTCTCGAGAAGATCGCAGGCACAGCCATCACCGGAAAGGGTGCGGAATCACACAAGGCTCACCTCTCCAGGCTCGCAGTCCATGCAATTAAGTCCGTTGTTGAGAAAAGTGAAGACGGAAAGATCACTGTCGACATAGAAGATGTTAAAACCGAAAAGAGACCTGGCGGAAGCATCAAGGACTCTGAAATTATCGAAGGTGTAATTGTCGATAAGGAACGTGTCCACACCGGCATGCCGGAAGTTGTAAAGGATGCAAAGGTTCTTCTTTTAAGCGTACCTATCGAACTCAAAAAGACCGAAACCAAAGCTGAAATTAAGATCACCACCCCTGACCAGATGCAGCTTTTCCTTGACCAGGAAGAAGCAATGCTCAGGGAAATCGTTGACAAGGTAATCAAGACCGGTGCAAACGTAGTCTTCTGCCAGAAGGGCATTGATGACCTTGCCCAATACTACCTGACAAAGGCAGGCATTTTCGCAATCCGCAGAGTAAAGAAGAGCGACATGGACAAGCTCTCCAGAGCTACAGGCGGAAGGGTCATTACCAACCTTGACGAGATCGAAGAATCCGACCTCGGCTATGCAGGCCTTGTAGAAGAAAAGGATGTCACAGGCTCCAGAATGACCTTTGTCACAGGATGCAAGGAAAGCAAGACCACATCTATCCTGCTCCGCGGCGGAACCGAGCATGTGGTTGACGGCCTTGAGAGAGCCCTTGAAGATGCTCTCAGGGTTGTTGGCGTTGCCCTCGAAGACCAGAAGATCGTTGTCGGTGGCGGCTCTCCTGAAGTAGAACTATCCCTCCGGCTCAAGGAATATGCAGCAACCCTTAAAGGCAGGGAACAGCTTGCAGTAATGAAGTTTGCCGAGTCCCTGGAAATTATCCCGCACACCCTTGCAGAAAATGCAGGACTTGATCCGATCGACATGCTTGTGGAAATGCGCTCCCAGCACGAGAAAGGTAACAAGAGAGCCGGACTCAATGTTTATACAGGCAAGATTGAGGATATGTTCGAAAATGATGTTGTCGAACCCCTCAGGATCAAGACCCAGGCAATCAACGCAGCTACAGAAGCCGCAATCATGATCCTCAGGATCGACGACGTAATCGCCTCATCCGGCGGCGGAAGAGCAGGCCCAGGCCCGGGTATGGGCGGCGAAATGCCGGAAGACATGTAAATATATTTAAAACTAAACTGGCGGTTTCCGGAAAAGCTCAACTTTCCGGTTTCACCTTTTAAAAATCTTTTTTAAGAATCAATTATTGAAAAAATTAAAAAATACGTTTTTCGAAAAATTAACCATTATTAATATATTTTATTAAAATCGGATATTATAAGAGGGTCAAAGGCTTCAGAAAAGTACGTTTTTGAATTGAAGTCTGGCAGAATATGCTGAATTTAAGAAAAACTTTACCTGGCTTCATAGCAGGAGATTTCTCTTGCGTCTACTCTCACGGGTTTTCCGATTTCATTTGAGATAACATTCCTTACCCTTGCCATACACCTGCACTCAAGTTGAATACGGGCTGAAAGGGTCTCTCGCTCTTCAATATAGAGTTCATTTGAGCTGACAAAAGAGTGAACTGAGATCTGCTTTTGAACAACCCTTGCTATGAGCCCCTGAGTCCCATCAGTTAGGTCCTGAAGGCTTGTAGAGGTCAGGAGAACACTGTCTCCTGCATTGAGCCCCAGTATTCCGAAGAAGTTCTGCGGATTTCTGATCTCAAGAGTCCTGAGATCGTGCTTTTTCAGGATCTCAATCACGGAGTCGGCAATTCCTGTTAATGCGATGTACTCCATGAGATCACCCGTACATTGGGAACTCCTTTTTGACTTCTCCTTTCTGCTCGGTAGCCTGAACGTCTTCAGCAAGCCTCTGGAGTTCGATCTCTATGCGCTCAGCCTGTTCTATGAGCCTATCAGTGCTGACTGAAAGTCCATACAGCTCATTAAGGACTCCAATCACAGAAGATGCGGCTCTTGGGTCCGGGTTCTGGGTTTTCGTAGCCCCGAGAAGGCTGATTGCAGGAATTCCGCGCAGCAAGCATTCAGCCATTACGCTGCCTGAAATCCCGGAAATAGTTCCCATCTGGAAAATCTCGACCTTATCCCTGATTTTATCCAGCATTTCCGGCGTGGTAGCTGCTCCGAAAACCTTATGTCCTCCGTCCATAATTGCAATCCCTGCAATGGAAGCAATCTCTCTGACGTTGATGGATTCAGCCCAGTCCACGAGAGCATTGCTTACATCATAGGATACCGAATGGCTGATAGGAATATCGGAAATAACTATAATGATATTGTGCTCCACATTTTCGTAGATCCTTACAGGCATGTTTATAAGCCCCTCATAAAGCACTGCGATTGAGGGGAAATACCTGGACTCAATGGAGCCTATGTACTCCATGTTCATTTCTTCGATCATGTGCTGACTTGCAATGTTCCCCACAAGCCCGATTCCGGGAAAACCTTCAATCAAAACAGGGTTTTTTGATTGAACAGGTTTCGTAATAATCTTCACGTCATTGTCGTCATAGTCTGTCGTAGTTGACAAAAAACCACCTCATGAAATACAACCCCTATGAGTATATCTTATCTAATCCTAAATAAACAAGTTTCTCGCCAGCCCGGGTCTGTGTTACCTTCTGCACAGGCACCAATAAAAAAAATATTGATGATCCCGGGATTTCGAATGCCATAACCCTCTTTTTTATTAAAAGAGAATCCTTTTAATATATATCTCTTCTCATGACAGAGAAAAAATAATTCAGATCAAAATTACTTATTTAATTACCACATCTTCTCCACTAAACGTTTGCCAAATATATGCCGAATATAAGCTGCGCTTCTGGGAGATAAAAAGGAGAGGGAAAAGAGTTTTACAGAAAAGATGGAAAATAAGAAGAAAGATCCGTAAAAACAGCAGATAAAAAGCACTATACATAAAAGATATAGATGTAAAAAACGGAAAAAAATAGATCTAAGCAGTAGAGTTAGATGTAAACGACAGAACCGGACTTAACAGAATTAAACTTAAAAAGATTATAATAATCAGTGGAAGAAGCTTGTAAAAGATAATTAAAAATCAAATGCAGGAGGAAATAATCATGGAAAAACCAATTCTTTATCTCGATAGCGTAGGGGAAGAAAATACGGAAGCTGTTATTGAGGTTGCAGCAGAAAGAGCATCAGAACTTGAAATCTCACATATCGTAGTTGCAAGTACCAGCGGGAAAACTGCTCTTAAAATGGCAGAGGCAGTAAAGGGCAGTGGCATCAAAGTAATTGGAGTAAGCCACCAGTACGGGCAGAAAGAAAAAGGTGAATGGGAAGTAGAAGAAGAGTACAAAAAGAAACTCGAAGAGCTCGGAGCAGTAATTACCACCCAGTCACACATGTTCTCCGGAATAGAGCGTTCGATCACAAAGAAGTTCGGAGGCTATTCAAGAACCGAGATAATTGCAGACGCCCTGCGTTCCCTTTTCGGAAAAGGCTTCAAGGTAGCTATAGAGGTTGCCATTATGGCAGCAGATTCAGGCCATATCCCTGTCTCAAACGATACCGAGATCATAGCCATAGGAGGCACGAGATGGGGCGCAGATGTGGCTCTCGTATTGAGGCCGGCCCACAGCAATGACTTTTTCTCCCTTCAGGTCAGGGAAATCATTGCTATGCCACGGGCAAAAGAAGACTGATTCCAAAAAGTAGATAAAGGGAAGAAAAAAATGAGGAGAGGGGGACTATAGTTTAGACGTAAATATTAAACTTAGTTCGCTTGATATCCTATGATCATGAAAAACAAGGACGGAAAGGAAAAGCTCCACTAACATTTTTAATTAGTCCTCTTATAGCTCTGCCCACTCTATAACTTATAAAGTAGTCCTCTTGAGCGAAGCGAAAAGGACAGCGTACTGTTGCGATTACATCGCAACTCCCAGAAAATCTCCGATTTCCTGTGATCCCGAGGCGCAATTCGAGCGAGGTGCAATTAGGGTGGCGCAACTAGACTGGCACTACCATAATTATTCGTACTTAGAAACCAAGTACTTTGCAATGTATTCAGCAAAAAGTTCCAGATCGTCAATGTCATTTTGGAGATGTGAATAAAGCTTTTCAAGGTCAATATCTGCATACATGTGGACAAGCACATTTCGAAAACCGGCTGCAGGTGCCAGCTTCTTGGTAAATTCTTTTGGGAGAACATCGTGCTGGCCAAGTACCAGAATAACTTCTCTGTAAGTGTCTGGACGCCTCAATTTCTCGCTAGAAATGATCATCTCACAGATATCAATCATGCAGGCAAGAGAGATCTCTATATACCTTTCAATCGCTCCCCTCAAAGTACGATTGTTCCTTATCTCCTCAATATCACACGATTGATATTCTCTGAGGGTGCTGATATACTCCCCAAGTTGTTCCAGCTTGAAGTTGATCTCTTTTATCATCGAAACCCGCTCTCTGCTATCCTTCTCAGGCTCTCTTTTGCATGCCTTTCAATATGGTACCGCTCGTCCAGGTACCTGGACATGATTTTTGTCTCAAACTTTACCCTTAAAGGTTCATCGGACTTTAAAATGATCCCGTTACGTATGATGTTATATGTCAAAAGGAGAGGAGAATCATTGAGTACCACAAGGTCTACATTGTTCGTTTTAAGAAGACCTGTAAGTTCACTTATTAATTCCAGCTGAAGGTCAAAAGCTTCCTTTTGTAAAAGAGTATCATCAAAAAGCACAGCAATATCTATGTCACTCAGGCAATTAGATTCTCCCCGGACGGTTGAACCGAAAAGATAAGCCAATGAAATATTCTCAACTTTGGAGAAAAATTCCCTTAGCTTCTGTTCAAGCTGTTCAAAATCGAGGTGTGGTGTAATAGGCTGCATATCATCAATTGTTTATGATTTTATACCTGCATCTGTTTATAATTTATGCAAGCTCTATATTTTTCCTGGACTTTTCCTCCATAGGCTACAAAAAATCGGAGTAAGGTCTTTGTTTATAGCTAGTTCTCAAAATAAACGTAAGATGAGAGAATTATTTTCCAACAAAGCCGCCAGCCCCAAAGATAAATATATCTGAGAGGCATCTATACCCGCGGCATGTCAGCGATATTTGAAATTCTAGATAAGGACGCAGGCGGCAGGATAGGGAAACTCAGGACTCCTCACGGGATAGTCGAGACTCCTACGGTCATGCCTGTAATTAATCCGAACATCCAGCTTATTTCCCCGAAAGAGATGAGAAGTTTCGGGGCAGAGATTCTGATCACCAATTCCTACATTATTTACCGTAAAGAAGAGCTCCGAAGCGTCGCCCTTGAAAGAGGGCTGCATGGGCTTCTTGGCTTTGACGGCCCGATTATGACAGACTCGGGTTCTTTCCAGCTTTCAGTGTACGGGTCAGTTGAAGTTACAAACGAGGAGATCCTCGAGTTCCAGGAAAAAATAGGAAGCGACATTATAGTCCCTCTTGATATTCCTACTCCTCCGGACGTCCACTTTAAGAAGGCAGAAGAAGAGCTTGCGATTACAGCCGAACGTCTCGAAGCTGCCCGCAAATTCATCCAGAGCAAACAGCTCCTCGCAGGCCCGGTTCAGGGTTCTACCTATCCCGAACTAAGGGAAAAAGCTGCATCTCACCTGAGGAATCTGAACTTTGAAGTCTATCCATTGGGGGCTGTTGTCCCTCTGATGGAATCTTACCGCTATGCAGAGCTTGTTGATGTAATTGCAGCATCCAAAAAAGGACTTTCTCCAACCTCACCCGTCCACCTTTTCGGGGCAGGGCATCCCATGATGTTTGCTCTTGCAGTTGCTCTTGGCTGCGACCTGTTTGACTCGGCAGCTTATGCCCTATATGCAAAAGACGGACGTTATATTACTGCAAACGGGACATATCACATAGAAAAATTGAATTATCTGCCCTGTTCCTGCCCTGTCTGTTCCAAATATACTGCCGATGAACTGAAAAAAGCCAGAAATAAAGAAGAACTTCTGGGGCGGCATAACCTTTATGCGACCTTTGCAGAAATCAGGCTGATCAAGCAGTCTATCAAGGATGGAAAACTGCTCGAGCTTGTCGAACAGCGCTGCCGTGCTCACCCGAAACTCCTTGACGGGCTGAAAAGGCTCTACACTCATTCTGCATGGCTGGAACAGTTTGACCCTGCAACCAAAGGCACATACTTTTACTGCGGGCCGGAATCCTCCTCCAGACCTGAAGTTCTGCGCTTCGGAAAAAGGCTGGAGAGGTTCAGCCTTGAAGGTTCGGCAATTATCCGCGCAGCCCCTGTAAAAGGAGAAAAAGACTATGACCGGATCCTGGCATTCAAAGCTCCGTTCGGGGCTTTTCCTGCGGAAATGGAAGAGGTTTATCCCTTCAATGCCGAGATCCCGAAGTTTCCGGACTACGAAGCTCTCAGCACAGCCCTCTCAAACACAATTAAATTGATGGATCTGAACCCTGGGGCAGAGTTTACCTTTATCTGCGAAAAAGAGTTTGAACACCCTTTAATTGAAGAAATCGGGAAAAAAGCAAAGCTCGTATACAGAGAAGCCTGGAAAAAAGAATAAGCAAGCTATGAAAGCTTGTTAAAATGGGTTTCTTTCGGGCTCTTTAATGATATGAGGTGTAGTATATCTAACAACTCTTATCTAACAGCCCTTCTCCAACAGCCTTCCATATATGTCAAATTCTCAACTCTCCCGTACTGGCAGAATCTTTCAGTAAAAAAGGAAACTTTTTTGAAATGCGAAAGTTTTATAGGACTATTTGCAAACAAGCACTTAAACAGAAAAATCCCGAAACATGAGATTCCGGACACAGAAAAATCCGTATAAACCGAAAATTCACAGGTGAAACTATTGTCCCTTACAGCAAGAATCGGGGAGCTCAGCCCCTACCTCCGGCTGCTGAGACCCGAACTCTACTACATGGACCTGACCCTCCCTGCCGCAAGCGCGATCCTTGCTTCATATCTGGCAACCGGAGGGCTGCCCTTACTTGTCCCCTTCCTGATTGCCGTGATAGGAGGCTTTGCGGCTATAACCAGTTCATACGTTTTCAATGACTGCTGCGATGTCGATATCGACACTATCAATATTCCGAACCGTCCACTGCCCTCTTCGAGAGTTTCAAAGAACTCGGCGATGATGTATGCCTTCTTGCTTTTGCTTATCGCAGGTGCCGCAGCTACGTACCTGAACCCTGAGTCCCTTGTAGTCCTCTTTATCGCAGCTGCAACTATCACTGTTTACTCAATCTTTGCAAAGCGCAGCACATTCCTGAGTTTTCTTCCCGTAGGCATTTCCTACGGGCTCGTGCCTGTCGGGATATGGCTTGCATTCGATCCGGCCGGGATTTTGAAAGGCAGTGACGGGGTAATTCTACCTCTTCCTGCAATCTGCTTCGGACTCATGATGTGCGTAACTGACTGGGCTTTTACTCTGGGAGGCGTTGCCAGGGATGTAGAGGGAGACAGGCTAAAAGGAGCTCCTACAATGCCCGTAACCTTCGGGATCCCCTTTACTGCCAGGTTTGTGACCTTCTGGTGGATTGTAGGGGTTATTGCGTCGGTTATCATAGGCTGGTCAGCCCGGCTCGGTCCCGTATTTTTTGCAGGAGCTCTTGCTTCAGGGCTCTGGATGCTTACCCAGTGCTTTGACTTTATCAGGCATCCCACTCCTGAGAGAGGCGGTGCACTTTTCCTTAACGGTTCAAATTACAGAGCAATAATGTTCGGGTCAATGATCCTTGATGTTGTGCTCTGCATATATCTGGGATCTTATACCTCCATTCTCTGGTGAAAAAAGGATAGATAAAAATGGACGCGGACATTATTGTAATCGGGGCATCCCCTGCAGGACTCATGGCTGCCAGAAATGCCTGTGAAAAAGGTGCAGATATCCTTTTGCTCGAAAAGAAAGAAGAGATTGGAAATCCACCACACCCTGCAAACTCTTTCTTTAAGGGGATGCTTGACAGGTGCGGAGAAAAGGCAGACCCGTCTTATGTCGTACATTACCTCAAAGGGATGAAGATTATCTCCCCTGAAGGTAGAGAAGTAATAGTTGAAACCCCAGGTTATTCCATCGACAAATCAAATTTTGACCGGTTTTATGCGGAAAAAGTTATGAAAACCGGCGTTGAACTCAGAACAGGGATCGAAGCAAGGGATATCTGGAAGGAAGGAAGGGAATTTGCTGTCATTACTTCTGAGGGGACATTAAGATCCAAGCTTGTGATTATTTCCGACGGCATCAATTCGAAAATAGCTTCTCGTCTGGGTATGAAAACGATGAAACACCCTGAAGATATAGCCTGGGGAACTGAACTTGATATTAGAGCACCCGGACTGGGTAAACCTGAGATGTTTGAGTATTATGTAGGAAATCATGCCCCAGGCTGGAAGACCACATATGCTCCCAGGGGAGGAGATAATGCAGCTATCGGAGCTTATGTACGAAGGTGCGGAAAGGATGCGACCCCTTACCTGAATGCCTGGGTAGAGCGTTTCAAAAAACTTAAAGGGCTAGAAGAAATAGAGGTTGTAAGAAAACTTTCCGGGGGAGACCCCATAGTAACCATACCCGGGGAATACATAACTGACGGGATAATGGTAGTCGGAGGAGCTGCAGGCCAGTCAGGAATAGGGTATGCGATGAGGGCAGGCCAGATATGCGGAGATGTGGCTGCAGATTCTGTGAAAAGAGGAGACGTTTCAAAAAATGCTCTCTCCGAGTACAGAAAAATCTGGGAAAAAGAGTTTAAAGTAGAGCACTACGTGGGCCGTATAGGACTTGAGACCCTCAGGAAGATGACGGACAGAGAAATCGATGAGATGGCAGAAGTGTTTGAAAACGAAGACCTCTCCTTCATTCACGGCAGCGCTTTTGAACAGGCAATGCAGGTTTTCACATTCATGTTGAAGAAGAAACCTTCAGCTATGCTAAAGTATAGGGCATTCCTGAGAAACAAATAAATTGGAATATAAACTACTGGAAACAAACTGAAAGTTAAGGCAGGCTGAGTAAAGACAGGATTTTAGGAACTGAAAAAAAGGCAAAAACGGAAAAAATAGAACGGAACAATACAGAAAGGGAAAAAATACCAGAAAGCCAGATGCAGGGAAAATATGCAGTACGAATTTTATAAAAATCCTCTTTTCAGGGTTTATGCCGAAATTGAAGACGGATGCTTGACAATGAAAACCGGTGGGGCAGCATCTCCACTGATGAAAAAAGTCCTTAAGGCAAACATCTCAATCTTTGACGGCGAAAAGCCTGCAAACTTAGAGGCTGACCGTCTGATCTATTCTACCTGGATGCCCCCGATTCCGAGTACTGGCTTTGACCGCCTTGTGAAAAGCCAGCTTTCGTCAATGCTCGGGAAAAACATACCTGACCAGGTAACGATATCAATTACAGAAGACTGCCCTAACAACTGCATCCACTGTGCCCTTCCGGATACAAAGAACAGGGCAAAGCTTGCACCCGAAACGGTTAGAGACATAGTTGATCAGGTGCTCGAAATGGGCACGACCTTCGTTATCTTTGATGGGGGAGAGCCCCTGACATATCCCGGCCTGGAAGATCTGATAAGATATGTAGATCCCGAAAAAGCCATCACCGGCATGTTCACCTCGGGAGTAGGGCTGACCGAAGAACGAGCGCAGAGTCTGAAAGCTGCGGGGCTATATTCCCTTACGGTCAGTTTTGACAGCGCATATGAAGAAAAGCACGATTATGTAAGGGGCAGGATAGGGGTATTCAAAAGTGCGGTTGAGGCAGTCAAGAATGGACTTGCGGCCGGGCTGCTTGTAAATATATATGTGGTGCTTTCAAGGGATAATGTCAATGAACTTGATGAGCTTTACACCCTTGCTGCAGACCTTGGAGCCCATGAACTCTCTTTCTATGAGATAGTGCCCACTGGCAGATGGATGGATCATGCTTCCGAGATCATGACTCCAAAAGATATGAGAAAATTTGATAGTTTTGTTTCTCAGGCACGTGAAAAAGAAGGTCCGAGAATCTTTCCGATTCCGCAGGTTATGAGGACAACAGGCTGTATGGCAGGCAGGAAATGGCTACATATTACACCTGAAGGAAATATTCTCCCCTGCGCCTGCATTCCTATTCCCTATGGAAATGTTCATAGGGACAGGGTAAAGGATGTGTGGAAAAAAATCAGGAATGACCCCGCATATAACGCAAAATGCTGCCTTATGAGAAACCCGGAGTTCAGGGAGAAGTACCTGAAGCTTCTGGAGTGAGCTTCGGCATTTTGAAGTAAATTGAACTTCAAATTTTACCAAATTTAGATTTTTGAAGCAAGTCAAGCCATAAAATACACTACTTGTTTTTTTCTGCATGCCAGTGAGTTTGAGCTTGCCTACTGGATTTAGCTTGCCTGCACATCAGATAAATCGATAGCATTAGCTGCTCAAAAGTACATTAACAGAATACAATAGCAATTCCAGTAAAATAACGGATTCAGTAATTCAAGGCAACAGAAAGTACCGTTCTGATAACAGAAAAAAGAATGCAGATAAAAGCGAAGTTGCCTTCACCTGCAATTGGAATTAAGGATTCCAGAGAATCTATTCTATGAGATTGATTAGACTAAACCGGACCTCTGAAGAGTCATCAGGTCTTCAGTGGTGAGCTTTGCTCCGCCCTTGAACTTCTCGAAGATGGATTTGGCATCTTTCTGGAGTTCGGACTTGACGACACGGGACTTTCCGTCCTTGTCTTTCTTCTTAAGCTTGAAGATTTCTTTGTCAAGGTCCCTGATTTCCTTCTGAGCATTGATGAAAATCTTGTGCTGTTCGTCAGCTGCTTCCTGGGCTTTTACAAATTCCCTGTGTGCGATGTCCGACTCTGCTCTGGTTCTGTCAGCTTCCTTAAAGGCTGCAATCATCTTCTCGTGGTATTCCTGTGCCTGCCTGGCGTACTCTGCAAGCTCGTCATGGAATACGGAAGCTTCGTCCCTGATTTTCTGGGCTTCGTCCAGGATATTTTTCAATTCGAGGTTGCTCTCAAGCTGGACTTTTTTAACCTGGTACTGCTTCTGAAGCTGCTGGATCTTACCAACGAGTTCTCTTTCCTTGGTGGTGCTCAGGACTTCGGTCTGCTGGGCGAATTCAAGGCGATCGATGTCTTTCCTTAAGGCTTTGATTGAGGGCCCGCCAAGGTTGTTCTGCTTTCTGATGGAGTCTGCCTTTGCAAACAGATCGTTTGCCCTGGCATTGGTCTCGTCGCGTTTGTTCTTGTATTCGCTGACCTTCTCGTTGATCTCGTCCCTGAGAACTTTTAATTCCTGGGCTTCGTTGATAAGGTCTTTTGTCTTCTTGTTGAGGTCGTTGCGCTTTGCGGCGAGAGCGCTGGCTTCAGCGTTTAAAGTATTCCTTTTTTCTT